>CAZRKN010000038.1:0-38927 GCA_964600805.1 uncultured Bacteroides sp. | reverse complement strand
TCGAACCCGCGTGCCCCGAAAGGCAAACTGATTTCGAGTCAGCCCCGTTATGACCTCTTCGATACGTCTCCATATGAATAATTATATCTATTTGTTCTTTTTTAGTCAACTAATGGAGGCAATTCTTTTTATGTAATATTTTGATGCAGCAAAAACCATATTTTCATTCTCTAATAAGTATAAAGGTGATACGATATCCTTATAGACCGCGGATAGTTGTCTGTACGGATATGTCATTATATGTTTCGTTTGAAAATCAGGCTTTCTTCATTTCAGCATGATTCCATCTCTCTTTTCAGTTCCGCCGGCATATTCCTTGGTCCCCGGACCGCATATACTCCAAACTGCTTAATCCGCTCAAACGACCATACGCCCGACTCGTACTTCTTTAGAAGTTCCAGTTTCATCGCCTGCTTCAAAGTCAGATTTTCATCTGAAAAATTATAAGGAATATCCACTTCTACCGCCCTGCATTTATACAGGATTGATGAAAACGGCGCTGCCACATACATATAAATAATATCGCCTACATGTATATCACTGCTCTGCTTCCAGGTTACAATATCAGAAGCCTCAAATGCTCCAACCACATCATAATATTTCGGATTAGCGGGAACGATCCAGTCTTTTGCCACAGTACGATTCGACTTCCTTCTCTGCAAAGCGCCACCGTGTGAAATACCAAGCACTCTATAAATCTGTGCTTCCGCAGCAATAGGATATATCTCCTTCATATGATTCACTATCCGATTCCGGGATTCTTCAGCGCCCTCCCGATAAGCGGAAGTTACATAATCATATCCCCAGAGATGCTCAGGAGTGGAATACACCGCAATAGGCCAGCCATAGCTTTCACCCTTTTTGTTCTTCCTCTGCCTGAAATCCATCATGCAAAGATACATTTTCATTTCAAGCTCGGTGACAGTACCTTCAAAATTCTTCTCTCCATCTTTACCGAAACCGGCTCTCTGTTTTACCTCAAAGGAATACAATTCCGCATCCGCATTATCTTCTGTAAAAAGATCCATAATCTTCTTTTGGCGCATAGAAGCTTTCTCATCATCCCACAGTGCATCAAAATCATATCCGTCCCTCCGATAATTAGCAAAATACGGGAACCATTCCTTAGAAATAAATCCTGCCTTCTTATCAAAAAACTTGCCGTAAGCCACCTGTCCGCTTCTTGCAATAATCTCTCTCCACTCCCACGGATCGCGCTCAGGATTCCCACTCCACCAATATTCTGATGCAGTCCTCTCCTCCAGCGAAAATCCCGGAATATCATTCTTGAACAACGGCAGAAAACCTATTTCGTTGATATATGTAATTGCTTCTTCTACTGTATGGATACATTTCGGATCGTCCTCACTGACGCCGCATATAATCCATTCACCGGATTCATTTGCCATCTTTTCTGCTCTCCATTATAAATTTGATTTATTTTTCACATTATAATTTATTTCTAAGTTTTTCTTTTAGATATTCGTATCGTAAGCGTTTTTCTTCCTTTGCAAAATGCACTTCCCTTGACTGTATAGGATTTCCCTCATAAGAAAGTATTTCGTCACCAAACTGCTCGCTTGTCAGATCAAACACGCAATCTCCTATCACATTGTAGCAATGATAATTTCCGCCCGGTCTCAAGATGCCATAAACATCACCTCCGAAGATATCCTGTGCAAGAAATGCCGTGATGGAGCACTGTCCCAACGTCATATTTTCTTTAGACCATTCGTCTCTCATTCTTGGTGCACATGTATCTGCACACCATATTTCCGAAAGCAGGTCATACAGATGCTTCGGATTTTTTATATTCTTATACTCTTCATCTGTGGCAGGTACATCAGCCTGCTTCCATCCGTAAAATTTATATTCTTTCATTTATTATCTCTCCTCCGGTTTATATCTTTCTAATATTTCTTATAACTCTAACGAATTCGAATTCAACAAAAAGTCATATACATTCATTATCAATATACCCTCGTCAGTATAAAAAGGTTTTGGAGTGTCAGATGTGATTACAATTTTTTTAAATGAATCATTAATTTTCAAAAATGGTCTAATCTCCTGCACCATCTTTTCCTCAGTCCCAAACATATATGCTGACTGAATATAATACTTTTTAGAACACTTATTACAAATAAAATCAACTTCTAACTGTTTCTTTACAAGTTTACCATCTTTATCCGGTTCTACGATACAAAGATTCCCTACATCGACACTAAACCCTCGCATTCTAAGTTCATTGTAGATTACATTTTCCATCGAATGGGTTACTTCCATTTGTCTGAATTTGATTCGTGAATTTCTAAGCCCCATATCCGTAAAGTAATATTTCATAGGTGTACCTATATAGGATTTACCTTTGATATCGTAACGACTTGCTTCTTCAATCAGGAACGCATCTTCGAGATATTCTATATATTTTGTAATGGTCGTAGCTGTTATTTTTGATTTATTCACACTCTTAAATGTATTATGAAGTTTATTCGGATTCGTCAAGGCTCCTATTGCCGATGACAGCACATCAAGCAAGGATTCCATCTCACCGATATTTCTGATTTTATTTCGTTTCATAATATCACGAATATAAGTTTCTCTAAACAGATTATCCAACATTGCTATCTTCTGTTCTTCGCTTCCTGCCAAAACCACAAGGGGAATACCGCCATAAATAATATATTCATTCCACCCATCGTAACGATTTCCGTCATATATGGTCATAAACTCTGAGAAGCTCAAAGGATACATCCGGACCTCATCACCTCTGCCTCCAAATTCTGTTGCTATATCCTTTGAAAGAAATTTTGCATTACTTCCGGTCACATATATATCACAATTCTTTTTATCTGCCAAACCATTAAGTACACTCACAAATTCCTCCAACAACTGCACTTCATCCAACAGAAAATAATATTTTTCTTCATCCTTAATCTGTTCTTTCGCCCAAGGATAAAAGATTTTGGGATCTCTAAAGTCTATATTATCAAATAAGTCAAAGGCCATCTCAATAATATGGCTTTCGTCTACTCCGTTATCCAGTAAATGTTTTTTGAACAGAGTACGAAGCAAAAAAGATTTTCCGCATCTTCTAATTCCGGTTACAACTTTAATTAAGCCATTATTTTTACGTTTTATTAGTTGTCCCAGATAATAGTCTCTATTAATTACAAGTTCCATTCCAATTACTCTCCTAAAAGAAATTTCGGTTAGTTTTACCATAAATTTCTTTTAGTATACTCTATAAATTAATATTTTTCAACTTTCTAAAAGATATTTCGGTTAATTTTAACTAAAATATCTTTTAGAAACATTATTTAACATTATACATCTCTTTTAAGTGGAACATTCTAGGCGTATACAGCAAGACAGGAAAAGACAAACTGCAAATTTAGTATATAATGAAATTGCATGCTATTGCGGTTACTCGTCTTTCCATTTTGCACACAAATTCAAAGAAACAGAAAACATAACTGTTATGGGATATGTCCGAGAAAAACGCATTTTTGCGGCTGCTGAGCTTATTAAAAACGGTTCCGGCATATGCAATGCGGCAATGGAATACGGTTTTGAAACCCACGCAGGATTTACCAAAGCATTCAATACTGTTTTCGGCTGCTGCCCCAGAGATTACGCTGCTCATTGCTGCGGCGATTATTGGAAAGGATTTGATAATATGAACAATACTAAGATTATATAGTTTTAAAACGGGCGCTCTCCAAAACAGAAAGCGCCCGTTTTATAAAGGATAAGATTATTATCAGCGGCAGTGTCCGCTGCAATTTTTGCAATCGCAGCCGCACTGCAGAGATTTTCCTGACTTTTTATCACGAATCATGCTGCTGACTGCCAGAGCTACGATTCCTGCTATAATTATGCCAACAAAAAGAGTTCCCATTTTCCACCTCCAAATAACATCACTTCAACCTATCTGGCTCCTGCCAACTTCCGACTGTTTACTTTCAATGACGTACTTTCTTTGTACGGTCTGAAAAGCATATAAATAAATCCGATTACAGCCAGTACTGCTGCCGCGGTCCAAAGTCCGAATCCGTTTCCGCTGACCAGCATACCAATCTGATAAACACAGAGTGAAACCAGATATGCGAGACCGCACTGATAGCCGATTGCAAACCAGAACCATTTTATGTTGTTCATCTCTCTTTTAATCGCACCCATGGCAGCGAAGCAGGGAGCACAAAGTAGATTGAATACCATAAAGGAATAAGCTGCAATTGCGCTCATACTTCCTGCAAGCTGCCCCCAAATCTCTGCGCCGTCTTCCGAAACCTCTGCGAAACCGAACAGCATGCCGAATGTTCCAACCACATTTTCCTTTGCTACAAGACCTGTAACGGCTGCAACAGCCATCTTCCATCCATTCTGACCGTCATTCCAGCCAAGGGGAATAAATATCCATGAAACAGCACTGCCAAGCTTGGCAAGAATGCTGCTGTCAAGCTGCTCTGCTTCCAGCATCCCGAATGAGCCTTCCGCCCATCCAAAGCTCATCATAAACCATATTACAATCGTCGATAACAGAATAATTGTTCCCGCCTTTTTAATAAATGACCAGCCTCTTTCCCACATGCTTCTTAAGACTGCCCCCACCGTAGGCATATGGTAAGCCGGAAGTTCCATAACAAACGGAGCGGGGTCGCCTGCAAACATCTTTGTTTTCTTTAGTATTATTCCGGAGCAGATAATTGCAGCAATTCCTACAAAATATGCACTCGGAGCTACCCATGCTGCTCCGCCGAACAGCGCGCCTGCAATCAGGGCAATTATAGGAAGTTTTGCTCCACAGGGAATAAATGTGGTAGTCATAATAGTCATCTTACGGTCCCTGTCATTTTCTATGGTTCTTGAAGCCATAACGCCGGGAACGCCGCAGCCTGTACCTATCAGCATAGGTATAAATGATTTGCCGGATAAACCGAACTTACGGAAAATTCTATCCATGATAAATGCAACACGCGCCATGTATCCGCAGGATTCCAGAAATGCCAGAAAAATAAACAGTACTAACATCTGAGGAACGAAACCAAGCACAGCGCCGACACCAGCCACAATACCATCAAGAATAAGCCCCTGAAGCCAGTCTGCACAATTAACAGCCGTCAGCACACTCTCGATTGCCGGCGGAATGATTTCACCAAACAACACATCATTGGTCCAGTCAGTTACGAAGGTTCCAACCGTTGTAACTGATACATAATATACAAGGAACATCACAACCGCAAAAATAGGAAGCGCAAGCCATCTGTTAGTGACAATCCGGTCAATCTTATCCGAGGTTGTCAGATTTCTTTTTCCGTTCTTTGTAACGCACTCTCCGATAATGGATGAAATATACACATATCTTTCGTTAGTGATTATGCTTTCCGTATCATCATCAAATTCTTTTTCCAGAGAAGCAATTTCTTCGGATACATTGGGAACATTTTTCATCTGCCCGCCAATTTTATCATCCCTTTCCAAAAGCTTAACAGCAAAGAACCTCTTCTGTTCTTCAGCTACACCGTCCAATTTACCTTCTACTTTCTTAATGGCATTTTCCACCGAAGCGGCAAACTTATGAACAGGAGCGCCTGCCTGATGCTTCTTTGCTGCTGCAACCGCTTTCTCGGCAGCCTGCTGTATACCCGTTCCTTTTAATGCGGAAATCTCTACCACTTCACAGCCAAGTTTCTTACCCAGTTTATCGATATGTATTTTGTCTCCTGACTTTTCGACGATATCTATCATATTGACAGCCATAATGACAGGAATTCCAAGCTCCATGATCTGTGTTGATAAGTACAGGTTTCTTTCAATGTTTGTACCGTCCACAATATTGATGATGGCATCCGGTCTTTCCGTAATCAGGTAATTTCTTGCAACTACCTCTTCCAGTGTATAAGGTGACAGTGAATAGATACCCGGTAAGTCCATAATGGTAACATCCTTATGATTCTTTAACTTGCCCTCTTTCTTTTCCACTGTTACTCCCGGCCAGTTCCCAACAAACTGGTTGGAACCTGTCAGGGCATTAAATAATGTTGTTTTACCGCAGTTTGGATTACCTGCTAATGCAATTTTTACTGACATATATTTTCCTCTTTTCTGCATCCAGCGCTATTGTTACATATTACAAATTATTGTTTGCGTCCGCTATTTTATGTTAGTTTATACTAACTATTACTCAAAAAAATTATTCTACTTCAATCATTTCCGCATCTGCTTTTCTCAAAGACAGCTCATATCCCCTTACCGTTACTTCAACCGGATCTCCAAGAGGGGCTACCTTTCTGACATAAACGGAAACTCCTTTGGTTATCCCCATATCCATAATGCGTCTCCTGACCGGACCCTCTCCCGAAAGTTTCTTTACTGTAACAGTCTGCCCGCATGACGTTTCTCGCAATGTTTTCATAATATATTACATACTCCCTTCCATTATTTATATTTAAAGCCTTAGCTTACTATACCATAATCTTGTTAGCCATATCTTTACCAATGGCAACTCTGGAATCCTTGACATTTACGATTAAATTTCCGCCGATTTCTGAAACGACAGTCACAATGCCGCCTGTAACAAATCCGAGATTCTCAAGGAATTTTCTGGTTTCTTCTTTACCACCGACTTTTTTGATGATGTTGGGTTCTCCTTCTTTCAACATTGATAATGGCATATATATAATCTCCTTTCTTCCCTAAAATCCACTTTTGGCATATTAACAATAAAACATGAGTAAACATCTCCTTACAGTAGTTAGTATATACTTACTTGCATTAGATGTCAATAACTTTTTTTAAATTTTTATTATCAATTTTAACCTGTTTTTATTTATTAAAAATTATATAACCTTTGCATAAAAGCTTTGCCGTTTTTGCAAATTTGTGTTATGCTCTATTTTGTAATCAAAATAAAAAATCGTCGCTCGGCAGCGACGATTAAGAGAATAAGAGTATGCCTACGGCAAACTCGCCGCATTCTCATTGGAATGATTTATGCTACGGCGTAATTTCCTATAAAATAAAAAATCGTCGCTCGGCAGCGACGATTAAGAGAATGCTTCGCATTCTCATTGGAATGTTTTACACTACGGCGCAATTTTTTATAATATAAAGGAGGTGAAATCATGACGGTAAACGAATCTGCAGAAAATTATCTGGAAACCATATTAATTTTAAGTAAATCAAAGCCTGTAGTCCGTTCCGTAGATATTGCAGAGGAATTGGGGTTTAAGAAGTCAAGCGTCAGCGTTGCCATGAAGAATCTTCGGGAGAAGAAACATATCACTGTCACTAAAGAAGGTTTTATATATCTTACCGATACGGGTCGTGAAATCGCGGAGATGATATATGAGCGTCACGAGCTATTAAGCGCATGGCTGATACGCCTTGGCGTAGATAAAGCGATCGCTACGGAAGATGCCTGCCGGATTGAGCATGTCATCAGCAAGGAAAGCTTTGAAGCTATTAAGAATCATATTAAATAGAATTGCGGGGTTACAATTCTGCTTGCAGCCCCGCTATATGTTCAGCATGTTTTTTCTTTCTATAACTTATTATAAGAGAGCCAATGACTGCTGCACATATAAAAATTGCAATAATATAAAACCATATAGTAAGCGGATTCTTATCCAAGCATCTGTCATCATAACGTCTTGCCAGTTTTGCAATTGTTTCAAAATCATAGATTCCGTTATCATTCCCACTTGTATTTTCTGCATCAGAAATGACAGGATATTTATATCCAAGGGAAATCCATGAACGGGCTGCCCCCTCACTAAAACCGATTGCAATCGGCATCCGCATACCGGGCTGACTTGAGACAAATATTATGCGGTCATAATTCAGAATCTCATCCCCATAATTCATGAGCTGACTATAATAACCTGCTACACCGCCATTTATCGTCTCGGTAATTTGCCATTTTCCTTCCATACTTCTAATATATTCTATATCTTCTTCCGTAAGCACTCCTCTGTCATCCCCATTAAACGGCAGTCCTCTTGCAATAGTAACGGAATACCATTCCCGATTTGCTTTCATCGGAACAACCCATACATAATTGCTGTCCTCTAATGCCTCCAATAACACTTCCTTCTGTGTCGATTTCAGATTAACAAGATTCGTATCCACATAAATTCTGACCGCCTGAGAAAAATCGATACTTTCCGGCACCTCATCAACAAAAAATAAAAAATTATTACGAATATCATCCTCTAATAACCGTATTTCTTCAAAATCGTCGTTTGTTTCCAAGAGATCTTCCTCTGCAATAGGAAACCTAGGCTCTGCAGCAAATACGTCTTCAGAGTGTATTAAACCAATGGTAAGAATTATTATAAATAAGCTAATCCACTTTCTCATAGTTGTTCTCCTATCTGTCGATAATCCCATTATACACATTTCGCTTAAAAAATTCAAAAAAATATGTATTTTGACACTTCCGAATCTTATTTTTATGCATATTTTATATTATATCTATATTATCGGCAGGTATAATATATGGATGTAGTTTTCGACATACAGACCATTCAGGATAATCTTAATGCTCATCAGTACCAAAAACTCGGCGCAGGTTCGGGCAGACGGGTATATAAGCTTGACTCTGATTATGTTATTAAAGCAGCATATAACAGAAAAGGGTACGCGCAGAATCAAGTAGAATCTTATATTTCAGAAACAGATGATTCTCCTATTTTTGCTAAAATATTTTTTTGCGCCCCTGACTATAGATACCTGATTATGGAACGTGCTGAAAGAATCAGCAATATTTCCGTTCTATTTGAATATTTCAATGTCAGTAACCTCAAGGAATTATTCTCCCTTTCGGAATTAAATGACATTCTCCTCAAATATAATCTTCTGACTGCAGACCTGCGCCGCCCTGTCAACTGGGGAATAATAGATTCCCGCCCGGTTATTATCGACTATGGTTTCACCAAGATGGTAAAAAGAAAATACTACTCATTCTTCTGATTTCGCTTCTTTTTCCTGCTTATTGCGTATACGAAGTTCTTTGAAAAATGAAGTCAGCATATCCGAACATACGTCTTCCAGAATACCACTCTTGACTCTAACCTGATGATTGAACTGCGGCATTTCCAGAATATTAAGGATGGAACCGCAGCAGCCTGCTTTGGGATTCATACTGCCCATTACGACTTCATCGATACGCGCCTGTACAATAGCCCCTGCACACATCTGGCACGGTTCAAGGGTAACATATAACGTACACCCCTCCAAGCGCCAGTCCTTCATTTTCTTGCTGGCTTTATTGATGGCGGTGATTTCTGCATGAGCGAGTGTATTCTTGTCGGTGTTGCGCCTATTATAGCCTCTTGCGATTATCTTATTCTGATATACGATGACGCATCCTATCGGAACCTCACCCAGAGCATAAGCTTTTTTAGCCTGCTTAATCGCTTCTTTCATATACTTTTCATCTATATTCATGATTATACCCCTTGTGCGCTTTAGCGCACATACTAATCAATAGTTTGAAAGTTTACTTTCAAACTTTGTACCCATATCTTTCTGTCAGGTTTGCACCATTCTATTCCTAAAGGAGTCCTTTACGATTATCATACCAAAAACACACCCACAGTTCCATTAAATTTTTGCATAAACTTCCTTTGGCAAATTTCAGACTTTGAATAAATACATAGAAAAATACGACAAATGATGAGTTGACAAAATGCATAAAAAACAGTATACTTAAAAAACCGTGCAGCCGGGGCGTTAGCGGTGCCCTGTACCTACAATCCGCTCTAGTAGGGGTGATGCTTGATTGAGGGCTTTAGACTTGTGTAGCTGCCCTTTATAAGTGGCGTTGAAGTTTGGGTCTTGCGCAATGGGAATCCATGAACCGTGTCAGGGTGGGAACACAGCAGCACTAAGTGGAAGCTTCCATGTGCCGTAAGGGTGCCTGGCGGAGTTAACTGTAAAGGTAACGTGCATGGGTCTGGTTCGACAGAAAGCGCACGGTTTCGTTTTTGGCAGATTTAAAAGAAAGGCTGTGACATACACATGAATCTTAGCGACTGCGTCCTTTGTCCCAGAGAATGCCGCGTCAACAGAAATGCAGGACAGACCGGTTATTGCGGACAGACAAGCGATATCATAGCAGCGCGTGCTGCACTTCATATGTGGGAAGAACCATGTATCTCCGGCACAAACGGTTCCGGAGCTGTTTTTTTTAGCGGCTGTAACCTTCACTGCGTTTTCTGTCAGAATTATGCCATTTCAAAAACCGGATATATGAAGGACTCTATTGGTAAGGCTGTTTCTATTTCAAGACTATCGGAAATATATCTGGAATTACAGGAAAAAGGCGCACACAATATCAATCTGGTCACCCCGACTCACTACATTCCGCAAATAATCAAATCACTTGATTTAGCAAAAAAACATGGATTAAGAATTCCCATTGTATACAATACCGGTTGTTATGAAAAAGTTGAAACATTAAGACAGCTTGAAGGCTTCGTTGACATTTATCTTCCTGATTTAAAATATTTTTCTCCTGCTATCAGCAGCCGTTATTCCAATGCGCCTGATTATTTCATATATGCTTCTGCCGCTATTGCGGAAATGTTCAGACAAGTGGGAAGTCCTGTATTTGAAGCGCCTTTGTCATGCGGTAATGAAAGCCTTAAGGCAGCTGATGGCGAAAACCTTGAGGCTTCAGATAATTCTACTTTGGATATCAGCGAATCTGCTCTTATGAAAAAAGGCATAATCGTACGCCATATGCTGTTACCGGACTGCACAGAAGATTCACGTCAGATAATAAAATATTTATATCAAACCTATAGAAACAATATTTATATGAGCATCATGAATCAATATACACCAATGCCGCAAACCGCTGCAATTCCTTCCCTGAACCGTAAAGTAACGGAACAGGAATATAGCACATTGATTGATTATGCTATATCACTGGGCATAGAAAATGCATTCATTCAGGAGGGACCTACTGCGTCTGAAAGTTTCATCCCCTCTTTTACCGGAGAAGGTATTTAAAGCTTTTTAAAGCTCAACTTTTCGCAGATAATATCCGAACTTTCCTTCTTGTGCATTTCCTCCCTCACATTCAAAGGCTTCAAATCCAAACATAAGCGCGACCATCTTCTCCCTTTCATAGAAAACGCCCGGTACTCCGAGATAAAAGTCTTTTTCTTTTCCCAAAATTAAATAACGATAGTTATAAAATCCATGCAGTAAAAAGCTGTTATTCACTAAATGCTGATATCCGGATGGAAGGATAACAAAATCTTTAGGCTCCAGTTTTACATATACCCTGTTGTCTCCATACGGGTGAATCTTCTCATATGTAGCCAGAAGCTGTTCCCATTTACTTTCATATAACGGTACATTTTCCGTCATTGTCTGCTGCTCCCGATTCCATTCTGCCGGCTTGGATTCAACATGCGGTCTATGCTCATACTCGGTTATTTCCGCCTTGTTCCGCCTTTTCGGTACAAATTCTCTTTCTTCTACCCTGACCTGCACTATTTGTCTGTTTTTACCCGATTCTGTCCTGACCTGCGCTTTTAGCTCATTCTCACCTGATTCTGCCTGAACTTGCGGTTTATTCTCATTATCTTCCGGCTCTCTCCTGACTTGCAGTTTATTCTCATTATCTCCTGACTCTGTCCTGGCTTGCAGTTTATTCTCATTATCTCCTGACTCTTCCTTGTTTTGTAATGTGTTCCTGCTTTTTCCTGACTCCGCAATGACTTGATGCTTTATCTCTCTCTCTTCTATTACAGACGTATTTTTACTCTGTCCCTTTATTATACTTGTATCCGATAAAATTATTTCTGCTCTCAGTATCGGCTCCGCCGCACTTCCTGTCCATTTCCCGTTTCCCTCTTTGAGCATAAGGCTGCCTGCCTCTTGCCAGCCTGCCCTGCTCTGCAGGCGAATCGGACATATTTCCGCCGCTGCTCTCTGAATATTTTTGATTTGAAGCTCCAGTCTGATTTTTCCCTGTCTCTCTTCCGACTTGAGATAACCAACGCAGCCTTCCTTTACATCATCGCTATACAGACTCATATAGATAATCTCTTTCTGATACATAATATCAATGCTCCTTTCTCAACCTGTGAGCAAGCATGTGTAAAAAATTTATTTTTACATTTTCCTTATTCATTGCAGTCCGGCAGTGCCGTTTATAGATACATGTTTTGAAAACAGAAAGCTTGCTTTCTATATATATGCAGCACATACGAAAAAAATGCCGAATGATTTCTCATTCGGCACCAATAATTCAACTAATCATGCTAATAATTGCATATACCGGCTGTTAATACTCTAAAGAATCCAGATATTTCATATAATTTACTACCATCAGAGCTATTTTGAAAGTAAGCGCATCATCAAATACACGAATATCCAGCCCTGTACTTTTCGCTAATTTCTCGATACGGTATACAAGTGTATTTCTATGAACAAATAACTGCCTGGATGCTTCAGATACATTCAGATTATTCTCAAAAAATTTATTAATTGTCGAAAGTATTTCATCATCCAATTCACTCAACACGTTAGTACCAAAGATTTCATCAATAAAGATATGACAAAGATTGACCGGAAGCTGGTAAATCAGTCTGCCGATTCCCAACTTGTTATAAGCGGTAACCTTTTTTTCCGCATAAAAAATCTTGCCTACATCCAATGCCATTCTGGCTTCTTTATATGATTTGGAAACTTCCTTCAATTCATTTACTATAGTTCCATATGCCACCCTGACATTCATCAGGGCTTCCATATTCATCATATCAACAATAGTGTTTGCTACCTGCTCCAGCTCTTCATAGTCATTTTCCGATTTCACTGCCTTTATTAAAATAACATTATTTTCATCTACTGCCGAAATGTAATCGCCGGTCTGCGAAGAAAACAGTCCGTTTAATAACTCTGACGCAGTACTATTCTTTCCCAAACCTGTCTCTATAAGAAATACAGCCCGCGGTACGGAAACTTCAATATGAAGCTTTTTGGCGCGATTATATATATCTACCAGAAGCATATTATCTAAAAGAAGATTTTGAAAAAAGTTATTTTTGTCAAATTTTTCCTTATAGGCAACAATCAGATTCTGCAGTTCACTGACAGCAATTCTGGCAATCATATAGGTTTCTTCACCCATGCCTCTTGCATCAAGAATATAAACCTGCATTTCCTCGTCCAATACTTTAAGTAAATGATGTGTCCCTATAACCTGACTATCCGCCGGCGATTTCGCAAATCCAATAATAAGATCAATCGAAATGTCTGACGGTTCAAAAGTGGAAGCTACTGTATTTCCATCCAAATCAAACACACATAAATCAATTTTAGAAATGGACTTTAATTCTTCTATACTGGTTTTAATAACCTGACTGGAAATCATATTCTACCTCTCTCTACATTAGATGCACAGTTGCCCTCAAGTTCAAAAGGCTTTCGCTATATCTGCACCTTCTCCCTAAAGGAAAAAAGGGGATGCAACTGCACCCCCTAAGTAAGTACTTAAACTAGTTTGTAATGATCTGCTCTGTTTCTTTATCAAATACATGAATCTTATCAACATCAAATGCAAACTTAACTGCATCACCCGGTCTTGCTGTTGTACGAGAATCAACTCTAGCTGTGATAGGGAATTCTGCAAGATCAAAGTATAAGTAAACTTCTGCACCAAGCAATTCGTATACTTTAATGCTGGAATCGAATACACATGCAGCTTTCTGGATATACTCCGGAGAATCATATACATCCTCAGGACGAATACCAAATGTAACGGACTTGCCTTCATAACCGCCTGCGATTAATTTCTTTGATTTTGCTGCCGAAAGCGGAATGCTCTTGCCAGCTATCTTCAGGCTTGCAACATCACCATTTACTTCAACAACTGCATCTAAGAAGTTCATCTGAGGAGAACCCATGAAACCTGCAACAAACAGATTCTGAGGCTTCTCGTATAAGTTCTGAGGTGTATCTACCTGCTGAACAACACCGTCCTTCATAACTACGATTCTGGTTCCCAGTGTCATAGCCTCGGTCTGGTCATGTGTTACGTAGATGATTGTAGTACCTAA
The DNA here is from genome assembly GCA_964600805.1 of uncultured Bacteroides sp. Lineage (GTDB taxonomy): Bacteria > Bacillota > Clostridia > Lachnospirales > Lachnospiraceae > UBA3282. Next base: position 24,849 of record CAZRKN010000038.1, on the reverse strand, counting down.
TCTCTGATGCAATTTAGCAATCTCTATACGCATCTGTACACGGAGCTTAGCATCCAAGTTGGAAAGAGGCTCATCCATAAGGAATACCTTAGGATTACGAACAATTGCACGTCCCATAGCAACACGCTGTCTCTGACCACCGGACAAAGCCTTCGGTTTACGGTCAAGAAGTGGAGTCAAGTCAAGAATCTTAGCTGCTTCCTTAACCATCTTATCAATCTCATCTTTTGGTACTTTTCTTAACTTAAGACCAAATGCCATATTGTCATATACTGACATATGAGGATACAAAGCGTAGTTCTGGAATACCATCGCAATATCTCTGTCTTTTGGTTCAACATCATTTACTACTCTGTCGCCGATTTTCAGTTCACCGGAAGAAATATCTTCAAGACCTGCAATCATACGAAGTGTTGTAGATTTACCACAACCTGAAGGACCTACGAAAATAATAAATTCCTGATCTGCGATTTCAAGATTGAAATCTTTCACTGCTTCGAATCCGTTAGGATATACTTTGCAGATGTTTTTTAATGATAAACTTGCCATTTTTGAGCCTCCTATAGTATTATCAATTTCTTATTTTAGATTATTTTACAATAATCAATTCTTATACAGTATAGCGAACTTCTAAGGCTTTTTCCATACCACAATTTCACAAATATTTTGCAATCCGTTGTAAAAAATGCTTATTTTTTTAGAAATATTTCGCTTTGATTAGCAAGTTGCCCAAGAATTTGATTATTTCTTGGGCAACTTGACTAAATCGCTATAAAACGAAATCTATTCCTGTTCATTACTGCCCTGCTCTTCCTGACGCCATTTGTCTTTATAAAAGGCAAGCTGATTTTTCCCGCCTTCCTTGGCTTTATAAAGCGCAGAGTCAGCCGCCTTATAAATAGCTTCAAAGTCAGCGCCTTCTTCCGGATAAATTGCAACGCCGATACTTGCCGTCGCAGCGTACTTAGTATATTCTCCCGCCTTAAAATCCTTAAAGAAGTCTTCAACTTTCTTTGCTTCTTTTCTGATAGCTTCAGGGACTGTAACATTTTTCAAAAATACAATAAATTCATCTCCGCCGGCACGTCCAACAATATCTGATGAACGGAAGAGCACGCGGATCTGCTCTCCTAAGGAACGAAGCACCTCATCACCAAACGCATGTCCCATCGTATCATTTATCTTCTTAAAATTATCAATATCCAATATGAACATCATAGATTGGGAATTCGGATTCTGTGCTATGAATTCCTTAATTTTGCGTTCAGTAGCGAGCTTGTTGTTCAAACCCGTCAGAAGATCCGTATCCGCTTTTTCCTCCAGCTGCTTCCGCGTTTTACTATTGAACACTTTGGACGCAATACTTATAATCACAACAAGAGCAATGAAAATACAGATAACAATAATCAGCTGAATTATCATACTTCTGAAATTACTCAACGATGCCGTTACACGACTGTCTATGTATGCCTGAGCAACACCTACAACCAGTACCAAATCCCCCATACCCACCGGAGCATAAACCAGGGTATTGTCCATGCCGTACATTTTTACTGCAACCGAACCGCTCGTATTGGTGTTTACCCGGCTTCTCATATTATTGACAGCAGAGGAATTATCCTTTTCCAACTCTGAAAATACGTTATCTCCGTAAACCCATTTAGTACCCTTCCCTGTAACTGCAACAACCATTCCTCTTCTGTCAATTAAAGTTGCGGAATTCCATGCCGCAAAATCAACATGATTTATTACAGACGGAAATTGTTCGAGTTGATATAACAAAAGAAGATATCCTATTTTCTCTTCCTCGTTTATAACAGGTAAAGCCGCAATCAGGATTTCCATTTCTTCCTCACCGGCATCCATGGTAAAAATATATCTGAAATCATCCACCTCATAGAGCGAATCAAAATAGTCTCTTTCAGCCAGTGACACTTTTTCACCCGTATCGGAAATACCGTTTCCGCTTCTGTCACATGCATATATCCTGTAAGCTCCCGAATATTTCATGGCAGTTTCCAAAAGCTGTACGGTATATTCGGAATTAAGATCCGATTTATCTCCGAGAATATCGGCAATCGGTCCTCCAACCCTCACCAATGACAAAATTTCTTCCTTGAAATTATATGCACTTCTCTCCGCCATCATGGTTATATTCTTAGTGACAGTACTTCTTGCCTCAACCTCGCTCTTTTCAGAGAAATTGAAAAACATCACAACCAGCGCCACCACCAAAGCCAGCGCCGGACCAATCCACTGAATCACTATAGATTTCACCTGATTATTCATTTCGTTTCCTCATTTCCGCTATTTGTTGTTATAGAAAAATCATAGTCCGATGTCGGTTCTTGTACTTCCGGCTCAAACCTCTTAAAAATTCCGCTGTATAAATATGCTGAAGCATATGCAGGCACCGAGAAGCCGAACATAAGCATAAAAAGAAGCAGATAAGATGAAGATGAAAAATACAAAATCACTGCAGGTAAAAAAATCAGAACTACCATCAAAATCGACTTCGGCAGATTTAAAAATGCTAAAAAGAACGCATTTCGCAGCGTATTCTTAATTGAATTATCAAACCGTGCCAAAACCGGGAACACATATACCGCTACAAGCAGCAGAATTAGAGCGATTGCCAGAATAAGCATCCTATACACCCACGGCAAATCCATTCCCGTATTGAGTATAATCAAATCCGCGGCTATCAATGCAACCACAAACAGCATAAACATCCATAAAATAGTAGCCTGTTTGAAATTCTGTTTAAAGGATTTGAAAAAACCCTTGACCAGATAACCTTCTTCACCACGCACCATTTTCAAAAGCACAAAATGCATTCCCGTGAAGGCTGCACCGGCCGTAATGACCGGAATACATAAAAACAGCACAAGTAAATTCAATATCATCATATCCCCCATCCGGCTTAGCATCCGCATAAAAGGACTATCCAAATCAAATAATTTATTCATATTTATCCATTCTCCATATCTATTATTATATCAATACCGGTGAAAAAATCCACACAATTTGACAAACTTTCTTAATTTTTTTAATATTAAAAAGTTATACAATATCTGCCCCGAATCTGTTCATCAGATTTTAAAACGTTTACTTACCAGATTATACTGCGAATTCAAGGTCTGGTACATTTTCATAATTTCCGCAGATCTGGTCTGCACGCTCTGCATAATATCATCATAGTAATTAATAAACGTACTCACAATACTCTTGTCAAATCGGTTTTTAGACGCCTCATCATTTAATATATTAATTACCTGTTCTTTATGTAAAGGCTCACGATAACTTCTCTTATTCGTCATTCCCGTAACCGTATCCGCCACCTGAAGCAGTCTTTGTTCAATGTTCAGCTGAGCGCCCTTAAGCTTCTTGGGATATCCGCTTCCATCAATTCTTTCATGGTGTGCCACCGCAATAGATGTAACATCATTCCTCAGCAGGTTATTTAATAATCGATCCGTCATATTTACATGAGTCCTGACCGCTTTAATCTCTTCGGAATTCAGCTTCCTCGGTGCGTCTAAGATATCGCTTGGAACCACCAGCATGCCGATGTCATGAAGCAGGGCTCCATAGTATAACCGTTCCTTCTCTTCTTCCGCCAGCCGCAGTCTGTTCGCCAATTCATCACAAATACTGACCGTAGTGATTGTATCGACAACACGCGCTTCGCTCCGGAAACCGGTACAATACATAAGCATCTCCAGAAGTTTTTTCTTATCTTCATTGGAAAACAGCATGAAGTCTATGATATAATCCAATTCCTTTTTGTATTCACCTGTTTTAATCTGGGTAAATATGTCATATTTTTTTGCAACCATATAAAATAAATTCAGGCCTTCTTCAGACAGCTTACTTCCCGCCTGTTTATGAAACATCTGCATATTGAACTGGCTTCCCATTGCCGAGAAATAAATATCCATCTTCTCTGCAATGTTAATATATGCCGCCAAATCCTTATATACATAATCTACACTCTTAAGCTGTTCATAATCCATATGATGATACATAATAACTTTAGACAGTTCCTCAAGCGGCGACAGATACTTAAAAAACAGGTATCCGTATATCGTATGTGCCCTGCTGTCTCTGGATTCATAACGCAACATGTCATTCAGGACACCCGCCTCAGTTTTATAAGCGCCTATATCATGAAGAGTCACCACCATTACGATGTCCGCCAGTTCAAACTCCTCATAACCACCCTTCTCTTCCAGCATTTTATAGACCATATAAGCGACTTTGGAACCGTGGTCCATCAATCTTGGATGAACCAGCTTCAAAGTGTCTCTCATCAATACGAAAATGTCCTTACTCTTAATATATTCCATCCTGACCTCAATTCCTTTCCCTTAAACAAACGTATATGCACTAAAGAACAAACTCCATCGGGGTATATTTTATTCCGTCTCTTTCCTCTTCAGGTCTTAAATCCCTGAATCCCAGTTTATGATAAAAATCAACTCCGTAAGGGGCGGCATTTACTGTCACTCTTCCAATACCCACCTCTGAAAGCAGATATTTCTGTAAATATGCTATTAATGCACGTCCGATTCCTTTTCTGTGATATTCCTCATCTACGAAGAGCAGAGAAATATGCGATGAATTACGCAGCGTAATCATCCCTACTATCTTTTTATCATCCAAGGCTACGAACATCTGATAAGCGCCCATAATAAACATATTGTGAAGTGTTGTATCAGTAATGAAATCCTCAAAATTCCTGATGCCTTCCACAGTATAAATATCTGCTTCAAACCGCAGAAAGGTTTTCCATGCCAGCGCCATCGCATCATCCCATTCATCCTTATATGCACTTCTTATCTGATATGGAATATGTGGCACGCTTATGTCTCCCTCCGGATTCTCTTTTGTATCTATTTTAACGTATTTCTGTGCGATTTACAAGCGGAAGTCCATTTTCCAGCGAATATGCATTTTCCAGGGTTTCTATGGCAATAGACTGCATCGCTTCTCTGGTGAAAAATCCCATATGCGAAGTAATCAGTACATTGGGAAAAGTCATAAGTCTTGCCAGTTTCTCATCCTGCATAATCTCATTGGACTTATCTTCATAAAAAATTCCTTCCTCTTCTTCATAAACATCCAGACCGACCCCTCCGAATTTTCCTTCTACCAGTCCGTCTAACAGCGCGTCAGTATCAATCAGACTTCCTCTGGAAGTATTTACCAGAAAAACGCCGTCTTTCATTATCCGAATTGAATCTTCATTGATAATATGTCTGGTTCCCGATGTCAGGGGGCAATGCAATGAAATAAAATCCGATTTTTCAAATAATTCTTCCAGTTCCACATATTCTACTTCCAATTTAGAGTTTGGATATGGGTCATAAGCCAGCACCTGCATGCCGAATCCATTACAGATTCTTATCATTGCCTGCCCTATCTTACCTGTCCCGATAATGCCGGCGGTCTTATGATATAAGTCCACGCCCATAAGTCCGTTCAGACTCATATTAAAATCCCGTGTCCTGTTGTATGCCCTGTGGATGTGACGGTTTACGGTTAAAATCATTCCCATTGCGAACTCTGCGACAGCTTCCGGAGAATAGCTCGGTACACGCAGCACCAGAATTTTATCCTCTGCCGCCTTTACATCTACATGATTGAATCCCGCACTGCGCAGCAGAATTGCTTTAATCTTCATCTCATAGAGCGTATCTATCATCTCTGCCGTGATGTAATCATTTACAAAGACGCAGACAGCATCATAATTTTTTGCAAGATAAATAGTCTCTTCGCTGAAAGGCACTTCATAAAAACGTATATCAAATCCATAATCTTTTCCCATTGGTTCAAACCATATTTTATCATAAGGCTTTGTGCTAAAAAAAGCAATTTTCATCTTAAAACCATACTCCTTTCTAATTTGTAAGTACATGACGCTAAACGCATACATACTTTTCCGTTTATTATTGGCAGAATAAGAAAAAACATTCCGAATTTTCATCCGGAATGTTAAATTATCACGAAAATATGCTTTTGAAGAAATTTGATATTGATGTCTTTATACCTTGAAAAAAGTTCTCCACGGCGGTCGTAAATGCATTTCCTACCGCCTCATTAATGGCATCGTTAGCATTCTCTACCAAATTAAGACCATACTTATCATACAGCTTCTGCGCCTGATCCATCAAATAATCTGCGTCAAGTCCGAGCGAATCCAGTTTCTTCAGCAAAGAGACAATCTGATTCTTCTCTTCATCCGTCAGGCTGACTCCGAATATCTCTTCGCCCTCTTCTATCGCTTCCTTTACACTGGCTTCATTTCCTATATCCAGTTCACCGCCTGCTATCTTGCCTTTCAGCCACGCTATTAAGGATTCCACTTCCTCAGAATCGACATCCTTTATGCTTTCCGCCAATTCCCCCGTTGTAATCATTTCATCCAGCGACGTATCCAATACGGCATCCGATACCGTCTTATCCGATATTACTTCATATGCTTTCAATGCACCGATCAGACCGGCCGTACCGGAAATAGACGTCGGAGCAACGACCAGTACTTCCATATCTTTCATCCCCGCCGTCATCAAAGCATTACGATACATTCCTGTAGTGCAGTAATTGATATTCTGCGTTGTCACAACAACTCCGGAGCCGGATGAAGCCTTAGTGAGCTTCACACTTGACAGCGACTTACTTCCTATAACGGAAGAACCAAGATAGGAATCCAGATATTCGTGCTCCATCTCATTGGTAATATAAATAACCGTACAGTCCGCCAGTTCCTCTTCCGTAAGCCCCATAAGCTCCAGTACCGCAGCGCGCTGACTTTCAGACAGGTCTGCCCCCAGGGCTACTACCACGTCTTTAGTTTCCGCTGCCATTACCGTACTTTTACATAAGCCAATCATCAGCAGCATGACAAGAAATCCCAGACATTTTTTCATCCAATTCTCCCCTTTTATGCTATTCTTTGCAAAATCCACCGATAAATGTCGCCATATACCTGTTCCCTGTCTGTCTCATTTAACAATTCATGGCGGTCGCCTTCATATAGTTTCATCTGAACATTCAACATACCATGCTCCAAATATGACCGATACACTTTCTCTATGCTCCGTCCATAATCGCCCACCGGATCATCTGCTCCTGAAATCAACATAACCGGAAGGTTTTTAGGCATTTTGCTGAGTTTCTCTTCATCACCACAGTTGTAAATAAGTTTAAACAATGTGGCAAATCCATTTACAGTAAAGACAAAACCACACATCGGGTCTGCAATATAACGGTCTACATTAGATTCTTCCCTTGATAGCCAGTCAAATTTCGTTCTGGCAGGCTCAAACCTTTTATTATAACTTCCGAAAGCCGCCTTATCCAACAATTTACTGACATGCCCGGACCCGCAGAAAAGCTTCTGTATGGCGGTCAACGCCCTTGCAGCAAAAAGAGTGCCTTTTGACTGCGCTCCGGTTCCGACAATAATGGCTCCTTCCACTCCCGTCCCATAACGGAACAGGTAATTTCTTAAAATAAACGAGCCCATACTGTGTCCTAAAATTAAGTAGGGTACACCCGGATACTTTTCCTGTATAATCTTCTTAAGACGGTGTTCATCTCTTACCAATACATTAGCCGCATCATTCTCGCAAAAATATCCGTATTTGCCGCCTTCTTTCACCGATTTGCCATGCCCAAGATGGTCATCTCCTACAACCAGAATACCTTTTTCCGCCAGAAAACGCGCGAATCCGTCATAGCGCTCTATATGCTCCGCCATACCATGTACAATCTGCAGAATGCAAAAAGGTTTTTCCACATCAGGCACCCATTTAACAGCATGTATTCTTTGTCCCTGTTCTCTTGAATCAAAATAAAAATCTTCTTTTTGAATCATATGACTTGTTTTCTCCTTATATATTTATCTCTTTTTAAAATCAGCAGATTTCCGCACCTGACGGCATTGATTTTTCAGGAGTCATGAGAGCAAGATTTCCGTCTGCATCTTCCGCACACAGCAGCATTCCTTCCGACATCATCCCTGCAATTTCCCTTGGCTTAAGGTTGACAAGTACCATGACCTTTTTTCCAACCATTTCTTCTGCACTGTAGTGCTGCTTTATTCCCGATAAAATCTGTCTTGTCTGAGAGCCGACACGTACCTGTGAGCAGAGCAGTTTCTTGGATTTTGGAACTTCCCTGCATTCCAGAATCTCTCCTATCTGAAACTGGCACTTATCAAAAACATCATATGAAATCGTCTCTTTTGCCTCTATATCAATTACATCTTCTGCTTCCGTTTTGCTACCTGCTTCGGCGGCGGTATCTTCTCCCGTTCCTGATGCCGTCTTCCTCTGCGCAAACATCTCTTCCACTTTCTCCATGACTTCATTTAAGTCTCTGCGGGCAAATAGAATTTCCGGAGTCTCAACAACCTTATTTCCGGATGGATACAGCCCTGCCGCCTTCGCAATGTCCTGATTCTTTGCGCACTGTTCAAGCACTTCATAATCAATAAGCTGTGCATTAAGCTGTTCAGCAATCTTTACGGCAGTCTCCGGCATATAAGGCTCCAGCAGACTCGCTCCAACCAGAATGCCATTCAGCAGATTATATAAAACAGTTGCAAGTCTGTCTTTTTTCGTCTCATCCTTTGCCAATGCCCACGGCATAGTTTCATCAATATATTTATTGCAGCGCTTAAATAATATAAACGTTTCGGTAATTGCATCTGCTACACGCAGGTCATCCATTTTTTTATTGACTCTTGTATAGGTATCTGTTATAACCTTCCATAAATCGGTATCAACATCTACTTCACCTGCTGCTGCGCCAACCTTTTTATTTTCAACCGTGCCGCAAAAATACTTATTGCTCATGGAAACCGTTCTGTTCACCAGATTGCCTAATGTATTTGCAAGGTCTGAATTAAGCCTTTCCACCATAAGGTCCCATGTGATTACGCCGTCATTTTCAAAAGGCATTTCATGCAGCACGAAATAACGTACCGCGTCCACACCGAAGAAATCTATTAAATCCTCCGCATATATAACATTTCCTCTGGACTTGCTCATCTTGCCATCGCTCTGCAGCAGCCACGGATGCCCGAAAATCTGTTTCGGGAGCGGTTCTCCCAGCGCCATTAAGAAGATAGGCCAGTATAGTGTATGAAAACGGATAATGTCTTTGCCAATCAGGTGCAAGTCAGCAGGCCAAAGCTTATGATACTGCTCCGTACTGTTACCGTCCGCATCAAATCCGATTCCGGTAATATAGTTTGAGAGCGCATCCAGCCACACATAAACAACGTGTCTGTCATCGAAATCTACCGGAATGCCCCATTTGAATGAAGTCCTGGACACGCACAAATCCTGCAGTCCCGGCAGAAGGAAGTTATTCATCATTTCATTTTTGCGTGACACCGGCTGAATAAACTCAGGATGTGCATTGATATGCTCAATCAAACGGCCGGCATATTTACTCATCTTAAAGAAATATGCTTCTTCCTTTGCCGGCTTAACTTCCCTTCCGCAATCCGGACACTTGCCGTCCACTAACTGCGATTCTGTCCAGAAAGACTCACAGGGTGTACAATAGAGCCCTTCATATGCGCCTTTATAAATATCCCCCTGTTCATATAGTTTCCTGAAAATTTTCTGTACCTGCTTTTCATGATAGTCATCAGTTGTACGGATGAATTTGTCATAAGAGGTGTTCAGCGAATCGCAGATGGATTGAATCTGACCTGCTACATTATCCACAAATTCCTTCGGCGTGATTCCGGCTTCCTGTGCTTTTAACTCTATCTTCTGTCCATGCTCATCCGTTCCGGTCTGGAAATAGACGTCATAACCGTCTCTCCTTTTAAATCTGGCAATACTGTCCGCCAATACAATCTCGTAGCTGTTCCCGATATGAGGTTTGCCGGAGGTATAGGCAATCGCTGTTGTAATATAATATTTTCCTTTGTTCATGAATCTCGACCCTTTCTTTTCATAATTAGAAACAGAAACCGCCTTCTCATATTCTTTAAAATATAAGAAGACGGATATATAACCGTGTTACCACTTCTCTTCATCACACCCTCACAGATGCGACCTCGTCAAGTACCATAAGATACTCTGCCGCTATAACAGGCGGAACCTGTTGCAGCCTTACCCTATAGGCTCAGATGCACTGCTCGGAAGCCATCTTCAATATGTTCTTTCCCTATCCCTCTCAGCAACTGCATTCATCAGCAGGCACATAATGCGCACCGGGATATTCTCTGTAAAGAATTGGCATATCTACTCTCTTCGTCATCGCTTTTATACTTATATATTGTTAGCCTATCACAAAGATATTACATTGTCAAAAGAATTTTAACTTTATGTAAGCCTTTATGTATGCCTCTAGTTAGGATATAAATACAGCGTATTGGATTCCACATCATAACGGTATCGCAGAAGATATGATTCTATCTGCTGTATACTATTATGAATATTGCTTATCTGCATCTGTAAATTTTCTACCTTAGTCTGCGTATCTCCTTCAATCTGCTGCATCTTATCATTCACACTGTCGAATTTATTCGAAACATCCGTCATGTTCTGCTCTGCGGCAGTCTTTAGATTTTTTTCTATTTCTTCTATATTCTTCTGCAGTTTCGCGTCCGTTGTCTTCAAAGAATCAATCCTGGTATATATATCTGAAATATCATTACCCATAGTATTAATCTGAGCTTCGATTTCGCTTATATTCTCCTGTACTTCTAAAATGGTTTCATTATTTATAACCGTTATTGATTCTTTAAGTTCACTGATGCGTTCCTGCGTAGTTTGCAGTTGAATTGTCAGTCTCGTAATCTCCCTTGTGATTTCACTTATCTGTTCTTTTAGCAAGGCATCTCCTTCCTGCTCCTTAACGACTTTTTCCAGCACTTCCTTGGTTTTTGTCATGGATTGCAATAAGCTTTCCACTTTTTCTCTCAAATATTCCATATCGGTCAGATACTGCTGCCTTATTTCCTCTTCCTGCATACTTTCCGAAACAGTAATTTCATGAGTGTCTTTTGAAGTTGTCTTTTGCAGTTCGGATAAATCCTCTTTAGGTGCGTCAGCCATAATCGTGTCAGCTGCTTCCGTATATGTCTCGGATTTTAATACTGTTTTATTCCTGTCTGCTATTTTTCTCCATAGCATAAACAGGCACAATACACATATGGTCAACACCACCGCTCCCATTACATAAATAATCATCATATTGCTGTTTCTTTTTGACTCCTCCCTATTTTCGCCGGCATTTTCCGACATATCTGTCATAATTTTGTTCATACTAATAACCTCCTATGTTATTTTTACATCATTTTGAATCATGGCGAAACGCCGGATAATAAGAATAACTGCAATATTGCAGTGCTTAGATATCAAATGACTTCAAAAGATTGTATTTATTAAGGTAAAAATACAATATCAGAATTAGCTTTCAAACGCAATACCGGAAATTTTCACAAAAATATTTTTTGAAAAGCCGGAAACACATCGTTAACCCTTATGTTTTCCGACTTTGAGCATGTCAAAAGCATTTATCTTTGATATTTCTTAACGGTCTTTACAATATAATAAATATCCACACAGACCGTACATACTATGGCTGTAATGAACATTCCTTCTATTGTAAAGTGCAGATAAGACAATGTAACAAAGCTTATAATCAACAGCACAGTCATTACCCATAGCATTGAGCATGCCGTTGTAATCAGGAAGAAAATGAAATCTTTGATGAGATCCATCTTCGTAAATTTTTCCCCTCTACCCTTATTTACAGGTTTCTTCCTATTCATAGATACACCCCCAGTGCGCTTTAGCGCACATACTAATCAATAGTTCCTGACAATAGAATCATTTCCCGGATTCTATTGTATGAAAGTTTACTTTCAAACTTTACCCACCCAGACTCTTTCCCCATATTGTTCTGCCGTCCTTTGTATATCCGCATACAATGGCACATACCTCACTGTTTTCATAGTCGTATCCGCTTCCTGCAGCCACATGCGCATCCTGTATGTATATACCGCTGCGCTTTGCTTTTAACATATGGTTATCATCATTTTTAAAAACAATCCACTCCCATTGATAATCCTTCCGTAGGATTTCCGCCGTCTGTACAACATCCTCCGGAAAGCGCGGCACTCCATCCACAATATCCAATCTGAAGTATTCCGGCAGAGCAGGCTCTTCTCCGGCAAACGGTTCCGGCGACAGCGTCGGCATATCATTCACGAAATACATCCGCCTTACCACCATATAGTGCATAATATATAAAGCCCTGTCGCCCTTTTGCTCCGGTTTCTTCATCAGCGTCTCGGCACCGTCTCTGACATGGTGAACGAAATAATATTGACCTTCCGGCTCATTGAAAAACGGTACGCCATGTCCCGGTCCTCTGAATCCTCCGAAATTCCAGCCGTTTCCTTCTTCCGCATGCGGCCTTGACGCAGTAAAATAATAACTTCCTGCGAGCTTCACACCCAGCGACTCCCCGTCCAGAGAATGTCCATCCATATCCCTGTACGGACCACGTACCGTATCAGCGATACCGACACGGATATCATAATCTTCCCCAAGCCATCCGTATGATAAAAACAGATAGTATTTACCATTCTTATGGTTCCTTATTATCGAAGCGCCTTCCGGACCGTCAATGTATGATTTTTCAGGCCTGACGGCAATTCTATCTCCAAGATTATGCGGATTATGATCCAGCGAGAGTCCGGTCTCTAATTCCAGCTCCTTCAAATATATTCCCCCGAAAAAGGAGCCGTACACCAGATACTTATTTCCGTTTTCATCATCTATGATATGAGGATCAATCGCATTGGGCAGGTCATCGCCGGTTCCCCATGAGTCAACCACGACTCCCCTGTTCTCAAAAGGTCCTTCCGGATTATCCGCTATGGCAAGCCATATTCTGGATTCCGAACTTCCGAATGCTCTGGTCGCAGAATAGTACAGTCTGTATTCTCCCTGTGTATATTCAACAAACGGCGCCCAAAATCCTCTTGTCGGCGGATATTTTCCATTGTCTCTTCCCTGTTTTACAGCTTCATTTGAGAGCGCATATCCCACAAACTCGAAATCCACCAGATTTCCGCTGCGTCTGATGGGTATTCCCTGTCTGTAATCAGATGTAATAGCCGCATCCGTTGCATATGAATAATACATACCGCTTGCGGCATCATACATCATTGAAGGATCATGCGCCTCGAATAGCGGATTTTTTTCGCGGTTGTGGCAATTCAGTTTAAACCCCGGTCTCATATCACGTCTTCCTTATCCTCAGACTTTACTCTATGCTCTTGCTTCCCCATACGGTAATCTGATCCTTCAGTCCAAGCGCAGTAAATGTCATAGTTTCAATACTGGTATTCTCTACTTTCATAGTCAGTGTAAGTCCGCTGTATGTATTGCCGGCTAATTTCAATGTGATATAAGGCGTACCGGGTTCCAGACTCCAGCTTCCTTCCATTTCACCCGTTACTTTACCATCCTCTGTCAAGGTAATGAACTGAGGCTTATTGGTTTCCAGACTGCCGTAATCAATATCCAGTTCATGTATGATTACCTCGTAATTACCCGCCACATCCGATACAGCAAATCCACTGTTATTCAAGGATTCACCATTGGTCTGATAGGGTGCCGCCACAATCCAGCCTTCTTTATTCAGAAACAGCTGATGCGCTTTTACATAGTGTTCCTCGGTGCCTTTGGTAGTCCTTGTATGGAATACGATATATGCTTTTCCGTCTTCATCCACGAAAGCGGAATTATGTCCCTGCGCTGCCTGACCCGTCAAAAAATTACGCCATTTATATCCGCCGAAAAGCCTGATTCCGACACTTTCGTTGTAATTAAAACGATATTTGTCATAGTATGGCGTATTGCCAAGCGCATCCTCGTAACCGCCGTCAGGAGTTTCAGAACGGAATACCCGCACGTTATACCCGCCTGCCGCTTCCAGATTTCCATAGGAAATGAAAAGGAAATAGTAATCTCCTATTTTCTGGATATAGGATGCTTCACCCGATACATAGGCTCCTCCTGCAATCTTCTTACCGAAATAAGCATCACTATGTATATCTGTCTCATAGGACACACTGTAATCTCTTAATCCGGTCTCTTCCTCCAGTTCAAGCATAAAAATACCGCCCGACCAGGAGCCGTAAGACATCCAAAGATTTCCGTCGTCATCATAAAAAACGCAAGGATCAATGCAGTTCGGGAACATATCGCCCCACTTCCTGTTATCGACACCGTTGGTTATATATCTTTCAGGAATCTCAGATTCACCCAATACCTGCGGTGCATCCGTCTCACCATAATCTTCTGCGTTGAAACCGCCATATACAATCGTACCTGCATAATCATACGGGCCGTCAACCGCATCCGCTGTTAAAAGCACAATATTCGATTTCCAGTTATCACCGTTGGCGCTTAGATACATACAGTATTTCTCCATTACAGGATTATAGATAATATCCGGCGCCCAGAGATAGTCGTTCCAGTTTCCCGCAGAAGCATCGTCATTCCATGCCCGAATCTGCGTTTTAACATCCTCGGTAAAAGAACCCTGAAATTCTGCATCAATACTGGTCCAGTTAAACAAATCCTGCGTAGATGCCCCGGCCAGGAAACTTCCGAAAATATAGTAAGTTCCGTCCGCATCGCGAAAGATGGAAGGATCATGACATGTAACCTTCTTCGCAAGTTCTCTGTCTTCAACTCCTATTTCCAAAACCTGCTGCTGCACATGCAGCTCCATAACCGCACGGATCATAATCTCTTCTCCCGCATACTGCAGTTTCACATACGGTCTGATCGTAACGGTTTCATATTCCGCCGCCTCTAACGGCATAGATGCTCCAAGTGCGCTCAACGCCATAATAAGTATTAATGCATTCTTTGCACCCTTCGCGCCTTTCTTACGGATAATAAAAACAACCGCAATAATAACCAATACAACTGCGGCGCATACCGCAATAATGCCGACCGGCACACTGCCCCCTTTCGCAGAAGCAAATAACTCACTGTCACCAATCAGTATACCGTTCAGTTCATAGCTTTCTCCTGAAGCAATCTCCGGTATCTGTGTAGGCATGGAATCTTCCGAAACAGGCACAATTCCTTCCGAATTGCTGTAAGTAAAGCTTGTCGAATTCACATTCCAATATTTTTTATTATTTTCAACCGTAATGGTATAATGTATCTCTTCTCCGGCATTATATTCAGCTTTATCCGTTGTAATCGTTACCGTAATCCCCTCCTGGCTTGCAGTACCGGAGGCTCCGTCTTCCGCTGATACGGGCAAGACCATAAACCCACTAAACAGAATCATTATCACTACAGCAGTTATAATCCTTTTCATCTTAATAACTATGCCCCCTTTCTCAGAATACCTTATTTGCATAATCAAATACGGGATATCCCTGCTCATTCCATTTTACTTCCATTAACATTGTATGCCTGTTAGGATCATAGAGCGGGTCCCCTTCAATTTCCAAATAGGTTCTTGCATGATAAACACAAATATCCCTGTCGTCCGGAAGTTTAGTAAAGCTGTTGTGTCCGGGACCATAAAACCCTTTTTCCCTATCGGAACATAGTACCGGTTTCTTTTCTTTCTTCCATGCCCTTGGATCCAGCAAATCTTCATTTTCATCAATGCTCAGCATTCCCATGCAATAACATTCACCTGTTGCGCTTGCGGAATAAGTCAGGAAAATCCTGCCATCATGCTTAATCACCGCAGGTCCTTCATTCACCCATATATCCACACGTTCCCAGTCATAGTCGGGTGTTGTCAAAAGCACCTGCGCCGTAGCAAGTTTTGTTGCAGACTCCATTCTGGCAATATACAGATTGGAAATCTGGATTCCTACGCTGACTTTTTCCGCCCATACATAATAATAGTTTCCTTTATTCTCAAAGACCGTTCCGTCTAAAGAGAATGCCTCGAAGGAGTAAATGTCATCATCTGATCTTTCCATCTTACCTTTTTCCACCCATCCATCCGTCATCGGGTCCTCTCCCCGGCATTCCAAAACAAACGGTCTGATTTTCCATATATCATCTTTTTCTCCTGCTGCAAAGTAAATATACCACTTTCCAAACAGGTAATGCAGCTCCGGCGCCCATACATGCTTGCTCATTTCCCCGAACTCGTGTTTATTCCATACTATTGTCTCCTGCGCCGTCTTCAATTGCTCCAAAGTCTCTGCTTTCCGTAATGCGATACAGTCATATGCGGGAACGGAGGCAGTAAAATAATATGTTCCGTCTGTATGTCTGTACACATAAGGATCTGCTCTCTGCTCTATAAAAGGGGTATTGTACTCTGTTATTTTACCGTTTCTTCTCTTCTCATCCATATTCCTGAATCTCCTCTAATAATATTATCAATTATAATAATTAAAAACACTCCGGATTCCGATAATCCGTAACCCGGAGTGTTGTTGTCATTTGCATAAACTTAACAAGTTCAGTTGAAAAAATTTATTTTTCACATTATTACTGAATGTCAATAAACGCATTCTCTACAGTGAAGCAGTAATACAGAGAACCGTCAACTGCGATTCCTTTATATGACTGATTGTAAGTAGCGCCATCAGCAGTTGTTGCAACGAAAACGATATCTGCGCTGTCACCATTGTTGGTAATTGTCAGTTCAATATCTGCACCGTCAATATCTGCCTTGAAAGTATCCCAGTTCCAGTCACATTCCGGTGTAGCAATACCGTCATAACCTGCTCCCCAGCCCCAGTTATCTGCACGGCATACTGCGTATTCTTTATAATCCGCATTGTCGTCTGCTGAATGAACATCTGCTACATTCTGAAGTACAACAAGGAAATTATGCCAATTCTCAAGTTCATCAGAATAATTCTTAAAGTTTACTGTTACTGATTCACCGTTTGCAACCTCAACTACATCAGAAAACTCTGTCCAGAATGCTGTTGAGCAGTCTGTTGCACCTACAACAGTACCTGTTGTGGTAACATCACTGTGATCTACTGCTACAGGCTCCTCTACCTCTACTTCCGTACCTGTTTCAGGAGCAATTGATTCAACGTTCGGATTGCCCATCTCATACAGTGAAAGAACCTGACCTGCTGTCAATGCAGAATCAAATACATATAAATCATCTACAAAGCCCTTGAATACTGTATCCCAGTAGTTGATACCGAAATAAGACTCAAAATCGGATGTAGGTTTCATGATGTTAGGAGCAAGGGTTGCATCCCATGTATACTCGAAGTAAGTATTGTTTGTGTAGTTTGCCTGTGAATCATATACCAGCTGTCCGTTCAGGTAATACTGAGCGCCTGCCGTCGTAGAACCTAAAGGACTGTTCTGTACTTCTCCGGAACATACAACAGTTACCATAGCCCATTCTCTCTTACCATGAATGGAATCATCCCATCCGTACATCCAAGGCCAGCAGTCTGTACCGTCCTGAGCGTCGCTTGCTTCATTACGGCTCCATACGATAGGGAAAATCTTTGCATTATCCGCGCCCCATTCGGACTGCGTTACATTCATCCATGTAACATTGTTGCCTGCATCGGCCGCCTTACCGATATCATAACCAATCTGCAAAGTCGGACCATAGTTAGCAAGTCTGTCTGCATTTACCCAGAAAGATACGGAATAACTGTCAGTGTTGGTAGCTTTTAAGTTCAATTTTAAGCCGTAGCTTCCATCCAGATAAATTGCCTGGCCTACAGGACCGTCAGCATATGCAAAAGTTGCATCCGTATCCGCAATGCCGAAGTTAGCTCCGTCATTATCGCCCACGTCTTCAACCTGTACGACAGCTGTATAGCCTTCATCATCACCGTCAAATGTGTAATGTGCAAATGCATCCGGAACAGCCTCTGCTGTTACTTCAGCAGGCTCGGGTGTAGTGTCACCCGCATTATCCGTTGAAGAATTATCCTCGTTTGTCTGGTTAGTGTCAGTTGTACCGTTATCTGCCGCATTATTATTATCTCCACATGCTGTCAGCATGCCTAAAGTCAAAGATGCGCAAAGTAAAGTACATAAAACTTTCTTTTTCATTTCTCTTCCTCCATTTTTAGATTATATTTATTTTTGATTTATTGTGGTGCAAAGGAATCTACTATTTCCTGATACTTTGCAATATCCTCATCAGACAGGACATCATATCCATCCGGTCCAAAGTAAGCAATCATTGCCTCTGCATGATAATAGTTTGCCTGCTCAGTTGCCGCTTCCACATAATCTGCTGCCTTTGCAGTACCCTTATCTACCAGATCATGTATACCTATTTTGTTAAAGTACTGGTCGCAGAAATTCCAGTAACCTGCTATGTTATACCATCCATAAGGAACCGGTCTCGTCACGCTTGCAAAGAAGTCATCCCAGTATGACTTATGGTCAGCATCCTGAGGGAATAATGAGCTGTAACCATCCCATACTTCCTTATTCAGCGTAATAGGCATAGGCATCTGTGAATTCTTCAAAGGAGTACCTGAAGCATTTGTAATAGACTCGTCCTTATAAATCTCCAGTCTTGCCTTCCATCCGTCAGTGCCCCATCCCATGAACTTCAGAAGCAGATATGCTTCATAAGGGTACTTACAGGATGTAGATACACCGCCCATATACATTGTAGAAATGACATTGTGCTCTTTTTCATCAATAACATTCGGCGTTACATAAGGAATGATATCCAAACCGTACTGCTCCTGATAGCCGTTTGCACCCCACAGATTCATGTAAGTCCAGAAGCCTTCTGAGAATACTGCCACGTGGGCTGTTGCGCCAAACCATGCCTCCCAGTCACCTGTCCAGTCTTCCATTTCCTGTGTTTCCTGCTGTGGTGCTACATAACCGCCAAGCTTTAAGTCAGAAAATTCCTGCTCGCCTTTTGCCCAATAGGAAAGGTCAAAATCATTACCGTCAAAACCGAATTCACCTTTCAATGCTCTTTCGTCCGGAGAGCAGGCTGCAATACCATACAGTGAATCAAGTCTGTTGTAATATCCAAGACCGAAATACTTCATACCGCTTCCGGTATCTACAGTTGCATCCTTGACAAGCTGAATCATCTCTTCCCATGTCCAGTCTGTCCGGGGCATCTCCAGATTCAGTGTCTCAATTACATTTCTGTCAATAAACATAGCACTCGGCCAGTAAACCATCGGCGCTGCATACCTTCCGTTGGTATCGAAGCATCCAATCCCATATTCATTAATGGTAGCCATCAGATTCTGATTTTCA
Organism: uncultured Bacteroides sp.; assembly: GCA_964600805.1. GTDB lineage: Bacteria > Bacillota > Clostridia > Lachnospirales > Lachnospiraceae > UBA3282. The sequence goes on along the minus strand of CAZRKN010000038.1, from coordinate 5,584 downwards.
GGGTCGGCATCCCAATATTCGGAAATATCCGCCCAATACTGGTTTGCAAGCGCCGTATCGGAATCCGTTCCTTCAAATACATCCGGGAAATTTCCGGCTGCTGCCGCTGCAGAAAGATCTGAACTCATATCATCAATAACACGGGTTTCTACCGTGATATTCGGGTACATATCCATAAATTTCTCTGCAAGCATATTGATTGTGGTCTCATCTTCGTAATGCCAGAAGGTTAATGTGATTTCATCAGTTGTTACACCATTTTCATCCACCTTACCCGAAGCGCCGCCTGCTCCGCCGTTGGAACCGCAGGCTGTAAGAGCGAGAACCAGTGACGTTATCAGCGCCACAGATACTAAAACTTTCTTTTTCATTCTAATCCTCCTTTTTGTTTATTATCTGAATTCTCGCGGCAGTCGCCAAATATACGCGCCAGCGCGTCTGTTTGGCCCGTTACCCGCGGAAATAAAGACCTGAAATTTTATTCGCCGGTAATACCTGCCCTGTCTATACTTTCAACGAATTGCTTCTGTAAGAAGAAATACATTATCAGAAGCGGCAGAATACTTAAGGTCGTAGCTGCCATTCGCACCGACTCGTTCAGGCTGGTAGCCGTATCGCCTACCGTCGCCCTGGTCTCAAACGACGTATCAAAGTTCTTCAACTGTATAACCAGATTCGTCCAGATGCTCTTGGTTGAGAGTCCGCGCACATACATCTCAGTCAGATAGGATTCATTCCAGTACCAGACGAATGAGAATAATACTACCGTAATTATTGCCGGTATAGCAGACGGAACCGCAATTTTGAAAAATGATTTAAAATGTCCCGCTCCGTCAATTGCCGCCGCTTCCATCAGCACCTTAGGCACCTGCTTGAAAAACTGATAGAAAATCAAGATAAATATCGGGGCATTTAACCCGTTCCCAAGAATTGCGGGAATAACAAACGCCCACAACGTACCAAGTATTCCGATATTGTTATACAATACATAAGTCGGAATCATGGTTACCTGACTTGGCAGGATATAAGTAAATAATAAAAGCCCCATCATAATCTTTTTACCTGTAAAATCATATCTGGCAAATCCGTATCCGATAATCATACAAATAATTACATTGCACAAAGTCGGAAGTCCGGCAATCACCACTCCTTTTAAAAAGGAAACCCAGAAATCCATGGATTTTGCCGCATCAATAAAGTTCTGCGTAAATAATGTGCTTGGCAGCCACTTCACCGAAGTATCCAGCAAGTCATCCCTGTTCATGAAACTGGTACTGAACATATAAAGTACGGGGTAAAGGTATACGAACCCGATACATATTAACAGACCATACACAATAATCTGTTTTCCGGCGCCCTGTTTCTCCTTAGTACCAAAGATAAATCTGTGGATTTTTTCTTTGGTAAACTTTGATTTAATAGTCTCCACTGCCGTCATATGTTTTGTAGCTGCGTTTCTTTCTTGCTTTTTCGAGTTTCTTGACATTTCTCTTTCCCCTCCTCTCTATACGTTTAACTAATCTGGCTTCTTTCTTTCTCTCTCTCTGTGCTTTCTTTACCTGTCTGTCATATATATCCTTCTTGGAGCCAAGCAGCAGGAAGAATAATAATACGATTAAAGTAACAATCAGCGCATACATCCATGCCATTGCCGAAGCATATCCGTATCCTTTTTCCTTAGTTCCCGAGAACATTGCCGACTGAATCATATTAATCAGTTCGTTCTGCTCGTTACCGGATAAGAAAATTACCGTATAAACCGCATTTAAAAGTATCATCGGCTTGATGGTCGGAAGCGTAATCTTCCAGAAACATTCCCAGTTGGAACCACCGTCAATCTTAGCCGCCTCGTATTGCGCCGGATCCATTTTCTGCAGCGCTGATAAGAAAATCAAAATCTGAACCCCCGAATACCAGAGAATCATAATCATATTAGCGAACATATCGCTTATGTTTTCCGCTAAAGAGTGAGGCAGGAACTCATCTAACGCCGTTTTTATTGACTGCACATTCATTGACGGAATGGAGGCCGCTCCCTGACTGACCAGCAGATTCATGACCGGTCCGCTGACGATAATAACAGGAAGGAAGAATATCAGCCTGAAGAATCCTTTCAATTTAATCTTTCCGTTCAGCATAATTGCAATCATCAGCGCAAATACTACGATAACCGGAACTTCTATAATAGTCTGCCAGATATAAGTCACCAGCTGCTGTGGAAACTCAGGGTTTTCCATCCAAATCTGGGTGAAGTTCTGAGTTCCGACAAATTTGAAATTCGTGCCCAGCGGCGTAATTCTTATATTGTACCACATATAATAGAATGACTGCCCAAGCGGAATCAGCGTAAACAGCAGAACTCCGACTAACCAGGGGGCTACGAAGAAATATCCTGCTCTGGCTTCTCTTTTTTCAAGTTTTCCAAGCTTAATTTTTGGTTTTTTCTGCTTTTTTTCTTTACTCATTTAATCCACCTCATAGGACATTGCGTCAATGGTATGTCCGTCTACAGTTTCCGCATAGCTGTTATAATTGACATAAACCGTTACTCCGTTACTATAAGTGACTACGTTAACACCATTATCCATAATCTCATGCCCGGTAATGAATGCTCCCGAAACCTTATCGTTCAATTCTTTAAGCGCCTGTGTATACTCTGCAATCGTACTCTTATATACATCATATTCTGAACTGTATATATCACTTGAATTGGTATAAATCAGCTCGGATGCGCTTTCCTTAGTGATATAGAATGATGGGTAAGTACCCGTCTCTATCATCTTTAAGAAAAACTCCTGCTTATTCGCCTCAAAGTTCACATATTCGGAATATACAGGCATCACACCTTTTAATACAATGGAAAGGAACGGCACGCTTACATCCTCATATATGTAACTCGATGTATACAGCGGCATATCTATAAACGCTTTAGTGTCCTGCCACAGATATGCAAACGGCTGCTCAAGCACCAGATTGGTTTTTTCATTCACTGCCGCTAAAGTATCCGCATACTTAGCGCCGCATTCGTATCTGGTATAAACGTTTCCGCTGTAGTTCCACGAAAACAAGGTATTGCTGAGCCCTGATATACAAAGATTATTTACATTATTTTTTGTATAGCTTGTTATAAATTTATTTACCAGTGTATTGCTTCGTTCAGGAGTCAGATACAGCATCGTTTCATAAACATCCTGATAAGTGTCTTCCTCAAATCTCCTCTTATTAATCTTCTTAACAACATTGAAAGTGGCATTCTGTTCATCCGGATTAATCCTCAGCGCATCATTGTACAGATAAAACTCTATTCCGTCATTCTGCGTATCCTTGATCAGTTTTGTCAGTTCTCCGGTTCCGCCGATTTTGGAATCCGCTTTGTATTTGGTTATCGGGATGTTATAAAGTCCTCCGTCCTGCCAGCCTTTATATAATGTAAAGATATCAGTTACGTTTTCGTTTGCCAAATCCGCATATATTTCCCTGATATCATCTACCGTCGTCATAACAACCGCCGTTGTACCGATAACCCAGCTTTCCCTCTCTGTTCCCATGAAATCAATCCTTGTACGGTAATCATCCGGCTGAACAGAAAGTGTTCCGTTGTTAATGAGATAATTACGATAGGCATTTGCCATACCTGCATAATTAGCTTTATCTCCACTCATGAACAGAAATCGAATTTGTAAATCAGAATGACTTCTTTCCGCTTCGGACAAATGCAGGGAACCTACCGTGGAGTTATTACTTGTCGGCTGCGTATAAAGCCTTCTTTCAATAAACTTGGCATATGCACGGTTATAATCTACGCTGACGCCGTTAGGATGCGCTTCGATAGTCGCTCTCATAGCGCCTTCTTCTACAACTGCAAGATATGCAATCTTGTCATCCGTATGAGCTATACCATACACCGGCGCTATAACCTGTTCCGCCTCCGTAACCATTTCAAACTTGTTCCAAAGGAACGAAGTTGCTGATGATTCGGTAAATCCTATATCGTTTCCGTAAATCATGGAAGAATATCCGCTGTTAAACCTTCCCTCTTTATCATCCAGATAAATCAATGCCCCATTACCGTCAGGAACAAACAGATAACCTTCCTTGTCATCCAAATAGGAAGTTCCCATATACGGATAGATGGCAATCGTACCGATAAAGTATTTATCTCCGTCTTCTTTTATGGATTCATCTGCAACCCTTGCCATCAATCCATCTTCTAAAAGAGAAACTTCCAGCGTCATACCAATCTGATATGTACTCCAATAAACTTCAGCTGTAAAACCATTGTCTGTATATTGGATATTCTTTTTTACATTGTCATTGACCAAATCCGCCTGTTTGGTATCATCATTCTGGTTAATCAGGGTAAGTACAAGTGCAGAGCGCATTGCTCCCAGCCATGTATTATTGTTCTTGCCATCGTCATAGCTGATAGAAGACTCCATATAAGCGCCGGTCGCTTTGTCTTCTACGACTACTGATAAATCTTCCTCATTCATATATAAGGCAAGATTATCATTTTCGGCAATCAGGGAGTGTCCGTTAATCTCCCCCGCTGCCTGCACCTTAAGCGTTGTACCAATCCCCATAAGCCATGTATCAGGTAATAACAGCAGGATTAAGTTGAGTGTCAAAAACAGACTTATTATTTTTCTGAATTTCGTTGTCAATTTAGTTGCCAATCCGATACACCACCTCTCCAAACAGAGACTGAATGAAATCAAATACCTGCGCCCACAGCACATAGATAATGAAAGCCAAAAGGCATGCGATAAAGATAGTAAACAGCGTCAGGAATATGATTTTAAAAGTTTCTTTGACCGTATAGTTATTGATTTCCTTAATCGCTATAAATCCCAGTACCGCAATCCACACTACCATAAAAAGGGTTCCGAATTCTACGAAAAATACCTCATTAAAGGTAAGCACGTGGGACAGTACAAACAAAATCGGTATAAATACCAGATATGGCGCCATGCTGTAAATGAAGGAACAGTATATATGCTTAAATTTGCCTTCACCGTCATTAATAGTACACATCAGATAATTACATCCGACTACCAATCCCAGTATAATAAGTATAAGTCCGATATCTGAGATAATATCATAGCTTCCTTCACGGACTTCTTTTAACAAAAATCCGCAGAAATACTTGTTAATAATATAAAACAACATTATAAAGGCAAGTAATATATTCGAGCTGAGTACGGAAACCCTTCCTTCTCTCTTAATACCATAACAGCCATCAATCGGATGCCGCATATAATAAAACATATAACGCAGCTCGCTGACAATTCTGATATTGCCAAACCGCTCAATGGTTTTTCTCGGCTTATCAAGAATATGTTTTTTCTTATCCAGTATGTCTATAACTTTCTTTAATACATACAGAATAAATACAATGACGATTACTGCCGCCAGATTCCGCTTAAGCCAGTTATTTCTGATCTCCCAGAAAGAATCCGAATATCCTTCATAATCCTTTGCAAGCTTTGAATAATGCAGCGAAGCTTCATAATTCTCTTCTTTATATAACGCCCTGCCCATCGCCATATTGGCATAATCGAACAGGTTATTCATTTTGAGTACT
>CAZRKN010000037.1:0-39965 GCA_964600805.1 uncultured Bacteroides sp. | reverse complement strand
GTACATAAGGCTGCAAAATACGCAGCCTAAGTACCGACGGCTCCATAGCACCCTGTCACAATTTGCATATATTGTACAACTACGTATTGAAAATAACTATTTTGTGGAAATAGAGAGTTTTGCAATTACTCCAAAAGACTTGAACCCCAAAATTCACATATATAAAACTTCGGCCGGCAGATTGCACAAAATGTTCTCGAAGTGCCTTGCGAAGTCATATGAGATTTTCTTAATATTCCGTTCAATAACCGGCAATTTCGGGACATGGATGTCCCGAAAAGCACGCACTGAGCCCGGACTGCGAATAGCGGGCGGTTGCGTCCGGTATTCACAGCCGCACCGGAATATTCAGAAAATCCATTTAGCGCAGCAGGCACAAGAGAACATTTTGTGCAGTCTGCCATCTTAGTTTCTAATTCATAAAAATTTAGGAAAATATTTGTATATTCTCTATTGACTTTGCGTATTATATGAAGTAGTATTATATTGTATTACACATAGTTTTTAAAACTACATCACATGTCATAGTATAACACTACTGATAATGATTAATTTGGAAAGGATTGGTGAACCAATATGCAAATAACAATTCGTGAACCCGGAAGCGCAATTACCCATTTTATTGCTATGATGCTGGCTGTATTTGCATCTACTCCGCTTCTGGTAAAAACAGCGGCTACAGCTGATTCTACGGCCTTCAAAGCAATGGCTGTCTTTATGCTCAGCATGATTGCATTATATGGCGCCAGCACACTCTATCATAGCATTACCGTCAAAGACCGCATTTTAAGAGTTTTCCGCAAAATCGACCATATGATGATCTTCGTGCTTATTGCGGGCTCCTATACACCGGTCTGCCTGATTGTTTTTAACGATAAGATTGGATATACACTGTTAGCCGTAGTCTGGGCTATCGCCATAATAGGCATGTTAGTTAAAGCACTGTGGATTACATGTCCGAAATGGTTTTCTTCCGTTATATACATTTCCATGGGCTGGGTCTGCCTTGGCGTCTTCAGACCGTTATGGAATATACTTCCACGCAGCGCTTTCCTTTGGCTTCTTGCAGGCGGTATCATATATACTGTAGGCGGTATCATTTATGCGCTGAAGCTGCCTCTCTTTAATACTCTGCATAAGAATTTCGGATCACATGAGATTTTTCATCTGTTCGTCATGGGAGGAAGTATCTGCCACTTTATTTTCATGTATTTATATGTAGCATAAGCGCAAGCCCGGCGGCTTGCGCTGTAAGAATTACTTCGTAATTCTTATTGGCTCATTTTTACTGTACTTGCACATTTTCCTTAATCCTCATACCCATTCGGATTATTGCTCTGCCATCTCCATGAATCGGCGCACATATCCTTTATACCATACTGTGCTTCCCAGCCAAGCTCTTTCTTAGCTTTTTCCGCATTGGAATAGCAGGTTGCGATATCGCCAGGACGCCTGTCCTTAATCACATAAGGTATCTTCACACCGGTTGCTTCTTCAAAGTTCTTGACAATATCCAGTACGCTGTAACCCGTACCTGTACCAAGATTATAAATGCACAATCCCGCTTTTTCTTCTATCTTCTTTAATGCCTTCACATGGCCTACTGCCAAATCTACAACATGGATGTAATCACGCACTCCGGTTCCGTCAGGTGTGTCATAATCGTTGCCGAATACTCCCAGTTCTTTTAATTTACCGACTGCCACCTGTGTGATGTAAGGCATGAGATTGTTGGGGATGCCGTTCGGGTTCTCTCCTATGGTTCCGCTCTTATGCGCTCCGATTGGATTGAAATATCTGAGAAGAATAACATTCCACTCCGGGTCAGCCTTCTGCATGTCGGAAAGAATCTGCTCCAGCATGGATTTAGTCCAGCCATACGGATTCGTACATTGTCCTTTCGGACACTCCTCTGTTATAGGGATAATTGCCGGGTCACCGTATACGGTAGCCGAAGATGAGAAAATTATGTTCTTTACATTGTGCTTTCTCATCACATCCACCAGCGTCAGAGTTCCTGCGATATTATTCTCATAATACTCCCACGGTTTAGCTACGGACTCGCCTACTGCCTTAAGTCCGGCAAAATGTATACAGGAATCAATCTGCTCTTTGCTAAATACTTCTTCCAGCGCAGCCCTGTCCAAAATATCTGCGCGATAGAATTTAACCGCTTTACCTGTAATCTTCTCTACTCTCTGCAACGATTTTTCACTGGAATTGACTAAGTTGTCAACTACTACAACATCATAGCCTGCATTCTGCAGTTCCACCACCGTGTGGGAGCCGATATATCCCGCTCCGCCTGTTACTAAAATTGCCATAAAAACGCCTCCTTGTTTATTTTGCTGCTATTATCATTTTAATTATATTACAATTCTATTCCATTCTCTTTGCACAGCGCCCTTGCGCTTTCTACTGAATCCACTCCGGTTTTATTTTTAATAGGAGCGAACTCATAATTTCTTACTACCTCATAGGGCAGACAGGAATCCAGCTGATACACCATATCCAGTACAAGCTGTTCAAACTTGCAGCCGTTCGGTTCTTCCGGCTTCACCGTTTCACCCTTTTCGTTCAGATAAGGAATCTTCTTTTCCACTACATGGAGCGGCAGCTTCTTTGCCACAATTTCCTCCAAATCTTTTTCCCGGAACAGATAATTCAGAATGACGCCGAAATTATATGCCGGTTCACCGTTCGCATCTTTTGTATTCATAAGTTCTTCAGTCAGTTCATAGTATTCAACGATTGACGGCCTGCCGTCTTCCAGACACATCACGCCGATTTTCTCATCCGGTGCATTCTTACGCACAACTTTTGCTCCTACGGCACAATTCTTCCGTATTGTCGCACCCACGAAACATGGGTCTGCAATTCTCTGCAGCACGTTATCCACCGCAAAGACGTTCAGCCATTCAATCCCTTCCTTACGAATCTTATCAACTACGCCGCATTTCATCATAGATAAGAACCAGCCTCCATTACCGTTAGGAGATGTGGACATCTTACTCTTCGTTTCCATGTATACCTTACCTTCGTAATCTGACGCAGGCGCCATATCCTGCATGAAAAACGTGATATATTCCTGATTATAACCAAAATATTTTTTTTCTTTAAAAAAGCGCGTTGTCGTTTCATGGTTCTTGTCGCTGGTCATGATAAACAGATGAATCCAAGTACCTGTCAGGTTCACCACATCAAGCAGATTCTCAATCAGACGTTCAAAAATATACACTTCTTTTGTAATGCCTATATTGTATACTCCTTTGGGAGCATCGGAACCAAGCCGCGTACCCATACCACCCGCCAGAAGGACTGCGCCCACCTTTCCTGCCTTGATTGCATCTATTCCGGCAGACGTAAATTCTTCCTTGTTTGCTTCAATCTCAGGAAGCTGCATTACTGCAAGCGGCGTAATTTTTCCTCTTTCGTCCGGATCGTTTCTATGCGAACACAACGACAGCACTTCCATATCCGTATCCTCTATCTGCTGCAGCAGTTCTTTTTGTTCATCAGGCGTCAGCTCGTCATAATATTTCAGGACATGAAGCTGACCGTATTTTTCCAGTTTTGCATACGCTTCATTATAATTAATCATTTATATACCCCCGTGCACCACACTTGCGCTTTTTATCATAGCCACAGAAACGAATAACATATATCACTCCAATAAGAATTACGAAGTAATTCTTGTAACACAAGCAGCGCTTGTGTTTTCTCCGGCTGCCGAGCCTGAGCTTATTTTACCATATATTTGTAATTTGCTCAATAAAAATCGTCGCCAGACAGAGGCGATAAAATTATGATAAAAAATAAAATTAAGTTTGACATAACCCCAAAAGTATCATATACTAAATAAACATTAATTTTAAACTCTTTGCACTGCTAACTGCCTGAAGGCAGCATATTTACAGTACAAACTGAGCAGGCGGCAGATTTTAAGGTTCTGCTAAGCCGGGTTACACTTTGTAACAGCAGATTACAGACATCTGTGGGACAGTAGTTACTACTATTGCTCTACAGGTGTTTTTTAGTGTTAATGGAGTTTATCCGAAATTAACAGGAGGATACATACATGGATGGATGTGATTCAGGAAAACAATCAACGCAAAAACGCATACATAAAAAAAGCGCAATGGAGAATCCGGCATACAGAGTCTCTACAGTAAGTATCATTGTCAATCTGGCGCTTTCTCTGCTCAAGCTTTTGAGCGGTATTATCGGAAAATCAAACGCTATGGTTTCGGACGCCGTTCACTCCGCCTCAGACGTATTCAGTACCTTTGTGGTGATCATAGGCGTTAAGATGGCAGGAAAGAAAGCAGACCATGAGCATCCTTACGGTCACGAACGTATGGAGTGCGTTGCTGCCATTATTCTTGCCATGCTGCTTGCTATCGTAGGTGCCGGTATAGGCATGTCAGGTATTAAAAAAATAGCAGCGGGCAATTATGCCGAACTGGCCATCCCCGGTCTGCTGCCGCTTGCTGCCGCGGTAATTTCTATTGTGGTAAAAGAGTGGATGTTCTGGTATACTAGAGCTATAGCCAAAAAGATTAATTCCGGAGCGCTGATGGCGGACGCATGGCATCATCGTTCCGATGCGCTTTCGTCAATCGGCTCCTTTGCAGGTATTTTATTTGCAAGATTGGGATATCCAATCATGGATGCTGTTGCCGGAGTCGTTATCAGTTTATGCATCCTCAAAGTCTCCTATGATATATTTAAAGACGGTCTTGATAAGATGGTAGACCATAGCTGCGACAGCGAGACGGAGCAGAAAATACGGGATGCAGCCCTGAATGTCAACGGGGTACGCGGAATAGATGATTTAAAAACAAGACTTTTCGGTGATAAAATTTATGTTGACCTGGAAATTCTATTAGACAGAGAATTGACATTAGGAAATGCCCATAGGATTGCAGAGCAGGTGCATGACGTCATTGAGAATGACTTTACCAACTGTAAGCATTGTATGGTTCACGTTAATCCTACGGAAGATTAATTTGGAGGAAATCAAAAAAGATGCTGTTCAATTCCCAATTGTTTGTATTTGTATTTCTGCCGATAGTATTGATTGGATATTACGGGCTTCATAAATTCAGAATGCATACAGGGGCAAAAGTGCTGCTGCTCTTATCCTCATTTCTGTTTTACGGATACTATAACCCTAAGTATATTGCCCTTCTTTTAGGCAGTATAGCCGGCAACTATTTAGTTTACCGGCTATATGGAATATTCAGTCCGGATAAAACAGGAAACATGGTGATACGCAAAGCTTTAGCCGTGTTTGGAGTGAGCGCCAACTTACTTTTACTGTTCTACTTTAAATATTATAATTTTTTTATAGACAATGTAAACACAGTATTCGGTACGGACATCGGACTTCGCAATATTATACTTCCATTGGGAATCAGCTTTTTTACCTTTCAGCAGATTTCTTTTATTGTTGACAGTTACCGTGAAGAAACAAGCGAATATTCCTTGCTTGATTACAGTGTTTTTGTATCTTTATTTCCGCAGCTTGTAGCGGGTCCGATTGTGCTGCACAAGCAGCTTATACCTCAGCTTTCAGATAAAAAGCGCTGGCAGCCCGATGCGGAAACAATGGCGGCAGGATTGAAGTACTTCATAACAGGACTTTTTAAAAAGACTATGATTGCGGACCGTTTCGGAAAAGTTGTAACCTTGGGATATACGGTTCCCATCAACTGGAGTTCTCCCGAGGCGGCGTTTATCATTCTGGCATATACATTACAGATTTATTTTGATTTCAGCGGTTACAGCGACATGGCCATAGGACTTGGCAAGCTGTTCGGAATAGATATCCCCGTTAATTTTGATTCGCCCTATAAAGCGGTGAATATAGCCGATTTCTGGAAACGCTGGCATATGACCATGACCGGTTTTTTTACAACTTATGTGTATATCCCTTTAGGAGGAAACAGAAAAGGAAAACTGTTAACTTATATAAATGTCATGATAGTATTTACCTTAAGCGGTCTATGGCATGGAGCTTCATGGTCCTTTGTCCTGTGGGGAATGCTGCATGGCGCCGCATTGGTATTTCATCGGATTTTCAAGCGATATATTGAAAAAATGCCTAAGGCAGTTACCGGACCCGCAACTTTTGCGTTTGTAAATCTGGCCTGGGTACTTTTTCGTGCCGAAAAAATACAGCATGCTAAAAGAATGGTTAAATGTCTGCTTACCGGCGGACTTATTGGAAACAGCCTGGATTTATGCTATGCTTTTTTAGGGAAAAACCTGAGTTTGATATTTGAAAATATACCATATGAAAATGCAGTATTTGACATGATTGCAATTATGACGACAATTATCGGATTAATAGTGGGACTGCTTATAGTTTTTACAGCTCCTTCTTCACACAAAATCGCATCATGTACGAAAATCCGACGCTGCGAGGGCATAGTCTGGGGAGTTTTGGCAGCTTTATGCATTATGACATTTACCAATGTTTCCACGTTTCTGTATTTTAACTTCTAGGGAGGTGCAAGCTTGAAGAAACTGTTTATACAATTTTTTGTTACTTTCTTCACGCTTTTAATATTAATCGGCGGATTCGTTTTTATTATAGATCCATTTTACCATTATCATGCGCCGACAGCAGGTATAGCGCCCTATATGAGCCGTCAGGTATATCAGACTCCGGGAGCTGCCATGCACTTTGAATATGACAGCGCTATTGTAGGCAGCAGCATGACAGAGAATTTCCGTTCATCATGGTTTGAGGAACTGAATCTGCATACAATCAAACTGTCTTATTCAGGCGCGCGCAGTCTCGATATCAGAGGTATTTTGGACAAGGTATATGAAAGCGGTAATGAAATAAAATATATCTTTATGGATGTAAATGATTATCAGTTGAGTACGGAACCAGGTCAGAGGTATGCCAATCCGCCGGAATACTTATATAACAACGTATTGTGGCAGGATGCAGAATACCTTTGGAACAATGATGTGTTCTGGATGTCTGTCGGAAGAGTTGCAGAGAATATTACAGACAATCAGCCCGATTTAGATGATGCATATACATGGGAGGATCCTGAGCTGTTCGGAGCTAAGCGCGTCAAGGAAGACTGCAGGTCCTATATTGAGGAACTTACGCAAAAGCGGCAGGACGGAAGTCTGGAGCCATATGATACCGATGAATTATACGAGTGGTGCAATGGCAATTTAGACAATATTATTCCTGTAATAGATGCACATCCTGAAACGGAATTCATTATATTTTATCCTCCATATAGTATATTATATTGGGAAGAACAGCTATTGAGCGGGCAATTAGACGGGACGCTGCAAATATATAGACATTCAATCGAAAAACTGATGCAGCACGATAATGTCAGAGTCTGTTATTTTCAGGATGATGAAGAAATTATTACCAATCTGGACAATTACCGTGATGTATGTCATTATACTCCGCAAATCAACAGGTATATTTTTGACTGCATCAGCAATGGGGAGCGGGAAATTACACCCGATAATATAGAAGAACATTTTTCAAATATGTATGCAATTGCAAGTGAATACCCATATGATGAAATATGGGCAGAATAGGTTCATGAGGATACAGTGCGAAAAATAAATTTTTCACACACATACTTGTATGTGTTATGATTTGCATGTGTTACGCAATATTTGTGCAGACATCGTTGATGTCTTATGCACAAATTCGCAGGTTGAGAAAGGAGCATAGGTATTAAATAAATATTATGGAAAAGGATATGACAAACGGAAGCCCTATGAGGCTGATTCTGGAATTTGCGATTCCACTTCTTTTTGGGGCACTTTTTCAACAGTTCTACAGTATGGTCGATGCTATTATAGTCGGGCGGTATCTGGGTGTGAATGCTTTAGGCGCCGTAGGTGCGACCGGTTCGGTCAATTTTCTGATTATCGGATTCTGTATGGGCGTCTGCAGCGGCTTTGCCATTCCGATAGCGCAGGAATTCGGTGCGGGAAATGAGAGAAATCTGCGAAAATATGTAGCTAACAGCGTCCGGCTCTCGATTATTTTTGCTATAGTCATGACGATTGCCGTCGTACTGCTTTGCCGTCCTATACTGCGCCTGATGAGGACGCCGGAGGATATCATAGACCAGTCTTACAGTTACATAGTAATTATTTTTATGGGGATTCCCATAACCTATCTTTACAATATGACATCATCAATCATCCGCTCTCTCGGAGACAGCAAAACCCCGGTTATTTTCCTTACGATGGCAGCGCTGCTCAATATTGTACTGGACTGGATGTTTATCACGGTATTTAACTCAGGAGTTTCCGGAGCGGCGATTGCAACAGTAATATCACAGGCTTGTGCCGGGATTTGCTGTCTTCTTTTTATGAAAAAGAAATTCAAAATATTGCAGCTTAGCAAAGAAGATTGGATAAGGGATAAGAATTATATGTTGAAATTGTGCAATATGGGGCTTCCAATGGGACTTCAATATTCCATTACAGCTGTAGGCAGCATCGTTTTGCAGAGCGCTGTCAACGGCATTGGCTCCGATGCGGTTGCAACAGTCACCGCCGGCAGCAAATTAAGCATGTTCTTAGTATGTCCCTTTGATAGTATGGGTTCTGCAATGGCGACCTATGGCGGACAGAACGCAGGTGCAGGCAAGCTTGAGCGAATCGGGAAAGGTTTGAAGGACTGCGTCATTCTGGGCGCCGCTTATTCCGTCATAGCATTCGGAGTCGTAATATTTTTCGGAAAAAATCTGCTACTGCTCTTTCTGGACAGCAGCGAGACTGCAATTTTAGGCAATGCGCACTGGTATCTTATGATGAATGCCTGCTTCTATTTTCCGCTTGCACTGGTTAATATCGTACGTTTTCTGATTCAGGGGATGGGCTATAGCAGACTGGCTGTTTTTGCAGGATTTTTTGAAATGATAGCAAGGGGACTGATGGGCTTTGTAGTCGTACCTGCCCTGGGATTTTCCGCAGTAGGGTTTGCCAATCCCTTAGCCTGGATTTTTGCGGACAGCTTCCTGATTCCCGCGTATCTGTTTGCACGTAAGGATATGGCGAGGCGGTTAAGCGGGGACATGCTTAAGGCACGAACATAGTGAAGAGGAGATAACATATGGCGGTTACGATTTTTACCATGACACACAAAAAATTTAATGAACCCTCTGATAAGATTTACATGCCCTTGCAGGTGGGACGTGCCTGTGGTGAGGATTTGGGATATCCGGGGGATAATACCGGAGATAACATATCGGCTAAAAACTGCTTTTACGGAGAACTTACGGGCGTGTACTGGGTCTGGAAAAACGTGAGGACAACCGATTATGTGGGAATCTGCCATTACAGAAGATATTTCTGTACCGAGGAAGGAAGGATTCTGAATGAGAATGACTATCTCCGAATCCTAAAGGAATATGATATAATAACATCCAAGAAGCTTAAACTGAATTATTCCTATTATGACGGCTATGCGAGTGATTACAATATTTTTGACTTGAATACAACAGGTGAAGTCATCCGGGAGAAGTATCCTGAATATTACATAAATTTCGTGAAACTTGTCCATGGAAACGGCACCTATTTCGCCAATATGATGGCAGCTGACAAGTCTCTGTATGATGAATACTGTGAATGGCTTTTTTCTATTTTCGATGAAGCAGAAAAACGAATCGACGCCAGCGGCTATGACGATTACCATAAGCGGGTGTTCGGTTTCATTTCGGAATTTTTGCTGCTTGTCTGGGTAGAAACCAAAGGGCTTAGAGTCTATGAATGTAAAGTCGGCATGACGACCGAGAAATATGAGACGATGCAGATGAAGGAAAAACTGGCTGATTTTTTCATGAAAAAAGATTTAGCCGGGGCAAAAGAATATTTCTTAAAAGTACTGGAAAAAAGACCTGATGTGCTGATGGAGGCCTCGGATATTACAGGCGAACTCAAAGTATCCATGCAGGTAATCGCTGTATGTGAACTGGAAAGGCATGAATATGACACCAGCGTCATTGATAGAATCCGGAAATTCGATGAGCTTATGCACTACTTCAACAGATTAAATGATATAATCAATGCTTTCCGTATGGGAAACGCACAGGAGGAGGATATACAGTTTATAAAACTGTCACAAGTGTCAGATATAGCCATAGAAGCCTCCGCCAGACTTTTCTGCACGGAAGAGGCTGAACTGGCGCGCGTAATTGAAACAATAAAAAATGCTCTGCGCTGACATCCAACTTAAGTTGAAGAACAAGCTATATTTACTTAGTCAACAGGTTTACATCCCTGAGAATATCCATGCGGCGCTCCCCTGTCTCCCATATGATAACGTCCGCATCGTATTTTTCCACCATATCCATAGTGAACTGCGACGTATCAATCCAATGTACCTCACTGTAATAGCCTTCTGCTATCATTGAGAGAAATCCCGAGAATGAATCACCTACCACGAGTACAGTCTCATCCCTGTATTGGGCGGTATCTGCGGTGGACACGTCAAACGAATACACCGTATCAATACCGTATTTATCTGCAACATCGCCAATTAACGCCAAATCTCCCGCGTAAACCTCTGAGTGTATATTAAATTTCACTGAATCCAGATCAGCATAAGTTCCATATGCTTCTTTGAAAATTTCCTGCAGCCCTACGAATGCGCCTTTCTGATTCCAATGCGTATCAGTTGCATAATAAATCTGATGATTCTCCTTCACATCAAGGAATGCCTGCTTCGGATAAATAAATACCAGATCAGTCTTCTCCCTGATGTAGTTCGCAACCTGCTCTCCCCTGGAAACTTCATCGACTCTCACGATTGTATCAGGCATATACTCTGCGTAAACGATTTCCTTATTGGGAACGGTAATTACATAAAAATCAACTCCATGTTCCTTGAGATAATCCCTCGTCTCTGTCAGATTTAGAGCGATTTGTATCAAATCATTACTCATATAGTGATTGACTCCCATATAGTCCCATATTGGATGTCCGTCATCCTCCCGCTTGTAAAAAAGCCACTTATCTTTTCCAAGCAGAAGTTGTGTAGAGCCAATATATGAGTTTCCTGTCATAAGCATGGTCAGGTTCGCATTCAGCTTTATCATATTCTTCCTTAAAAACATTCCCTCCGTAAAACTGCCCAGATCATTCCGCAGAGCCATAAACCCTGTCTCCTTAGAATTTTCCGAAGATGATTCTCCCTGCGCACCTGCAGCTGCTTCGTCCTCATCATTGCGTAAAGCGCCGTTATTCTCCAGTACATCGCGTTCTTCTGAAGAATCGCCCTCGCTTTCGGGAAGAAATCCTGTCACAATCGTTGCTGCGGGCATAAACAATATAAATATCAGAAATATTATGGCTATATATTTATTGCGGTCTTTCATAGTTATACCCCTTCATTAGAAATTGAAATAAATAAACGGATTATATGCATTGTTGCTGATAAAGGATACCGATATTATTAATATTGCCACAACACCGGCTGCATAAATTACATGCCATGCTTTATATTTACTAAGCTTCTTATCTATCCAAGGGATAATCGGTGCACAGCTGATAAACGCAGCGATAAAATATAGCCAGTTCTGCGCTGTATATGCCCATACTGCCTTTTCACACAGTCCCCTTGCTCCTATACCAAACATTGCCTTAATATAAGTGAATGCTGCACCCAGTCCTGTTGAACGGAAAAAGACCAGACCAAACATAAAAACAAGCACGGTATAGATATGTCCCCACAATGTTTTCATATTCTTAAGACCGACCATTTTCTCAAAAGTCAAAACTACGAAAAAGAGCAGCCCCCATGCAATAAAAGTCCAGTTAGCCCCGTGCCACAAACCTGTAAGAAGCCATACTGCAAAAACATTGAATACCTGCCTTGGTTTAGATACCCTGCTGCCGCCAAGCGGAATATAAACATAATCACGGAACCACGAAGAGAGCGAAATATGCCACCTTTGCCATAGCTCCGTTACGGACGATGCCATATACGGATAATTAAAGTTCTCCTTAAAATGAAATCCAAACATCATTCCAAGGCCTATCGCCATATCCGAATATCCGGCAAAATCAAAGAAAATCTGTAAAGTATAGGAAATCAGCCCCAGCCACGCCATGCCTGCGGAAGCCTGAAAACCTCCTTCGTTTATCAGCAGATCAAAAACATAATCGGCCATGACTGCCATATTATTGGCAATGATAACCTTCTTACCCAGTCCGATACAGAATCTTGTTACTCCGGCAGAAAAATCTTCAAAATTTTCTACCCTGTTCTCTATCTGCTCCGCAATCGTTTCGTATCTGACAATCGGACCGGCAATCAATTGAGGGAAAAAGGAAATATACAAGCCTACCTGCAAAGGGTTCTTCTGCACCTTGCCGTCACCCCTGTATACATCAACAACATACGACATAGCCTGAAATGTAAAGAAAGAGATACCGATTGGCAGCGCCACCTCCGGCACCGGAATCTCTGTATGAAGAAACCTGTTAATCTGCAATATGGTAAATACACTGTACTTAAACCAGCCCAGAATAGCGACATCAGAAATTACCATAAGCGCCAGTACTGTCATTACAGCCTTTTTATTGTCTCGCAGCCTGTCCACCAGAATGCCAAAGAACCAGTTCAGTAAAATAGTGCCTATCATCAAAAACACATGTATAGGTTCTCCCCATGCATAAAAAAACAAACTTGCAGCCAACAGAAATATATTTTTCAATTTTCTCGTATTACGCAGCAGCGCATAGTAAATTACCAGTACGCACGGTAAGAAAACAAATAAAAAAATCTCACTTGAAAAAACCATGTCGGACTCTCCATTTATAATGACCATATTATAAGTAAATCATTGTTTCTATAATATCGCACCAACATGATTTTTACAAGTAGATAAAATTTATATGATACCTTTTTCCATGTAAGTATACTTAGTCCTATCTATTATCACAGCTTCTCAATAAACCTATCAGTTCTAATACAATCGAAGCAATCTGTAATATCAATGTAATAATAGTCGGAACATGGTATTTTATAATTAATGAGACGCTTAGTAAAAGCATTCCTATCGGAAGAAATACTGAAATATTTTTTCTTCGCAGCACACTGACGCCCTTCTTTTCATATAAGTCATTAATCACATTTTTTGTTCTCAGGCAGGCACATGAAAGGGCTATAATAATCGGGAAAAACAAAATAGCGCATAATCCGCTAAAATTACCATATATAGTCGCAAATATTATAATGAAAAAGCAAACCAATTCAATAATTATCACGGTTTGAAACATCCTGAGGATTTTCTTGTAATGTTCTATACATGAATCAATATCCGTGTATAAATCAAATTCTCCTAACGATGCTAACCTACGCAGGATTATCCAATATCCCCATGTCTGTACTATTTCAGCGCCGGTATCCTCCATGAACTCCCTATACTCGTCACTGACTGCAAAGGCTCTGTCTCCAAAGTCTACCTGATAGTTCCATTTTCCTTTTTCACATTTCTCAAAATTGAAAAATCCTGCAAAAAATCCTGTCATTGCCCAGCCATCTGCTGACATTCTATTCAACCACGCCGTTTCTTCATCCTTATCAAAATAAAATCTAAATTTAATCATTTTATAACTATGCTCCTTTCTCAATCTGCGAATTTGTATGTGTGTCTTTTACACATTTGCCAAGGCATTATTGATGCCTGCACAAATATTGCGTAACACATGTTAAACATAACACATACAAGTATGTGTGTGAAAATTTTAATTTTCAACCTTTGTCTCCTCCATTAATTCAGCGTTCTTAAGGAGTTCTTCCAGACGCTGCTTTTCCGCTTTAAAAACTTCTTTGCCGGCTTCCGTAATAATATACTCCTTCTTCTTTCTGGATTCCGTATCAACACTGTAGATTTCAATCCAGTTTCTTTTCTGCATGGTCTGCAGCGCTCCATATAAGGTTCCCGCTCCCAACACTACTCTGCCGTTAGTCCAGCGTTCCACTTCCTGAATTATTCCGTATCCGTGATTAGGTTTTCTCAAAGCCAGCAGGATATAATAGAATGCCTCTGTCAACGGATTATCTTTTTCTACCATACTGTCCCCTTTCCTTTAGTTATTGCTGTACTTATATATTTCTTCTTTCGATATATCGTGTCATGATATATTGTACTTATAATATATCGCCTGATGATATATTTGTCAATATGATTTTATAAAAATTTGGAATAAACTTAAAAATATAATATAAATTTATTAAACAGAACGGTTAAAGACATGCAAAAAGCCGGAAAATCCGCTGTTTATGCGAATCTCCGGCCCTATGAAATCAAATGATATAATCCGGTATCATGGTAAAATATATTTTTTCAACAGTGAAACTACTTCATCAAAGTTAATCGGCTTCGCCGTGTGCGCATTCATTCCGCAATCCAGACACCTCTGTACATCCTCGGAAAAAGCATCCGCCGTCATGGCAATTATAGGGATAGCCTGAGCATCCGGACGCTCTAAGGTACGGATAGCCTCAGTAGCTTCGTATCCATTCATAACAGGCATGCGGATATCCATGAGAATAATATTATAATACCCTTGCCCGGATTCCTTAAACTTCTGCAGACAGATTTCACCATTCTCTGCCCATTCCAACTCCATACCGATACCTGACAACAGTTCTTTTAGTATCTCCCAGTTCAAGTCATTATCTTCGGCAACCAATACACGGTATCCTGCCAAATTCGTATCTTCTTCAGATTCTTCTTCAGTCACTTCACCAGCATCCATATAATCTTTCAATTTGTGGAATAAAGTGGATTTAAACAACGGTTTGGCAATAAATCCATTGATGCCCGCCTCTCTTGCCTCGTCTTCAAAATCGCTCCAGTCATATGCTGAAATCAGGATTATAGGCATTTTCGTTTCTATGCTGCGGCGAATCTGTTTAGTCACTGCAATACCATCCATATCCGGGAGTTTCCAATCCAGCATGATAATCTGATAATCATCATTTATCTGATGCTGCTTTTTCACCATCTCTATTGCTTTATCTCCGCTAAGCGTCCAATCGGCCCGTATACCGATTGACTCCAATGTATCTGCTGTCGTACGGCATAATGCTTCGTCATCATCAACTACAAGCATTTTCCATGCAGGAAGAATCATATCAGCTTCCTGCTCTTCTGCTTTTTCCAAATCCAGAATCACATGGAATTCCGTCCCCTTATTCAGCTCGCTCTTAACGGTAATGGTTCCATCCATAGCGTCCACAATGTATTTCGTGATCGCCATACCGAGCCCTGCACCTTCAACTTTCCTTACGCGTTTACTGTCGGCTCTTGAATAGGAGTCAAAAATATGCTCCAAAAATGATGCTTCCATACCCATTCCGTTATCTTTAACAAAAATGTGATTACGCACATATGTATCGCCTTTTTCAGCAGGAGCTTCCTCCTGGGATAAAGATAACTCTATGTGGCCGTTCTCCTGTGTATATTTAACGGCATTGGACAGCAGATTCAATAACACCTGATCCAGCCGTACGCTGTCGCAATATACATCCTCCGTTATAATATTCCCAATGTGTATATTAAAGCTCTGTCCCTTTCCTTTAACCTGTGTCTGCACGATGCCGACAATACCTTCAATTACTTCTCTTAAGGAAATCCTTTCTACAGTCAGCGTCATTTTGCCGCTTTCTATCTTAGACATATCCAACACATCATTAATCAGCCCAAGCAGGTGTTTGCTGGACAATGCGATTTTTTTAAGGCAGTTCTGAACCTGCTCTTTATCATCAATATGCAGTGTCGCAATTGCCGTCATTCCTACGATTGCATTCATCGGCGTACGGATATCATGACTCATATTAGAAAGGAACGAACTCTTCGCCTCCGTTGCCTGCATCGCCTTTTCGCGCGCAATCTGCAAATCATTAAGCTGCTGACAGGTCATTTTATAGTAAATAAAGAAAATAACCAGCAGCACACATAAAATAACAGTGCAGACAAACATCATAGCGCTTGTGCGGTGCATATTCAGTTCTTCAACGGTTTCGTTCAATATTTCCAAAGGTAATACCGTTAAAAGATACCACTCAGAATAGTCCATCGGCGTACAATATACCTGTTTTCGGTTTTCATCAAATTCAAATGTGCCGGAATAACTTTCTTTATTTTCCATAGCAGCGGAAAGTTCTTCAATATACTTATCTATCGCTTCATCAGCTTCATCCGGGTACCTTCCATACAGACTGCTGAAATAATCATCATAATCCACGCTTGTGTTGCTCATGACGAAACTGCCGTCACGACGGACTATATGTGTGGACATCATGGCGTGATCATCATTTGCACTCAGCATGGAATGAACATATTCTACAGGAACAGCCACAATCATCGCCCGGCATTCTTCGCCGTTCTTCATTGGATAGTCAGCATCTATACCAAATACGATCACCTGACCTCCGGATTCGGTTTTGCCCAATTCAACCCTTTTTTCTTTATTACTCAGCGATTCAAAGAAGGAATCGGAATCGACAATCTGTATCTGTTCCCCGCTTAGCATCTCTATATATCCTTCTTCAGAGCAAAGCGCCATATATTTAAAGTTTCTTGCATATGCTCTGTAGATCAACTCATCATACAGTTCGTCTATATTGTCTATTTCCGACAAGGCTTCGTCTTCTAAGGCTTCCGTCTGCTCTAATTTCAGCTCAATAAAAGTCCTGAAATGTGCCGAAAACTGATGGTCCATGCTTACCATATACAGACTGCCCAGTTCATCGATGGAGTCTTTACTTACTTTGCTCAAATAATATCCCAGCCCTGCAAATGCCCCAATACTGATTATGAAAAGCAGGATAAAGCTTTCAATCAGAAATCTGATATGCGATGAGCGGTCTTCTTTTTTAAAAATACTCATATACATCCCTCTTTATTAATGCGTCTTACAATTGTTTGCGAAATTATGTTTTTCAAGACGACCGTAGTAAAATATTGACAAATCAACGCCGGCACGCTTGCGCTGCATTGTCGCTCGCAGCGGTACATAAGGTGCCAAAATACGGCACCTAAAGTACAAGACCACTTTCAGTGGTCTACGGCTCCCTGGCACCCTTCTTATGATATTGTCTATATTGTACTAATACGTTTTGGAAATATTTTAGCAGATAATATTTATACTTTCAATATTACTCAAAAAGAATTTATGTAAACTTTTAATCTAAAGTCATGGGTTTCCAAAATAGAATTTTTCACGTACCCCGCCGGTATATTCGCGGATTATACCAAGGAAACGTTCCCCATACCTTGCATACTTGTTCTCACCTACTCCTGATACTTTCATCATATCGTTTTTATTAAGAGGTACTTTTATACACATATCAACCAATGACTTATCTGCAAAAATTATATATGGCGGCATGCCTTCTTCTCTGGCAATCGTGGTGCGCAGTTCCCGAAGCTGCTCGAACAGTTCCAGACCTCTGGAATTTAATGTGTCTGACCTGCGCGTTTTTACGCTGCTCTTTGATTTTGAAACAGATTCTCTCTCTTTTTCCGGTTCTGTTTTTGCTGTTTTCATTATGACACTTCTGTCACCATGCATGACAGCATCCGCTTCCGGAGCAACCTTCAGCAGCATATATTTATCATTTGTCTGAATAAGCATACCCTCGGTAAGCATATAATTAATAATCCGCTTAATTTCAACCTCATTCATTTCCCTTAAGTTCCCATAGGACTGATATGAAAACACTCCGTATTCCCGCAGTTTAGCGCGGTCGTCACCGGCAAGTATTCCGGCTATAACATTGATACCGTATCTCTGTCTCGTCTCCAAAATACAGGAAATAATTCTTTTAGCCGCATTCGTGACATCTGATTCCTCATATTCCCTGATACAGTTCAGGCAGTTTCCGCAATAGGAGTTTCCTTTTTCACCGAAATATTTCAGAACATACTCTCTCAGGCAATTCGTAGTCATACAATAAAAAATCATGGTCTGTAACCGTTCTTCATCGCGTTCCCGCACGGCTTCAATCTCTTCTTTCGTATACTCGGGATTTTGCTCCTTATTGTCCAACAGGAACCTGTTGATAGCGACATCCTGTGCCGAATACAATAGAATACATTCCGCACGTTCCCCGTCACGTCCGGCACGCCCTGCTTCCTGATAATAATTTTCCAGACTCTGCGGCATGTTATAATGAATGACGTACCGTACATTTGATTTATCGATTCCCATGCCGAAAGCGTTCGTCGCAATCATGACCGGACAGTTATCATAAATGAAGTCTTCCTGATTTTTCTTACGCTCCTCACTTTCAAGCCCGGCATGATACTTAGTTACCGCCACACCTTCCCCGCTTAGCTTCTCATAAAGCTTTTCTACATTTTTTCTGGTTGCGCAATAAATAATACCGCTCTGTGCATCATGTTCCTTTATATAGTTTATGACATAGTTGTCTTTTTTCTTCGGGTTTTCTACTGCGAAGTACAAGTTCTTCCTGTCAAATCCTGTAACAAGTATGTCAGGATTTTCAAGTCCAAGGACACAGACAATGTCTTCCTTAACATTCTCAGTCGCAGTCGCAGTAAAGGCGCTGATAATAGGGCGTTTGTGCAGACGATTTATGAACTGCACGATTTTCAAGTAACTGGGACGAAAATCCTGCCCCCACTGTGAAATACAGTGCGCTTCATCTACAGTAAGCATGGAAATCTCCACACGTTCCACAAATGACAGAAAATCATACGTTTCCAGCCGCTCCGGAGCTACATAGATAATTTTATACTGACCTGCCGCTGCCAGCTGTAAGGCTTTGGAAATCTGAGATTCACTAAGCGAGCTGTTTATATATGCGGCATGAATCCCAGCCTGGTTCAATGCATGCACCTGGTCCTTCATCAGGGATATCAGCGGTGAAACGACAAGCGTGATTCCCGGCAGAAGAAGCGCCGGCACCTGATAACAGATAGATTTTCCCGCTCCGGTCGGCATTATGCCCAGCACATCCCTTCCGCTGAGAATGCTGTCGATTAATGTTTCCTGTCCTTCACGGAATTCGGTGTAGCCGAAGTATTTTTTTAGTATGTCAAATTTATCCATAAAATGACCTTGGTCCGTAAAATTTATATTACGGTTTTCCTCTCTTAATTCTTATAATATTAGGTGTTTGTACAACTACGTTATGAAAAATCAATTATACTTCCGTCTGCCGCAAATCACACTCTTCATCAAACTATACACAACTCCATACCCCAACAGCATCATAAAAATCACACACGTCTGCCCAATCCTGAAGTAATCCTCTTTACCATATGTAATAAAAATTTTGTCCACCGGCGGAAGAATCCATGCTATAAATTTGAGAACCGGTATTTCAGCCACAATAGAAGTCCTTATGATAGTCAGCACTGCCGCAAGAAGCGTAATAAGCATTGCAGCTTTTCTGTCTCTCATAACATTAGGATGCAGAAAACTTCCCAACGCTCCTCCGACGATAGAGCAGCCTGCCAACAGTATAAAAGCATTTAAGACATCACTCCCCATAAGCTGTCTGTCAAATATCAATGTCCGGCTCATAACACTTAAGACATATTTTATAACCGGAAACGCCAGACATATACAATCTATCAGAAGTCCGATTACTATCAGAAACAGCTCTTTTCCCATATAATAGACCGAATTGCTATTAACTCTGAGCATCTGTATCTGTTCCATTACTTCATTTTCTGCAGATGCAACACTAAATCCCGTCCACACCATAACTAAAAATACCAGGTAACATGTTATGCAAAAGAAATCCACTATATATACAGTTCCTATGCCTGTATACATCATATACATAAAAATGAAAACCACAACAAAAGGCATAATGAACCTGCTGCCTTTGAAGTATATCCTCAATTGATATTTTACCAGTTCAACAATCCTGCTCATATTTCTGACCTTTCGTCCACTTCCATTCCTCTCACTCTAAATCCCTTTACAAGCAATTCCGGAAGCAGCTTATCACACATCTCTTCCTCAGCCTTCCATCGGAAATAGCGTCCATATTTCACCATTCCGTACATTGGACCAAGCTTATTGCAATCATCCAGAATAACGGTATAAATTCTTACAGTCCGGGGCTCATATATTTTAAGCATTCCGTTTTTTATCGTATAAACATCATTGGCAATTGCATCTATCAGCTTTTTCTCATGGCATGACATGAAAACCGTAACGTTATCATTTTGCAACTGATGGATTTTTTCAATAAAAACTTTCTGGGATTCCGCATCCTGACCGGACAGAGGTTCATCCAGCAGAAGAATGTCGGGTCTTTTTATAAGCGCCTGTATTACTCCTACTTTTTGCAAAGTTCCTTTAGAAAGAGCATTCATCTGAGTGTCCAGTAATTCTTCCATAAAAAAGTCCTTCGCAAGAGCTTCAACATCCTGTTTTGCTTTTACTTTATGTATCCCGCTTATCGTTCCCATTCGCATCAGGTATTCGCGGGCGGTCAGGGGAATGGGAGGATATTTTTCAGGAATATAGTGAAAAAGAAGCGATTTGCCATAGATAACCTTTCCGGATGTGGGCGCTGTAATTTTAGAGATGATTTTTAACAGCGTACTTTTACCGCAGCCGTTATTCCCGACAAATGCAACAGATTGACCTTGACAGAAAGTCTGGCTGATATTATTTAAAACTGTTTTTCCATCATATTTCTTGGATATATTTTCAAGCTTGATTATTTCCATTAGTGGTCCGGCTCTCCTCTCGAATACTTCTTACCTTTATTTCTTTTCCTTCCCACCAAACAACTCATAATAAAATATGTACTGCTGCAGCACTCCCTGATATCCTTCATAGCGCTCGCATGGAAAGCCCGTCTGATAGTGGCCTTCAAGCGCCTGATTGATATGGGTATCTATAGGAAATGCCTGCAGATGGTGAAGTGCAAAAAGACATATGCAGTCTGCCACCTTAGCTCCTACCCCATATAATTTCAACAGTTCTTCTCTGGCCTCTTTATATGGCATTCCCCGCAGTGCTTCCAAGTCCACATCTCCGTTTACAACGCTTCCTGCGGTACGCACCACGTATTTACTGCGGTAGCCAAGATTACATTCCATCAGCGCATCCTCTGCCAGTCCCGCTAATGATTCCGGAGTCGGAAATGTATAAAACACCTTTCCCTGTATGCTTTCTTTCTTTTCACCATACCGCTCGCATATATTCTGAATACATCTGTGAATGCGCGCAATATTATTCTGCTGTGAGATTAAGAAAGTGACTATCATCTCCCATAAATCCTGACGCAGAATCCTTATACCCCAGCCAAAAGACGCTGCTTCGCTCAGATATGTATCTCCCGAATCAATCTCTCCTATATATGACGCATAATCGCCATCCAGATCAAAATACGGTTTCCAAAAATCCTCAAACTCCGACTCGTCACAGTAAAAAACGCACTCCGCATTCCGCTGTTCTATTTCCAGATATCTTTCTCCTGCAATAACACTGTATAAATTATCGCCTTCACGAAACATTCTAAAGCACTGTCCCGACTGACAGATCTGCTCCAGATTGAAATTGTCTTTTGTTATTTGAATCATATAACAGTCATGCCTTTCATAATCTACATACTATATATTTTAATATCCGTCTCTTCTTTTTCACCTGTCGATTTGATGACTCTCCGAACGCCATTCAAAGCCTTCTGGAATTGTCCGAATACCTCGTAAGCATTGCTAAACTGAGCAAGAGCCTCCGCTCTGTCACCATTTTCTTTTGCTGTCCAGGAAGCACAGGCATATTTATGGAGCTGTTCATGAAGGCTGACCGCCTGTTTGAACTCAGCAGAATTCGTAATGCGCGAATCCGTCTGTCCCGTAACCCACTTACCGAATTTACATCCGGAGGGATTATTCAGCTGCGTAATCTTTAACTGTTCAAAATCAGCTAAATTGTTATAAATACGCCATGTAAATATCAGATGGTCAATTTCATACACGGTAATCCAATCGAGTGCGGTAATCTTGGAGTTATGTCTTGCCATATCGCTTCTGACTCTGTCAACGTCTCGCGAAATATGATACAAATGCTTACCTGTGCCTATACATTCACTTGATAATGTATCATAGCTGTCTGCAATCGTATCAATGGATGACACAAAATTCTGCGTCAGAGAAGACTGTGTATTGATTTCCCCGTAAATCTGGTCAATTTCACCTCTCATTTCATCCAATTGTCCCACTATTCCATTAATATTCTTAATAGACTGATGAACGCTTTCATTCCCCTCTTTAAGTTTCTTGGTAGTCATATCAATAGACTCTGACAGAGATGTAATGCCTCCCATCAGCTCGCCTACATACTGCACTACGCTCTCCGCAGATGCGGTTGTATTAGCTGACAAATCTCTTATCTGAGCTGCTACAACAGAGAAGCTTCTTCCCGCTTCACCTGCTCGGGCTGCCTCTATAGAAGCATTCAGGGCAAGCAGACCGCTCTTACTTGCAATTTTCTTTACCATATCGATAATATTATTGATACTGATTGCCTTTTCCTTAAAATCAGCAACCTGCTCATTAATGGCAAGAATCTGCGTTACCGATTCATCTACATTCTGCACGCTTGCTTCCATATCTTTTAAGCTGTTCTGTGATGTTTCTATTACATTGTGTGCATTTCCCTGAATATTCTGCACTGCGCTCTGGATATTCTGTATAGACTCCCCAAGCTCCTGGCTGGAACCGCGCATATCGCTGATAGATGCAGTCTGCGAATTTACCTGCTCAATCATTTCCTTAACGCATGAGCTGTCTCCAATTCTTTTCATGGAATCGTTTAATCTCATTACGAAATTGTTATTAACCTTTAAAAACGCTTCCAATACGGCATTATACTTATGTCCAAGCTCCGCATCATGGAATTCCGATACATCAACCGCGGAGAAATCTCCCTCAATTGCTTTATCCATGCAGGCAATCAAAAGTTTCCTGTCCTCGTCATAATGATCATTTTGTTTTTTCTTATGCATCGAAAATCCTCCTATTTGCGTGACGTAATTGTTTTCTATACTAAACTGCTGCTATAATTTAAGAATAACATATTTTCAGATAAATTGATACATTTTTAGGAATTTTACACAAATTCCCTCTCATACTTCTTAAAAAATTCATAATACGCTCTGACATTTGAAAGCTCGGTCCAACGCTTTACATCCACTACTTCCTCATCCATATCATATATTTTAGCGCCATGCATGGAAAGCAAAAAGGGCGAATGCGTTGCAATAATGAACTGGCATTTGAAAAAACGTGCTGAGTCTTCCAAAAATTTAAGCAGTTCCTGCTGTTTTTCCGGCGACAGACTATTCTCCGGCTCATCCAATAAATACAACCCGTTTTCTTTTATTTTATCGGAAAAATATAAAAAGGCGCTCTCCCCATTGGAATGTTCCCTAACATTATCCACAAGATTTTTACGAACAAATTTTGACTGCGTATTGCTGCGTGCCATAGTTACTTTCTTTAGCTGCTCGTAATCGTCAAGCGTGCTCATCTGAAAATGTGAGTATTTTGCATCCAGATAATCCTCAAACATCTCGTCCCTTTTTAAGTTAATCCCATCGTTAATGCTTCTTAAATTAAGCATGAAATCAAAGACATCATCACTCGTAATGATTCTGCTGCCCATGGGCATTTTCTTCTTTGATTCCGTTTTCAGCGAACACTCCTCTTCCTCTGTTCTGTAGCTGCACATTCTCACATAATCTTCAAAGAAATTAGAACGATTATATAAAGTGTCGCGTTCCAATCCGAGTTTTTCCGCAATCACATTCAGGGCAGTCGTTTTGCCTGAGCCATTACCGCCATACAATATCGTGACAGGCTCAAAATCCAGCATTGTCAGATTATGCTTTGACAATATGAAAAAAGGATAATATGTATCATAGCATGTCCTTTTCTGAGCCATTCTGAAACTGTATTCCATCTCTATGTTAGGAAATTGAAAATGTGACAAGTATGTCATATGCACTCCCGCATTAAGCTTTTATTATGATCACTTAAAATGTTACTCCAAATTTTAATATGGGTACGCCAAAAATTTCACTCCTGTATGTTCTTCCCATTCACGATAATATATTTCAGGTATTTTCACGAGGTCTTCAACATTTTTTTCGTACTTTTCAACCCAGCCCTTTTCATCTGCATTGTACACATTGGCGCTGATTAATTTTTCTCCGCCCTGAATCTCAGAGCATACTTTGTTATGACCGTCAATTATATAATAAAATCCATTACTTGCAACAACATCTATTGGTTTATCAGCTTCACTATTCTGCAATCCGTCCGCGCTATCCGAATTAATATCTTTAACGCTTTTCGTAGGATAGAGCCTTTGAGGTGATAAATATACTTCATGCTCATGATTTTCTTCCTTAGCCTTGTCCATTATAAATTCAGCCAATTCATCAGGAGAGAGTACCGTAGAATCCACTATCAGATCATAATTGTCGAAATCCGTGGTATTAACAGAATAGATTTGTGCAAATCTTGAATCCTCAAGCTGCTTTCTTTTTATTAAAGATTTTGCAGCCTCTTCCAGAGAATCATAATGCTCTTCCTGACCTCTGTCCGCCATTATCACGCGGTTTGCCGCAACATGTATATCCACCGTGACATAGACCTTAAATGATTTTTCCACAAAATGCCATGCCATGCGGGAATCATATACTATGTCTTTCCCTATATTATTACGTGATATCTCGATCGTTTTATTATCTATCATCGCGTCGAATTTATTATTAACATCATTGGACATCTGCTGATTCAGTTCCAGTGTTGTTATGCCTTTTTCCTTCGCAATCTCTCTTTGAATAGTTCCGGTTGAATATTTCGTAAATCCATATTTATCACACAATAATTGTGCAACCGTACTTTTTCCGCTTCCAAGCTCTCCCGTAATTGTAATATACATCGTATTTTCCTCGCTTTCTTATCAGCAGTATTTTCCTAAAATTATATACTTTATACTATACCATATCTGCAGCATTCTTTCTATTATTTTCATTCACCGTTTTTATTCTTTAAATATTCTTACTTTTCGCTTTTATTTTTCATTCTTCAGACTTTTGCTTCCGCTTATTATAAATCCGACGTCATCCACTGAACTTCCCGCTGCTATGCTGCCATTGTAATCCTTGGAAGAGATATGAAGCGTTTTGTCAGAAGCATTACAGATAAAGTATTTTATGCCCTGCCGCTTTTAGAAGCCTGTTCATAATCGCCTGGCCTATTCCTGCCATATCAAAAGATTCCGAAAAAATCACCGTCACGTCTTCATCATCAAATTCCCGTAAGATTCTATACAGTTCTCTGGCAACAGCCGCCTCATCTTTGCGGTCTCCCGCACTTATACAGACATCTCCACAGTATTTGGTAATTGTGCCGTCGGTACCGATTACTCCCGTTTTATGACCATCTTTCTTCAGCCGGCAGATTTGTTCGTTTATATACTCCACCACACGCCTCTCTTCGCCGTCAACAATAGTCAGATCACCCTTCGGCGCATAATGACGGTATTTCATTCCCGGCGCCTTCGGCGCCTCTTTGCTGTCACCGGTCATCATCGTCTCATCCTCACCAACCGACTGCAGCACTTCTTCCAGCATTTCCTTTGTAATATATCCCGGTCTGAGTATCATAGGTTCTTCTACAGTCATATCCACTATCGTAGATTCCAGTCCTATTTCCACATCTGAACTGTCCAAAATCATCTCTATCCGCCCGGTCATATCCTCGGCTACATATTTTGCCGAAGTCGGACTGGGTCTTCCCGAACGGTTAGCGCTCGGCGCAGCCACATAGCCGCCCGCCGCTTCAATAAATGCCTTTGCTACAGGGTGTACCGGCATTCTGACAGCTACCGTATCCAAACCTCCCGTGGTTTCATAGGGTACAATATCTGACTTTTTAAAAATAAGTGTGAGCGGTCCGGGCCAGAAAGCATCCGCAAGTTTAGCGGCAGACTCCGGTATTTCCCTTACGATAGGCGTCAAATCTTCCATACAGCATATATGTACGATAAGAGGATTGTCCGACGGTCTTCCCTTTGCCGCATATATCTTTTTAGAAGAAGCAGGATTCAGGGCATCACCGCCCAATCCGTAGACTGTTTCCGTCGGGAATGCAACCAGACCTCCCGCTTTAATGATATCTCCCGCCTGCTGTATCACATTTGGGTCTATATTTTGTTTATCCACTTTTATTATTTGAGTGTCCACAGGCTACCGGTTCCTCTTTTCTTTGTTATCTTTATATCCACTGTATAAACACCGTCTTATCTTCACTGTTATAACCGGCTTTTCTGTAAAAATTAAGTGTACTCTCCTTCTTAGAGCCTGTGAGCAGCATTAATTTATAACAGTTTTCACTCTCCGCAAGTTTCTTGGCATAGTCCAGGCATTCCGTAGCCAGTCCCTGTTTACGATATTTCTCATCTGTAATAACATTTTCCACAAATGCATAAGGCTGCTGCCCATGCGTCAGATTCGGAATAATCACACATACGCAGGACGACACCACTTTTCCGTCTATCTCTGCCACGATTATATGATGGTCCTTATCCGCTAAAATGCGATTCCATATGCTTTCAATCTCCGGAGTTCTCTCCGGCATCGGATTGTCATGAAGCTGCATATATAATTCCATAAGCCCTTCAAAGTCCGTGTCATAAATTTCCCTAACCATAGACAACCTCTTTTCTATATTTTAATCTGCGTCCACTTCCCCTGCTTAAATCGCATTGAAGCGAACAAAAACCGCGAAACCTGGTCCGCCAAAACTCCAAGCCATATGCCCACTATGCCCAGACCAAACACATATCCTCCCAGATATGAACCGGCAGTACGGATAAATGTAACACTGATAGTAGAAGCAATTGCCGTATAAAGCGTGTCCCCCGCACCTCTTAAACAACCCATATATACCACCTGGCTGATTTGGAATGCAACCACAAATATGATTACCCGCATTATCCCGACTCCGATTTCAACAATATGTTCCTCCTCGAAGTAAAGAGCCATAAACGGTCTTGCTCCCAAAAAATAAATCACGGCAAGACAAACGGAAATTATACCTCCGAACATTCTGCAAATTCCGCCAAACTCCTTAGCCATTTTTTCATCATTAGCGCCAAGACTCCTTCCAATCAGCGCTACTGCTGCCGCCTGCAATCCATCGCCAAAGGAAAATGACAGTCCCATGATATTCATACCCACCTGATGGGCAGCCATGGCATCCGTTCCCTGTTTGGCAGCCATAATCGCTGTCATCATAAATCCAATCCGCATCAGGATTTGCTCAAAAAATACACTATAGCCCACATGAATCAAACGGTACAGTGTTTTTGCCGCCGGCCATACCCTGTTTTTCCATATATAAGGAAGGCTGACAAATCCATCCGGCTTTAATACGGAAATAATACTCATCACACTTGCAACCACAGTTCCAAGAACCGTTGCCAGTGCCGCTCCCTGTATGCCCAGAGCAGGAAACCCAAAATGTCCGTTTATCAGCAGATAGTTAAAAATAATATTTACGGTATTGGAAGTCACATTTGTCCGCATAGTGATTTTCGTATTTCCCGCGCCACGCTGCGCCGAATTGATCCCCATCTGAACACAGTTAAAAATCATGCCGCCCATAATAATTCTAAAATAGGCTACTGCGCTTCCGTGAGTCTCCTCCGTAGAACCGCACAACCGGATAATAGGATCCGCCAACAGCACGAACAGAACGCTCAAAATCACAGCCGCCGCCACAATAAATGTAATAGCTGTACTGAGAATGCGGTTTGCTTCCTCGTTTTTTCCTTCTCCTCTTCTCCTTGCCACCAAAGCGGAAATAGCCACATTAGTTGCGAAAAACAAAGACAGTCCCATAAATTTGGGCTGTGTAGTCAGTCCGACCGCCGCTACCGCATACGCCCCCAGAGAGCTGACCATCAAAGAATCCACCAGACCTGCAAATGCCACAAAAAAAGATTCCACAATAGACGGCCATGCCATCTGAAAAGTAATGCGTATATTTTCACGACTGTGCTTCGGTTGTTTCTTAAGTTGTTTTTCCTTTGCCTGCATTTTCAACACCAAACCTGTCTGTAATCTACATATAACCGTTTTCCCATATTATAAAAAATATATCACACAACGCTGTAAAAATCATCTGTTTTCTATGTGGAATTTCCACTTTTCGGATTTCTCTAAACAATTTACATATGTCGAATTTTGTAGTAAAATAAAAACAAAAATAAAATACAGGAGGCACATCATGACAAAAGGGGTACTACCAATTATCGTTATCGCAGTAATAATCATTGTTCTCATACTTTTCATGGCTGTTGGATATGTTAAAGCGCCGCCGGATATGGCTTATATTATTTCCGGTTTTAAGAAAAAGTCTACAATCGTAATCGGCAAGGCGAGTATCCGTATTCCTTTTCTTGAACGTCTGGATAAGTTGAATTTAAGGCTTATCCCTATTGATGTAAAAACCAGCAATGCCGTCCCGACTGCCGACTACATCAATATTAACGTAGATGCTACCGTTAATATTAAAATAAGCAATGACCCTGACAAACTCCGTCTGGCAGCCGAAAATTTCCTGAACAAAAATACGGAATACATAGCCGGCGTCGCAAGGGAAGTATTAGAAGGTAATGTCCGTGAAATCGTAGGTAAGATGAAGCTGGAGGAAATGGTTTCCGATAGACAGAAATTTGCCAATCTGGTAAAAGAAAACGCCGAACCCGACCTTGCGGCAATGGGACTTGATATAATCAGTTTCAATGTGCAGAACTTTGTAGACGGAAATGATGTTATAGAGAATCTCGGTATTGATAATATTGTAAAAATCAAAAAGACCGCTGCCATCGCAAGGGCAGAAAGCGAAAGAGATATCAAAGTCGCACAAGCAGCTGCCGATAAGGATGCCAATGACGCCGCCGTTTCCTCGCAGACTGAGATTGCCAAGAAGCAAACGGAATTGTCTATAAAGAAATCCGAATTGCAGCAGGAATCGGATACTAAAAAAGCTATGGCAGACGCTGCATACGAAATCCAGAAAGAGGAACAACGTAAAACAATCGAAATCACCACAGCCAATGCCGATATCGCAAGACAAGAGCGTGAAATCGAACTTAAACAGAAACAAGTTGCCGTTAAAGAGCGTGCTTTGGAAGCAGAGGTAAAAAAACAGGCTGAGGCAGATAAATATGCTGCACAGCAAAAAGCCGATGCTGCTCTTTACCAGAGACAAAAAGATGCGGAGGCAAGGCAGTTTGAGGCGCAGCGCGAGGCTGAAGCAAGAAAGGCTCAGGCAGAAGCTGACCGTTTTGCTAAAGAACAGGAAGCAGAAGGTATCCGTGCAGTCGGTGAAGCCGAAGCTTCCGCTATTCAGGCAAAGGGTATTGCCGAAGCAGAGGCAATGGAACGCAAAGCCGAAGCTTACGCAAAATATAATAAGGCTGCCGTAGCCGAAATGATGATTAAGGTACTTCCTGACATTGCTGCCAAGATTGCAGAGCCGTTAGGTCAGATTGATAAAATTACGATTATCGGTGGCGACGGAGACGGAAACGGAGTAAATCAGGTTGCCGGAAACGTACCTGTCGTTATGGCAAAACTGTTTGAAAGCATGAAAGAGGCAACCGGAATCGATTTATCGGAAATCATCAAAGCTGATACCTATGACGCTAAAGTAAACCGCAACATAAATGTAACAGGTCTCGATGATGCCATTAATCATGTTGTAAAAAATGAGGTTCAGGACTAAGCGCCGACAATAAGGTCTTCTATGAAAGAATTTAAATCATAGGAGACCTATTATTATGGAAAATTTGTTCCTTTAAAAAGTGCTGTGAATTCTTTGCGTACACAGTGCTTAATATGCCCTTCCAACCTGTCAATTAATGGATTTTAAGTCAAAAACTGAAAAATCACTTTGAAATGATTTATTTTTAATAAAAAGTCATTTTAAAATGATTTTTTATTGTAAAAATATTAAAAAAGAGTCAAAATATCTATAATAATATATAAAGCATAGTAATGTCTTATTGACTTTAGAAAAAATTCTGACGGAAGGAAATGACTGCAAAATGGAAAGAAATATAATGCAGGAACTTGCAGCATGGAAAAATTTGCAAAAAAATAGAAATCCGGGAAAAATGTAAGCTCAAAGAGCTTAAAACACTTTCAAAAAATGTATGAACCGGAAAAAGTAATAAGATTATCCGAAAAAAATTTTGGTACAGATGGAAATATATTTGCTATTCCGCTGTATGCAGTTTTTTGTATATAAACAGCGGTAAATCTGTGCAATAGGTTTACCGCTGTTTGATTTATCTTTTTTCATCAGCAATAACAGAACTTTTTTTCAGCCTCGTTTTCCAAACAGCTACGGTCTCAACCCCATTCCGCCTTCCAGAGTGAGCGTCTCGCCCGTCATATACTTAAAGTCAGGAGAAGCAAGCTGTACGCAGACACGTCCGATTTCTTCCTCCACATCACCGTAATGACCCATAGGCGGCATTTTCACGTTCTGTTTGAATGCATCCGGATATGCCTTCTCAAAATTCTCAAGCTGTGCCGTCCATGCTAGAGGGCAGACAATATTTACATTAATTCCGTCCTTGCCCCACTCGGTTGCCGCCACACGTGTAAGACCTCTGATGCCTTCCTTTGCCGCTGCATAAGCACACTGCCCGAAGTTTCCAAACAGACCTGCGCCGGAAGCAAAGTTAATAACGGAACCCTTTGTTTTCGCTAAATAAGGGTAGCATGCCTTCATATAGTAAAATGTAGCATATAAACCGGAATATACTGCCAGATCAAACTGTTCCGTTGTGTGATCAGCCAGAGTGACACCGGAAGCGGAAGCCTGGGCATTATTGATCAACACATGGATATCGCCAAAAGTATCTATGGTCTGCTTTATCACATTTTGCACAACAGCCTCATTGTCTGCTCCCGCATTGACATCCGCCTGCACCGGCAGCACCTTAATACCATAAAGCCTCTCCAGCTCTTCCTTCGCATCCTGAAGCTTCTGCACATTACGGCCTGTAATGACAATATTGGCTCCTTCTTTTGCATAAGCGGTTGCTATTCCATAACCGATGGAACCACACTTTCCGTTACTCAGCGTGGCTTTACCCGCGCCGGTGATGATTACCGTTTTCCCCGTAAGAAATCCCATAGTTTTTTCCTCCTTTTTATCGGTTATTACTAACTCTTGAAACCATTCTAGCACCACTATTATTGAATCGTCAACAAATTGTCTCTTTAACTCTACAGTTCCGGCAAGCATAAACAGCAAAATAGGATGGGATATTATAAATCTAAACAGCAAACCCCCTATACAAAAAAACAAAATCGCTGTATACTTTTTCTAAGAAAGTAATCACAAGGGGGATAAATTATGGCTCTTCTAAAAAATACCAAGAGCAATAAAACATTAAATGAAAAACAGTGGAAGGATTGGAACAAAACTATCTTCTCACTGTTTTGGAAAATATGGCTGCTTACTCTTTTCATAGAATTGCTTTTATTCGTTTTTTTCCGCGCTACTCCTGAATGCAGCAAAGCGTATTATTTCTATTTGTTTATCGCAGTGCCAAGCGGACTTGAACTTTTGGTGCTTATTGGTATTGAGCTGATATTTACACGGTTATTTAAGTCGCACAGCCGGAGAGTCGTTTCCATTTATACTATTCTTCTTATAAGCGCATTTGCAGGGATTACCGTGTGCGTACATACTTCTGTCGGCATGCTCCCCGCCATGCTGCTTCTTCCTATGATGCTGACGCCGCTGTACAAGGACTATCTTATGACGCTGTTGCAGGCGGTTCTGGTAATACTTCTGTATATTGCAAACTACTTTTACTTTACACCGAATACGCCATACATGCTGCCGCAGACATCCTTCAGCCCTTTTATAGATATCTGCATTTTTATCGGCAGTACGATTGTCACCTGTAATATACTTGAAAAGGTTAATCAGGACGTTGTCATAAATGAAGAACGCTCCAAACGCGACTCCCTGACGCACCTCTTCAACCACGAAGCATTTTATGAGGAATTAGGATATTATCAAAAAGATTTTGAAAATAAACACATCCCATTTTCTGTAATTATTGCAGATATTGACAATTTTAAAAAAGTAAACGACACTTACGGGCACGCTTTCGGTGACGAGGTAATCCAAAAAGTCGGACAGCTTTTTCTGGAAAACAGCAAAAAAGAAGGTTTCAGCGCACGCTATGGCGGTGAAGAGTTTTCCATGCTGCTTCCCCATAATATGCCGGAATCCGTTGCCGAAAAAATCCGGGCGGACTTTGCAGCTTTTCCTTTCCAGACCGATTCTGGTCCTGTGCATTTCACATTAAGTCTTGGTACTGCAATTTACGACCACCCTTACGCAAGCGCCAGCTCCTTTTTCGAAGAAGCCGACAACGCGCTGTATTATGCAAAAAGAAACGGCAAGAACTGTGTTATGGCAAGCAAAGCAGTATCAGACTCGGAATGATCAGACATATTATGACAGTCTAAGCTCTACCCGGATATCTTTATCCAACAGATTCAGAGCCTTCATAAAATCCTGTCCGTCTGACTTATTGCCTATTATACTTCCATAATGCGTAGGAATTACCGCCTTGGGTTTCAAGGCTGCAATATAGTCTGCCGCCTGTTTTTTATCCATCGTAAAATGCCCGCCAATCGGAATCAGCGCAACATCACACTGTACTTTCTTAATATCCTCATTAACATCCGTATCACCTGCGGCATAATAACAGATATTGTCCATTTTTACTATGTACCCAATCCAATTCTTTCCTTTTGTGTGAAACGGTTTCATCTTATTATAAGCAGGAACCGCCTCTATCATAATATCTCCCAGTTCATGCTTCTCTCCCGGTTCCATAAAAACACATTTTTCAGATGCAATGCCTGATTCGGAAATAACCTTATCCTTCATGGATTTCGGCGCAACCAAAAGCGTACTTTCCTTCTTCACTTTAGTAATTGAATCCGGATCAAAGTGGTCGTGATGTTCATGCGTAATAAATATGACATCCGCGTCATGATTCTCAGTTTCCACTTCAAACGGGTCAAAATACACTGTTTCGGAACCTTCTATCCGAATACTGCTTTGTGTGTTTACTGTAATGTTGTTCAAATTCATTTGCTCAGCCACCTTTCTTATAATGTTTATATACAAGGTCATTAATGATTGCAAGGCTTTTTGCTCATTATTATGACCTCAATCCGTGCATTTATAAAATTCGTTCCAGAGGAATATAAGCTGATACCTCATTAGCAATTTCTTCACCTGTTCTGAAAAAATTATTTTTTGTCCAAAAAGCAGCGCTTTGCGGATTTCCCTTATCAATTGCAAGACGCATTTTTCGATAGCCTAATTCAGTCATATAAGATGAACAATCACTAATCAATTTTGTTCCGATACCATGTCCCTGCAATTGCTTTTTCATCATAAAAAACCCAATATACACGACTTTATCCTGAGGATAATCAAGAATAATATCCATCACGGCAATTAAATCATTTCCTTCAAAATATCCAATATAAAACTTGTCTTTATCCTCTTTATTTGGCGGTAACGCTCCCATGTCTTCAAGAATACTGTCTTTAGTCACAAATGGCGGGTGAAACCGGTAAAAAAAATCATTTTCTTTACATAAGCCAAAAATAATATCTATATCGTTTTCTTTCAATTTTCTCACAAAATATTTTGAAGACAGATTTTCTATTCTCATTTTTAACTCGCTTTGCTGAACGGTGTTCATAATTATTTACCAAATAAATGCACCATCGTCTGTATTTTAAGTATTCCATATGGTTTCTTTTTTAGCCTGCCATTATGCTATTATGATAACATATAATACGTGGAATATCCATATTGCATAATACAATATCTTGTACTCAAATCCAACATTAATTTTATACCCATACAATATAAAGGCATTCAAAATTTTTTATCGGAATTTTGTCTGATTTTTTTCTACATCATCATTATTAAAAATCACTTGCACTGCTGCTTTTCAAGGTATAAAATCTGTGTATCAGAATTTTATAGCGATTATATTAACTATATTCTTTCAGGGTATCATGCCTTGATAACACTACGAAAGGTATCTTAAATGTCTAATCTTAACACCGTCTCACCCTTTCCGGCGAAAAATGGCAAAAAACAAAATGAACAGAAACGCAACGTCAACTGGCACACGGCAGCTGACTGCGCCATACGGATAGACCTGCGGGATTACAGCCATATGCTGGAGTTCATGAAAGAATACCGTCTGGGCAACAAGGGATATTACCGCATCGACATACTGGTCATTAAGAAGCTCACAGACCAGCCTATCCCCAAGAATTTCACCGGGATATTCAGGAAATTCAACCTCTTTGAGGTCAAGGGGCTCGGTTCCTCACTAAACACGGACGGTTATTTTAAGACGCTCGGATATGCATGTCTTCTTATCGAACAGACCGGCGGAACCGGAGAATATGTGGATACAGACATCAGCCTGTCTTTCGTCTGTATGCATTATCCCCAAAAACTGATAAAATATTTAACAAAAAAACGCAGCTTAAGTATTGAAAAACATGCTCCGGGGGTTTATTATAATTATATACACAGAAGCGATAAAAGTATAATATTCCAATAAGAATTACGAAGTAATTCTTGTAGCTCAGGCTGCTGAGCCTGAGCTTATTATATTGTTAAAGAGATATTTACTGCACAGATTATCGTCACCCGTGAGTTATCACCCGATGACAGCCTGTATATGCACTGCCTGTCAAACAAGCTGGCAGACCCTAAACTGATCGGCAGGCTTGCAGACGATTACAACAGCAACAAGGGGCAGAAAATGTATACCGAATATATGGAAGAAATAATCTCAGCCAACAATAAAAAGAAAGGAGACACAGCCATGGTTTGTGAAGGATTATTTAGGTTATATGGTACAAGTTCAAAGGAAATTGACGAGAAAGCAAGAGAAGAAGAAAGGAAAAAGGCGGCTGAATATTACCAGCCGAAGATAGATGCTCTATCATCAGCTAATGATGAGTTATCATCAGCTAATAATATTCTGTCTTCAAAAATAGATTACCTTCAAGGTCTCTTAAAACAGCATAACATTTCTTTTAATCTTGAGTGTTGAAATATACAGTTGAAGCCGCCCATCAGGGCGGCTTATAGAAAAGTTCAGATATTCCTTGTATATGTACAGGTCGGATAGCTCATGCATCCCCAGAATTCTCCATATCTTCCTTTTCGCTTTCGAAGAACATTACCGCACTTAGGACATTTATTAACAGCTTTGGCATCCTCTGACGGATTAGCCATTTCCTTTGCCAAATGTTCAAATATGATCCGGTTCATCCGACAGTCGTTTAGTGCTCTATGGGCTCCGACTGTAGAAATCCCATAATACTTTGCCAGGTCCACAAGCTTATAATGCGATAGCTGCGGAAGATAAATTCTGGCAATCTGTAACGTATCAATATAATCATTCCCTATGGTTTTGCCCCAGAATCTCTCTGCGTCACGATACAGGAACTTCATGTCAAAAGTGTGAATGTTATGACCAACCAACACTGCATCACCGACAAATTCCAGAAAATCTAATAGGGCTTCTTCAAAAAACGGACTGTTCTTCACCATATCATCCGTGATACCGTTCACCTCACTTGCACAATATGGTATCGGGCGTCCGGGATTAACAAGCGTAGTGAATTCATCAACTATTTCTCCGTTTATTACCTTGATGGCTGATATTTCCACCACATCATCAAAGTTGCAGGAAACACCGGTTGTCTCAAGGTCAAATACCACGTAATCCGGGACATATGTATTCAGTTTTTTACCGGCTTTTCTTGAAAGCATACTTCACATCCTCTCTGCATCTGCAATTTCAAATTCTATTTTATCCAAAATATATTATAACAATGAAACTTGAAATCAAAGCAATTACTACACTTATAGTATTCAAATCTTCATTTTTACCTACGCCGCCAATCTTATAAACAAAATGCTGTACAATTACAATCACAAAATAAAAGCCAATCTTTTCTATCACCCAAAGAAAGTCTTTTGCAACAATATCTTCATTTGCAAGTATTACTAACACTGAAAACACCGAAAAAAAGCCAATTGCATATAACATATAGACAGTATAAAAAATATCTGAATCTTAGTTTTTTCTTTCCGCAGACTATATACCATAAGCACAGAAATAAGACCATATACCAATAGTATTGCTTCAAACATATCTAATCACTCCTCTCTTATGGTCATCTCATAGTTCCCCGATACCCCATATCCGATTGCATTTTCTTCCGCAATCTGATGATTCAGGACTTCAACATTAATCTGATTGGGTAGAAACGTAATATGAAGCGTTCCCGCACCGCCCCAGCCATCGTCTGTAAAGTCAAAAAACAATTCGCCATTCTGAATCGTGCCGACAATATCTTCCACTGACGCAATCCGCTCCGTCATTTCCTGTTCTATAAAAAGATTTCCATAAAATTCATTGCCATTGCTGATACTGCACGTCAACTCATTTCCGCTTTCCGGCATAGGATTCTCATATGCCGCAACATATCCGGGGGATACGGTCCATTTTCCCGAATAGCTTTCATAATTTGTAAGTGGTTCATTTCCGTTTATCAGTTGAATCAGTCGTTTGATGTCTTTCGCCAGTACATTACTTACCCACGGAAGATAGTCGTTGATCTTATCGCTGAGTTCCTCGTTATAAGTAAAATAGTCACCATAGTCTTCATAGATCCGAACTACTACATGTGGTACCGCACCCTGCGGTCCGGCACCCGTCATATACTCCGCTCCTATGACTACATCCTTTTTCCCATCAGCATTCGTATCTGTAAACATGACAAACTTCACATCCCAATATAAATCATAACTGGTATGCCCTTCGCCGATATACGGAAACTGATACAGGATTTCATCATCTTTTAGCAGATAGAAAGTTACATCTTCTTTCAAGTCTCTTTTTGAAGTAGCAGGCTCGTATGACACAAACCTCACTTCTCCCCAGTCGTTTAACTCTATCTGGAAAGACTGCTCCTCTATGATTCTTTCCTCATCCAATTTGTCCTGCGCCTTATCATCGAAAATCTCCTCCGTCATGTGATAATAAGTAATATCCATCACGTTCCACTCCGGAAGCGTTTCCCTTACCCAATTATCATACTCTTGACGATTCATCGGATATACATCGGCATCCTCTGTTGTCTTGCCGCCTTCCAAAATATAATACAAGAGCCCATCGCCGTCTGTATCCAACTCACCGGGGAAATTCTTGCTGTTAATCTGTCCGTCCCATGATGTTACATAGTATTGTAATTGATAACTGTCTGTACTTTCATCATAAAGATATAAAGTATAGGGCCATACCCCCCTTGCCTCAGTATCTTTCCCATGATTATGGGAGTCTGATACTTTGACAAATCCGTTACTATAATAAGTGGTATCCACCCATCCCGCTTCTAATTCTTCCCTCAGTATGTCTTTTTCTGTATCATAGTCATAGACTACTTCGCACATAGCTCCTATATAGCTTGCATTAAAATTAAAGATTAATTCCAGTCTGCCGTCCCCGTCCACATCTAATATTGCAAATGCATTATTTTTGAAATCAAAACGACCATCATATTTATACTCTCTGCCGTTCCGGTCCGTATATTCCGTCATAATCTGTTTCAGCACTTCTGCATATTGGTCATAAATTTGTAATAATTGTTTTGCCTCTGCTACATCATCTGCCAACTCCCCTGCTTCTTCTGCCGAATCATCATTTGCCATATAACCGGACGATTCCTCCGGATAATAATCCGCCACATACCCTGCTTCCTCCTCCGGAAAATCCTGATACCCCATATACATATAACGAACCGGTACAATTATCTCATCGTTCGGACAGAATACGGATACGCTGTAACCTGAGAAATAGAATTCTTCCGCCGATGGCATCCTGCTCTCTCCTCTGTAATTCAGATAACGTATCCCTTCCGGAGAAAACCATTCGCGCGTCCCATAATACAAAATACCGTAGCTCTCCTGTCCCCTCCATTCCGCCACCGTCTCCTTTAACGGCATTACGGAAACTGCCTCAACAAGCGGTTTGAAATCTTTATCAATATTAAAAACCGCCCCGGCCGCACCGCCAAGATAAATATCTATTTTCTTTGAGCAGCCGGCATTATATGTTATTAAATAGCTGTCCACAAAATCACCGTTTTCATCAAAACCGTACAGCATCGTATCTATCGTCCTGATTGTTCCATCCGGCGCAAAATGCAGGTTAAAGCTCGTTGCCAGACATAATTGTTCCGGCAGTTTCACCTTGTCTCTTATATCTTTCAAAATTCCTTCTACGCCCGACTCATAGATATTATCGTGTACAAGCGTAACGCTTCTTTTATCCTTCAGTTCATCCAGATACCATGCCAGTTTCCCGTTATAAGGCATTGCACTTTTTACCACAAGAACACTTCCATATACCGTAACAATCGCCAGAAAAATGCCTGCTGCCAGTCTGTACTTCCTTTTCCCCAGAGCATTTACCGTCGATAATTTCAAATCCAGGAAATCCTTCTCGTCGTTATTAAGTTCCTGCAAATTCACAGTAACCACAGATTTATCTTTCAGAAAAAGCTGACAGTAACCGGTTCGCCTTATATACCACTTAACATCTTCTGCCTTAATCTGGGCAACGCCACTCCATGATTCGCTTAACAGCCCTTTTCTGCTATAACAAATCCATAGATAAAAACCATACCCTGTAACTCCTATCCACCACAGCAGGCAGAGAAGTAAAATCGGAATGTTCTTATGCATTCTGC
The DNA here is from genome assembly GCA_964600805.1 of uncultured Bacteroides sp. Classification (GTDB taxonomy): domain Bacteria; phylum Bacillota; class Clostridia; order Lachnospirales; family Lachnospiraceae; genus UBA3282. Next base: position 1,027 of record CAZRKN010000037.1, on the reverse strand, counting down.
CAAACCGGCAGAGCGAATACAGATGAAACCATGTGATACCGTAAAAGACCAGATTTACCGGTCTTGTTATCACATAGCACACCGTTTTCCGAAAAAGCGACGCTCTGCTATTTTCGTATGACAAATCCTTTATATTCCCATGTTTTTCCTTCGTCGGCTGACTCATATTTTGCTTTTGTTCCGCCATATTCCGAATAGTCCTCCATACCTACATACAAGCATAAAATATCCCCATGTACTTCCGGCACATACGCCATTCCGTAATATTCCGGCACATACGGAAGTTCCAAGTTTTCCCATGTTTTACCACCATCCTGCGTCCGCCAGATATCCGGTTCATCCGAACTCCTGATAGTAAAAAATCCCAAGTCATTATTAATAAACGCGGCTCCCGTTGTCAGGGAATGACCATCCGTCAGCACATCCGGCACCGGACCTATAAGCTGCCATGACTTTCCTCCGTCTTCTGTCCGAAATAAGAATGACATTTCATGCCAGACAACACGCTCTCCAGTAAAAATTAAGAATCCTTCCTGACCGTTTTCCGGAAAATCCACATAAATTTTCCTACCGCCAAAAAAATCATATGTAACGACAGATTTCTTGAAGCTTTGACTCTCCTCATCATAAAATACAACTGAAAACGGCACTGCATTGTCTCCTCCGAATGCAAATACGATTTTGTTTTCATCTACCTGATAGCTGCCGGGCTGCAAAGATGTGAGTTTCCCATCCATACCATCCCCTCTATAAAAAAGTTCTTCCAATGTAACCGGAACCTCTTGCCACACTCCGTCTGCACCGCTCACCCGTAAAACGCCTTCTTTTGTATCAACCTGATACGCATTCTCATTCACGCCTGCAGGCAAAGAATCAATTTCTCCCTCACTTGTTTCCAAAGAAGCCGTTTCAATTCCATAAACCAAATCAATCTTCGGTATATCAGAAAAGTCCGCCTGTGCATACTGTTCCATATAAGCCTTCAGAACATCTTCGGTCTCTGCGATTCCCTCTAACTCAAAAACAT
>CAZRKN010000036.1:0-40404 GCA_964600805.1 uncultured Bacteroides sp. | reverse complement strand
TCCCTGTGACAGAGTAAATAAAACCGTCCCTCTCAAGATCCTCGTAGGCACGTTTGGTTGTAATAATGCTGATTTTCAGTTCCTTCGCCAGTACTCTCATGGAAGGAAGGGCGTCCCCTTCCGACAGTTCGCCTGTCATGATCTGGCTTTTAATCTGTTCCTCAATCTGTTCATAGAGGGGAACTCCTGAAATGTTTGAAATAATAATGTCCATGCTTACACCCCTGAATATCGCAAGCCATGCCTGCGATACTGCTCTGATAAAAAGTTTGAAAGGAACTTTCAAACTTTTTCCTTTACGCAAAAACACTTTAGAGAATGCGCGCTTTAATGTTTTTGTATATTGTATATATTCAATATATACACTTGTGGGATTTTTGTCAACAGGAATTGTTGAGAAAATAACAAAAACAGGCGAAGATTTTTCCTTCGCCTGTTGCACAAAATTTAAAATTATTTTATAAAAATGTGACTATCTGATATGAGCAAATATGATTATACATCACAACACTCCCTCAACTCATCATGAACCTTCCCATTCGTAGCCACAACGCTGCTTTTTTTCAGAAGATTCAATGGCTCTCCCGCGAAGTCCGTTATCCGCCCTCCTGCTTCCATAACCAGCAGCATCCCCGCCGCAAAATCCCACGGATTAAGAAGCGGCTCAAAGAATCCTCCTGTACGCCCACACGCCACATAAGCCAAATCTAACGCTGCCGTACCCGTCCTGCGGATATCCTGGCCTTTTTCAAAAACTCTCTGTATACGCCTGAAATTTTCGTCTGCCAATTCCTTATTATAGGGAGATGTACCGACAGCAATAATGGTTTCGCTTAAAGTTCCGGCTTCGGACACATGAATAGGCTTTCCATTCAGAAAGCTTCCACTGCCTTTTTTAGCATAATAAATGTCCTCTCTGAAAGGGTCGTAAATAACCCCCATAGTAATCTCTCCCTTGTCATATAATCCCAAGGACACAACACTGTGCTGATAGTCATGGATGAGATTCGTCGTACCATCTACCGGATCCAAAATCCAGTAAGTGTCCCCTGTCATCTCATGCAGCCCTTCCTCCTCGCCTAAAAATTGAATCTCCGGAGCCAGTCCGCTCAGTTCCTCTGACAGAAATTTCTGAATGTCCGTGTCCACCTGAGTAACGTAATCTGCCGGACCCTTCACTTTAATATGCGCTGCCCTTTCCCTGTTTTCTATAAAAGCTTTTGTTCTCTTAATCAATTCAAGAACATCTTCCATTGCAATCTTCTCTTTAATTTCCATACTGTTTCATCCATCCTTCTTACACTATACAGCCCACATAACTGACTTGTGCGAATTTTTTATTTATAGTATACTCTACTAAGCACTAGCCGCACAATCAGTTTTTCTTTAGGAGAAAATACGAAATGTCAGAAGAAATTTTTATTCCTCATAACAATAATGAGCTATATGAGAAGATGATTAGCGAACAGTTTCCCGGACAATTATCACTGGAGAAAAACCGGCTGGTCTGGAAACTCCCCAATGGCATTGCTGTTGAAGTCTTTTTTGATGACCCGCGTCCCGAAACATATCTTGGCGCCTATTGCGAGGAGGGCAAAAATAAATTCCAGATTACACACTGGCATCCCTATATAGAAGATGTATACAGGGATCTGTCTGATATTGCCAACGGTAAAATATTCTGGGTGAAAAGGAAACGCAAAATTATCCGCCTTATCTTTCCGGATATTCCTATCTTCATGGATCTTCCTATCATCATGTTTAGAGATGAATGGGAAAAATTCAGTGAGAAAAAGAAGAGTAAGTATACTGTATGCTCCGTGTCCATTCCATAAACAAATTATCAGATGAATTTATCGTTTTTTTGTAATATCGGAAAAGCATCCTATGACGAGGAATATCTGGGAGATATGGCATTTAGATCATTGTCCAAAGCCGCTAAAAGGGTATATTCTCCTTCATGGGCACGGATGATGCAGAACTATCCGGATCGCAGTTTGGATGACAAAACTGTTTGACCGTGGGAGCAGAACAGGGGTGCTATCTATTCTAAGCAATCCTTATATAATTCAGCAAGCGGGATATGTCCAACTCCGGAGTCATTTATCTCCTCGATTCCGGCCATGGTAATAAACATATACTTATAGCAATCAAGTCCGGTCTGCCGTACCTGCTCTATTTCAACTTTTATATCTGATACCGACAATGGGGTCTTTTTGAATTTTACTTCATAGAACACGTATCCATTCTCATCTTCAGTAACAATGTCAAATTCTCCATTCATATGATTCTTTGGATCATCATAATAATATTTCCCGATTTTTTCAAATATCGGCTCCATGAGTCCTGCACGATTTCTTCGAATTAAATATTGCTTTGCTATCTCCTCAAATTGAAGAGGCACATACTTTTCTTCAAAATCACTTTCTATATATTTCCTGAAGAACATTTCAGAGTCCATAATTTTCAGCTGAGAAGCATACTTGAAAATATATTTATAGTAAAACAGAGACAAATTGTCACAGATATAATAACCTGTTTTTCTCTTGTTATTTTCATCATTGATCGGAACAGTCTTCTTAACAACCTCCATCTGAATCAGCTTACTTAATATATCAATGAGGGTCGGACCACTTGAAACATGTGACTGCGACAAAATATCACTATATTTAGAATATCCATTTGACAATGCTTCGAAGGTCTCATTAGCATTTACAATCTTAGACAGTTCTCCCTTTAGATACATTGGAACTTCATTTTCTAATCTCGCGCCGGGCGAAGCAATCAGCTCTATTATATTCTCCTTTACAGACTTTTTATCGTCCACTTGCTTATTAAAATGAGGAATTCCGCCAAAGACAGAAAAAATCCTAACCTTATCTTCAACAGAAAAGTTCGGATAAAACTGTGCCGACTCAAAGTAATCCATTGGTTTTAAGTCAATGACAAGATCCGTTCTTCCAAACAGCGGATTAGAATGTTCAATCAGCGACTTCATAACCTCCACATAAGACCCAAGAATTATGAGTGTAAGCTTTGATTTTTCTTTATTATTATCAATTAATGATTGTAGTATGCTATCAAGTCCCTTTACATTCTCTCTTAGATAAGGATATTCATCCAATACCACTACCATCTTTTTCTCTGATGCCATCTTAAATAAGTAATCTAAAGCTTCCTCAATCCCTGTATATCCGAGCTTGGGCAAATTTAGATTTTCAGAAATAACGCAGCAAAAACTTTCAACATTACTTTGCTCTGTAGTCTGCTTGCACTCATAATAAATGCTTGTAACATCGGACTGCTTTAATGCAGTCTTAACAAGCTCACTTTTTCCAACTCGTCTCCGTCCATATATAAGAACTAAACGCAGTTCCTCTGAATTTATTTCTCTGTCAAGCTTTTTCAACTGTTCTTTTCTTCCAATAAATTCCATATTTTAATTCGGTCCTTTCCGACTCGGTTAATATCGAACTAATTATATAATACTATCGGAACGTTATTTTGTAAAGGATTCCACAACACAAAAGTTAAAAAATACGGCAAAAGGATTATTCTATCCTCTGCCGCATTCTTTTTACTTCTCTTGAACATATTCTCTTCTATGCAGCCGTAAAAATTCCGACTACCAATTTTGCAGACATAAACTCCACATTATCAAATCAGCAAATTATGGTTCCATCCTGCCATCTTCCTTCAATATCCATAACGTATATCCGACAGAAATAACGCATAATAAAGCGGCACTTACCATCTGATACGTCTGAGAACCCTCTACGCCAAAAGTGCTCAGCGAATTTATAACACTGTGTGTAATTAATTATACAAGGCAGAAGGCTTTTTCCCTTGTAGTAAATAATTGTAAAAAGAAAACCAAGTGCAATGGCATAGCAGAGCTGCAAAAGAGAAGAAACAAGCTCTCTGCCGTTGAGCAAATTCACAATATGACCAAGACCAAAGGTAACGCTTGAAACTATGATTGCCCGTTTCACATTGCTTTTGCACATTGCTTTGAAAAGAAATCCGCGGAAAATGACCTCTTCCTTGGAAAATGCCCATTTAATAACATTCAACTATAAAATTTTAAGGTCTATCTTTAAACATCCACTCCGCATAACCACATCACCGAATCATAGTTCCTTCCGGTACAATATCATCTACGAAGATTACCTGACAACCGCATGCGTTATTTGTTGCTGCTGCCAGCATTCCTTCACTGGTTACGCCCGTGATTCTGGTAGGCTCCAGATTTGCTATCACAATGATCTTCTTTCCAACCATTTCTTCCGGCGTATAATATGCCTTTATGGAAGAAACGATTGTACGTTCCCTGATTCCGTCAAATAAAGTCAGTCTGTAACAGCTGTGAGATTTTCTTATCTCCTGACATTTTAAGACCTTACATACTCTCATATCAATCCGGTTGAATACATCCAGACTTATCTGCTCCTTAACAAGCTCTACCGGATCAGGGTCTCCGTATTCGATTTTTTTCTCTTCTTTTTCAGGTTCTTTATTTAATTCAGACAAAGGAATCTTTTCTTCCTCCGTCTTTTCAGTTGAAAAGTCAAGCAGGTGGACAAAACTGTCTTTTTCAATTGCATACAGGAACAGATACAGTCTGGGTCCTTTCTCTTTGTTCAGCAATAACTTATACACCGTTTTGAAGAACTCTCCCTGAATCTTCTTAAGTTCAGGCGAATCTGCCCCGTATACTATTTTGCTGATTTCATACAATTTGAAGTTCAGTTCATCCAATGTATAATTCTCATTCACCAGATAATCATGCAACAGTGTGATTTCCTTCTTCTGTTCGTCGTTTAGCCGGTCATATACTTCCCAGTTACGATACGGAATCAGTTTGTTTGCATTCTCAGGAGAACAGTTTTCCAGCCAGTATTTTGCCAGCTCAAGTCTTTCTTCAAAATCAGAATATTTGTAGGGCTGTCCAATCTTTTCAAACACTGTCTCAAGCATCGGAACATTGAAATCAACTATAGAACCCAGCTGAACCAGAAGAGACATCGGAACCGTCTTGATCGGCTTGTCTGTCAACAGGCAGCTCTCCATGATAGATTTCACATGTTCATCAGCTTCTCCCTTTATATACTGTTCATACTGTTTATCAAATTCGAAATACTGACGTAATATTCCATCGTCAAAACACAGGTCAAAAGCCTTGTTTGTTTCGACTCTGGCATATAACCATAACAGAATTTCCGGCTGGTAAATCTTTAAAAGGGTATCAGGCGTCATATTCAGTCCTGATGAACCGGACATTTTTCCTGTTGTTCCTTTGATACCGATGAACTCATAGCCTTTGAAAATCGGAGCCTTGAAGCCGAAAATCTTTTCAGCAATGACCCTGCTTGTATCATAAGAACCTCTTGGCGCAGCATGGTCTTTTCCGCCGGGTTCAAAATCCACATGCTCATACATCCATCTCATCGGCCAGTCGATTTTCCATGCCAGTTTACAGTCTGTATCTTTCTTAAAATCAAATGTACCATGATGACCGCATTTACACTCATATTCCGCCTTCTTCTCCGCATCGGAGTATGATACTATCTTAGTCGTATCTCTATGACACTCGCTGCAGTATATGCTTACGGGATAATATGCTTCCTTTTCTCCTTCTGCAGCATCCTGTGTACGAAAACTGTCCAGAATATCAAATATTTCCGCTCTTTTATCCAAAGCAATAATAATATTTTCGCGATAAGCGCCTGAACGGTACATATCAGCCTGATGACGGTAATCCATTTTGATTCCGAATTTGTCAATTGACTCTTCAAATTCTTTCTCAAAATATTCAGCATATGTGGCATGTTCTGTATCGAAAGGGTTGGGAACATCTACATACGGATATCCTATATATTTATCAAAATCTTCCGTAATTTTTGCTACATTTACAGGCACTTTACGCATCCTGTCATATTCGTCCCATGAAAAAAGCAATTTTGCTTTTTTCCCTTTTCTCTCCAGCGCTCTTACGACAAACAAGCTGGTTGCAATATCTCTGAAGTTGCCGATATGAATCGAGCCTGAAGGGCTGATTCCGGCAGCGCAAACATATTCTTCTTTATCCGGGTTTCTTTTAATAATTTCCTCTGCGATCAAATCTGACCAATGCATCTTCTAAAATCTCCTTTAATTACTTCAATCTGCCATTCCCAAGTGTTTAGTTCGACCTCTTTATAGCCAATACTTTATACTGTAAAGTACCTGCCTGAGTCTCTACATCTACTACATCGCCTATCTTGCTGCCAATCAATGCCTTGCCTACCGGCGATTCGTTGGAAATCTTACCTTTTAAGCTGTTTGCTTCAGTAGAGCCTACAATTTTATATTCCAGTTCTTCTGCATATTCTATATCCAGAATCGTGACCTGACATCCGATGTTGATTTTATCCAAATCAACCTCATCCTCTACAACCACCTCAGCATTCTTCAAAATCTTCTCTAATTCTTCAATTCTTGCCTCTATGTCGCGTTGTTCATCTTTAGCTGCGTCATATTCCGCATTCTCAGACAAATCTCCCTGCTCTCTCGCTTCTTTGATTTTCTGAGCAACTTCCTGACGTTTCACGACCTTAAGCTCATGCAGTTCGTTCTCGTACTTTCTTAAGCCCTCATAAGTTAAAATATTCTTCTTTTCTTCCATGACAATTCGCCCTTCCTGTCTATATTTTTCTCTTTTTCTTCTGTTGTCTCTACATAGATGTCATACTACCTCATTTGGCATAGATTTCAAATCTGTAATTCCTGATTAACTAACTTATCATAACCACTTTTTACCACAGTGTCAAGGTATTTCCGCGGAGACATATAGTAAATTTCCACACATTTTCGTCGAAACAGTGCTTCTTTTTTCGCAGAAGAAAAGACATCCAGATATATATCTCCCGCTTTTATCATGCGCAGAGGAATCTTTCCTGAGTAGCCAAAATCCAGAAAAAGCACAGCGCCGCATCCGTTCATACTGCTGCTTCGATTAATGCAGAATTCCCGGCCGCACTGAACCATGGCCACCAGTCCATACTCATAATACAGTTCCTCAGTATACTCGGCTATTGCTTCTTCCCATCGGTTCTTCTCCTGTTCAAAGTCTGTATACACATCATTATTATCATTCATACTATACAGGATGGTAAGATGATTGATGCGTGAAAGATAGGGTTGTAACATTTCATCAAATTTCTGCATCTGTTCTTCCGGAAAAAGAGAATCTCCAAGTAAAAGCACAACCGTTTCTATACATGGTTCTCTGCGCTTTGCAGACACTTTTTTCGCAAACTGCCTGTTGTCCAACAATTTCCCAGCCAGAGACCAGGATATAGGTAAAAAGCTATCTTCCTGCCCCGACATCAGCTGCACCTCAGGCTGCATTACCACATCTGCGTTTTCTGAATACGCCATTCTTTCAGCTATTGACGCTCGCATGAGACGGAGCAGTTTCTCTTTCCTCCAGCCTTTTTGTATATCGGGAATCATCACTGTACCGATATGCAGTTCTTCTTCGTCCACGTCAAAAGACGAGAATTTTATTTTCTGCCATAAGCGGGGCTTAATGCAGCGTCTGCTGCCCGTGATTGATTCTTCCGTAACAAAATAAATAATTGAGCTTCTTTCCGTACGATAAAATATTGTTTCGTTTCCCATATGAGAATATACGCTATAATTGTTCTATTAATTCCACCAATTCCGAAAATTTTTCCACGTCATTTACCCGCTGTCGCAGCTGTGCGGAATGAGGCATTCCGGCGGTATACCATGACACATGTTTGCGCATCTCACGCACTCCCGTATATTCTCCTTTATACTCAAGCTGCAGCCTGCCATGTCTCAATATCATATTCTTTCGCTCTTCGCTTGCAGGCGGCGGGAGAATTGTTCCATCCTCCAGATAGACGGTAACCTGCCTGAAAATCCATGGATTCCCTCTTGCCGCACGTCCTATCATTATACCGTCGCAGCCAGTCTGCTTAATAAGTTCAGCCGCACTTTCGCAGTTTGTAACGTCGCCGTTTCCGATTACCGGTATTGATATAGCTTCCTTTATACGCGCTATAATTTCCCAATCCGCTTCACCCGAATAATACTGCTCTCTGGTCCTGCCATGCACGGCTACAGCTGCAGCACCAGCATCTTCCATTATTTTTGACATTTCTACGGCATTGATATGGTCTTTATCAAAGCCGCTGCGGATTTTTACCGTAACAGGCTTTTTTATCGCCTTTGCTACCGCGGAGACGATTTCACCCGCCAGCTTAGGATTTTTCATCAGAGCGGAGCCTTCCCCATTATTAACCACTTTCGGCACCGGACAGCCCATATTTATATCCAGAATGGCAAAAGGAAGTTCTTCTATACGTTTCGCCATTTCACTTATAATCACAGGATCAGAACCGAACAACTGTAAAGATACCGGAGATTCATCCGGATGTATCTCAAGCAGTGCCTTAGTGTTTTTATTATTATATAAAATTGCTTTGGCGCTTACCATTTCCGTACAGACAAGGGCTGCTCCCTGCTCTTTGCACAGCAAACGAAAAGGCAGGTCTGTTACGCCTGCCATGGGTGCAAGTATCACATTATTATTAAGCTCAACATTCCCTATTGTCAGCTTTCCCACGCAATATATCTGTCCTTTCTATTCCAATTATTCCAACTCTTCATGCAGAATAAATACCCGGTAATACAAGCTCAGAGATTCAAACATCTCCTGTCTGTTTCTGCGTATCTCATTCACCATAAGGCCGCTGCTGACCTCATCATACAATAAATCATCCTCTGCAGCATCTGTTTCAAGTGAAACGCTTCCATCCTCCTCAAATACGACAGTGAAAATACCGCCCACTTCTTCGGTAAAAAGCACACAGATTATGTGTAATTCTTCTTTGATGGAATCCGGAATATTTACAAATTGCTCATTAAAATAGTATTTCTGCTCGTAAGCATTTGCACCACAAAGCACTATGCGCTCTTCCATACAATAACCTTGCTCCTTTCTCAACCTGCGAATTTGTGCCCTCGCGCCTGACTTCGGAATATGTCTGTTTCGATTTACAATTCTTTTCCCATACAGAGAGATTCCGGCATATCTACATACGCACCGTAATTAGGAATTTTCTTAAATCCTAATTTTGAATATACATGACAGGACTCCGCTAAAAGTTCTCCTGTTTCCAAAATCATTTTCTTATATCCCAGCTCTTTCGCCCACTCTATTAGTTTAGAAACCAGCTCCGTTCCTACGCCCTTTCCTTGTTCGGTTGGTATGACAAACACTCTTTTTAGCTCTACCGTATTTTCATCATAAGGACGTATCGAACCACCACCAATCGGATTATTGTCGCGATAAACAACTATCGCTTCATTTATTTTATCAATTAGGTTATATTGAGCGTACTTATCTCGTTTAATTATTTTTCCAACCCGTAAATCTAAGTCCTCGTCAAGTAACCTGCAATTTTCTATAAAATCCTTGTTATTCCCATCGCATCTTGAAAATACAATTTCGCACATCTTTATCTTATCTCCTAAAAATCCTTATTGAGCAATTTTAAATTATACATACCCATACACCCCTCTAACCGAAACCTCCCCCGCATAAACCTGCACGATACTGCCATCCTCTTTTTCCACCAGCAGTTCTCCCGACGAATTGATTCCTCTTGCAATCCCGGAATATTCTCCCTTAGGGTCCAACACCTTAACTTCCGCATTCAGATTCAGAAGGCGTTTATCATAGGCTTCCATAAGTCCGCTTAAATCAAGTAAACTGACAAATATGTCATAATTTTTTTCGAAATGAAACAGCACCCGCTCTATCAACGCAGCTCTGGATATATGCACACCTGATTCTATTTTCAGGGAAGTCGCAGTCTGCCTGATTTCTTCCGGGAACTCTTCTGAACTGCCATTGTTCGTATTAATCCCAACGCCTATTACCACATATTGAATATAATCCGATTCCACATTCATTTCTGTCAGGATACCGCAGACTTTTTTCGCATTTACCACGACATCATTAGGCCACTTAATACCGGCTTGTAATCCGGTGGTTTCTGCAATCGCGTCCGCTACGCTGAGCGCCATGACCAGAGTCAGCATGGATGCCTTATCCGGAACAAAATCAGGTTTTAACATAATCGTCATATAGATGGCGCTACCGGGCGGGGACTGCCACATTCTGCCCCTTCTGCCCCTTCCAGCGGTCTGCATATTGGCTACGACTGTGGTTCCGTGCGGCGCACCTTCCTCTGCACATCGTTTCGCATCAATATTGGTAGAGTCGGTTTCATCAAAATAATACAGTTTTTGGCCTGCCCATTTTGTCGTCAATCTGCTCGCAATCTCACTTGATGAAAGTATGTCCGGACTTGCAGACAGGCGGTAGCCTCTTCGGGAAACGGATTCTATCTGATACCCCTCTTCCTTTAGCTGGTTGATTACCTTCCATACGGCAGTTCTGGAAACTCCGAGCTTCGCGCAAATCTGCTGACCCGATACGAAATCTCCACTGTTGCGCAGCAGCGTAAGAATGTTTGATTTATCTGTTTTCATACGGTAACATTAACCTCCATGCCGCCTGTATTCGGGCACAGTCCCACATAACTTACTTATTATCCGGCAGACCGAGTGTTGCTGCCATCACTGCTTTAATCGTATGCATACGATTCTCCGCTTCGTCAAATACGATAGACTGAGGCGACTCAAACACTTCGTCCGTCACTTCCATTTCACTGATTCCGAATTTTTCACTGATTTCTTTACCAATCTTGGTTTTTAGATCATGAAATGCCGGCAGGCAATGCATGAATACCGATTCTTTTCCTGCATTTTCCATAACCTTACTGTTTACCTGATACGGTTTCAGGTCGCCTATACGCTCCGACCAGACTTCATCAGGCTCACCCATGGATACCCATACATCCGTATAAATTACATCTGCGTCTTTAGTGCCTTCTTCTACGCTTTCCGTCATGCGGATGCTGCCTCCGGTACATTCTGCAATTTTTTCACATTCCGCTATCAGCTCAGGTGCAGGATAATATTTTCTATTCGTGCATGCGGTAAAATGCATTCCCATTTTTGCACAGGCTACCATCAGGGAATTACCCATGTTGTAACGCGCATCTCCCATATATGTGAACCGTATACCCTGTAAATGACCGAAATGCTCCCTTATTGTCAGCAAATCTGCCAGCATCTGAGTCGGATGGAATTCATTGGTCAATCCGTTCCATACCGGCACGCCTGAGTATTTGGCAAGCTCGTCCACAATTTCCTGTCCGAACCCACGATATTCAATGCCGTCATACATGCGCCCCAATACTCTCGCCGTATCTGCAATACTTTCCTTTTTTCCTATCTGTGAGCCCGCAGGGTCAAGATATGTAGTTCCCAGTCCTAAATCATGCGCCGCTACTTCAAAAGAACATCTCGTTCTTGTACTTGTTTTCTCAAAAATCAGGGCAACATTTTTTCCACGGTAATAATCCGTAAGAATTCCTTTTTTCTTTTTATCTTTAAAGTCTGCCGCCACGTCCAGCAGATATGTTATTTCTTCGGGAGAAAAATCCAGAAGCTTTAAAAAATTACGACCACATAAATTCATACGCGCACTTCCTTTCTATATAACCTTTACTAATCTCAATAGGACGGTCCCAAAGAACCGTCCTATTTCTACTTTTAGAACTCTCCAATTTTATTTTATATCATTTATTACTTTTTATTGCAATACTTCCTTAACAGATGCCGCAAGTCCTGCCAGTCCCTGAATTTCGGAAGGAATTATAATCTTGGTAGCTTTTCCGTCAGCCGCTTTCTCAAATGCCTCAAGACTCTTTATCTTTAGAACCGCATCGTCTGCACCTGCTTCACGAACCATGCGGATACCGTCTGCCGTAGCCTGCTGTATCTTTAAGATAGCTGCCGCTTCACCTTCCGCTTCGCGGATCATCTTCTCTTTCTGTGCTTCTGCACGAAGGATTGCTGACTGTTTCTCAGCTTCCGCTTCCAAAATAAGCGATTCCTTTTTACCTTCTGCAACCAGAACGGTTGATTTCTTCTCTCCTTCCGCACGAAGAATAGCTTCACGGCGTTCACGTTCCGCCTTCATCTGTTTCTCCATCGCATCCTGAATGGCTGCCGGAGGAATAATATTCTTAAGCTCAACTCTGTTTACCTTAATACCCCATGGGTCTGTTGCAATATCAAGAGAAGCTCTCATCTTGGTATTGATGACTTCTCTGGAGGTAAGAGTCTGGTCAAGTTCCATCTCACCGATAATATTTCTAAGCGTTGTAGCCGTCAGGTTTTCAATCGCCATAATCGGATTTTCCACACCATATGCAAACAGCTTAGGGTCAGTAATCTGGTAGAATACGACCGTATCAATCCTCATGGTTACGTTATCCTTGGTAATAACCGGCTGTGGAGCAAAGTCTACAACCTGCTCTTTCAAAACAACCCTTTTTGCCACCTTATCAACTATAGGCATTATCATATGAAATCCTACCGGCAAAGTCTGCTGATAAGCTCCAAGACGCTCAACAACATAAGCGTATGCCTGAGGCACGATTTTAATGCATGATGCAAAAATCATAACAATAATCAAAATAATAACTAAAAAAACAACCACACTAAATCCTAATCCTGGCATTTTTATCCCTCTCTTCTTTCTTCTACTATTAGTTTTACTCCGTCAACTCCCAGTATCGTAACGACCGCTCCTACCGGCAGCACAACATTATTGTAGCTGCTCCTTGCAGACCACTCCATACCGCCCGTATTCACCTGTCCGACGCCTTCGAGATTATCGATTTCACTGATGACAATTGCCTGTCTGCCGACCATACTTTCAATATTGGTTCTGACCCTGTCACGGTTAAAGTATTTGACAGCAACCGGTCTTGTAAAATACAGTAGAACCGCAGACACTGCCAAAAATACGAAAATCTGCAGGGAAACCGGCAATCCCGGTAGTGATACCAGAGCAGCCGCTAATGCACCGCCCGCAAACCATATTGTTGTAAGTCCCATAGTAAACAGCTCAATTACAACCAAAATGACCAGAACAGCAAGCCAAAACACTGTCATATTAACCGACATATACACTGGCATAATTTCTCACCCCTTCCCTCATATATTCTACTATATTATTTTAGTAGAAACAAGAGGATATTGCTATATCGAAAAACTGTTTGCCAATATTTTTTACCAGAAAACCTGATGACCAATCAGAATTCCATCATGATTACCGGCTACTCTGAAGTGCGTTGCATCTCCTACATTGCTCACACCCGACATTGCCTCCTGCGCCGCCTGATAACTGCTGTCCGATATATTGCCGTTATTATATACCTTCGCAACCTTTCCGTTTACTGCAGGAGTGAACTGACCCGATGCATAAATAACTCCGGAAATCGTATTAGGATATGCGCCGCTTCTTACCCTGTTCATTACAACTGAGCCAACTGCCAGTTTACCTTCATATGGTTCCGAACCTGCCTCACATTGAATCAGGGCTGCCATCAGTCTTAAATCATTGGCATCCGCAATAACGGCCTGATTAGCGTTTGCGATTTCCTGTTTTCTGATTGCCGCAGCCTCTTCTTCTCTTTTCTTGATTGATGCCATAGTTTCTCCGGCATCAATACGAAAATCAACCTTCACATATTTAGCGGAAACATATGCCGTATCATTTTCAAAATACACACTAATCCAATCATCATTGACAATTTCAATGACTTCTAACGCATCATCCTGCGCAAGCAGACCCAGAATAGATGATTCCTCGTTAGGCTCCTTACGCACGCGCAGGGTCTCCGTTTTAATCGTGACAATCAGGTTTCCTACTTCGTTTGCCAAGGCTTCTGCATCTTCATCGAACAGCAGATATTCATCCTTGGCCCAGCCAACCAAATCACCTGATTCAATCTTAGTCCAGCCGTCTCTTCTTTCCAGAATCCTGCCTCCGCAGTCTTTATATAGAAGTCCGACCTTTGCCGAATCTTCTGAGGCTTCAGCGCGTACATTCAGCGCTGCTTTCACATCCGCCATGACCAAATCAGATTTTACGCCTGAATCCACCTTTTCCTCCGCCTGTTCTTCTGTTTCCCCCTCATTGCTGTCCTCATTCGTGGAAATAGCATTGGAAACCCCCGCGCTCAGAGAGTCAAGATATTCCTTCTTGCCGACCGCAACCGTATCCAAGCTTATTCCATACATCATATACAGGCTTATAGCAAGACCTGTCAGAATAGATAACAGTCTTTTACCCTTTAACATGAGTGCTTACCTCCACTTTTAAAATTTATTTGCAGAATTATTACAAAAATGTTAAATAGCCGTTTTGGATAATTCTAGCAAAACATCTTTTCTTTGTCAAGTTTACGTTGCTTGTCTATAAAAAATTAGTGGAAATAAGGATAAAATTGTTACAAATTTCTTGATTTTTCAACGCATGCTGCCAAAGCATCCATAACTGCTCCGCGCATCCCTTTTTCTTCCAATACCCGCAAGCCCTGAATAGTCGTGCCTCCCGGAGAGCATACCATATCCTTCAGTTCTCCCGGATGCCTGCCGCTTTCCAATACCAGTTTCGCGCTGCCATATACTGCCTGCGCTGCAAACTGATATGCCTGTGCCCTGGGCATTCCGGCCGCCACACCGGCGTCCGCCATCGCTTCAATAAACATAAATACATAAGCAGGTGAACTGCCGCTTACTGCCCCGACGGCATCCATCAGTCTCTCCGGAACAAGGCTGGCTTTGCCAAAACTCTCCATAAGTCTGATACTCTCGTCTATTTCTCCTGCCGAAACCCTATCGTTCACGCATACGCCTGTACAACCCTCGCCTACCAGTGCCGGCGTATTAGGCATACAGCGTACCAGTTTAACAGTCTTGCCGAAAGCGTTTTCAATCCATTCCAAAGTTTTGCCTGCCGCAATGCTTATAACAAGAGTCTGAAGGCTGACCGCATCCCTTATTTCCGATATCACTTCCTCCATAAACTGCGGTTTCACCGCAAGAATCAGAATATCTGACTGTGATGCCACATCCGCATTTTTATCACTGACACGTATGTCATATTTTTCTTTCATTTTTTCTCTTGTTACTGAGGTTTTGGCACAGCCGATAATATCAGCAGGTTTCACTATATCCTTTTGCAGCATACCTGCTATCATGGCGTCTGCCATATTACCCAAGCCTATAAAACCTATTTTCATATTCATAATCATGCTCCTTTCTCAGCCTGCGAATTTGTATGTGTGCTTTGCACACAATTTCTAAGACATCTACGATGTCTGCACAAATATTGCGTAACACATACAAAGCATAACACATACAAGTATGTGTGTGAAAAATTTATTTTTCACACTGCTCCCTTCTATCTTCTCTGTCGTGCCGCCTCATACATCAGCACAGAAGCTGCTACTGCCGCATTGAGTGATTCTACCTTACCCGCCATTGGAATTTTTATGGCAGCATCCGCTTTCTTAGCAGTTTCATCTTTAAGCCCGTTTGCCTCATTGCCTATCAGAAATGCCGTTCCCGACTTGTAATCACAGGTATCATATACCTTTGCACCCTGTAAATGCGCCGCAAAGACAATAATTTTTCTCTTCTGCATTTCTTCTATTATAATATCCAAATGCTGCGCGTAAAGAAATGGCATTCTATAAACAGAGCCCATCGTAGAACGAATTGTCTTGGGGTTATAGATATCAACCGTATCACTGCTCATAATGATACCTGCTGCACCCGCCCCCTCTGCAGCACGAAAAATCGTACCCAGATTCCCCGGATCCTGAATATCTTCCGTTATAATTATCATGGGATTTGACACTGTGAACATTGATTCCAGCGTATATTTATACTGTCGCATCACGCACAGTATACCCTGCGGTGTCTTCGTATCCGACATTTTTTGAAATATTTCGTCAGAAACCGTCTCATAACGGGAGAGCAGGGTTTCCGACTTTTCTTTGCAAATAACAGGCATCTGTTTTGAAAAAGTTTCCGAAGCATAAACTTTTTCAATCATATTCACAGGCGCTTCAAGGAACATTTTGACGCCCTCTGCAACAAAAAGTCCCTGTTCACGTCTTGCTTTTGCCTTTTGTTCAAGCTGTATTACTTCCTTTACTCCTTTATTTGCATGGCTTGTTATCATATCTGCTTTTCCTTTCATGCTTCCCTTCAATAACTAGAACTTAGGGTAAAAAATCGAGTGCCAGCGCACTCGATTCCGAGAATGCTTCGCATTCTCATTGGAATGATTTACACTTCGGCGTAATTTCCTATAGGGTAAAAAACAGATAATTCACTTCGTAAATTATCTGTACAAAATAAGGTGCGATTCCGTTTGCGGTGAGCACCGTTTTTGTTTGTTTTGCCTAAGTTCGCAGCCTGCATAAGAAGAAAATTACAACGCAAGAATCTTGCTGACCTCATATACATACTCAGGAATGCTCTTCTGCATATTAAGAGCCTCTTCAATATCGAAGTCCAGAAATTCTCCATGCTGATACCCGACAACTCTGTTTGTTTTGCCTTCGCACAAAATATCTGCCGCATAAGCTCCCATGATGGAAGCATAATATCTGTCTTTACAGGTCGGTGCACCGCCTCTTTGCAGATAGCCAAGAATAGTCGCCCTTGTCTCCATGCCGGTAGCCGCTTCGATTCGTCTCGCCATGGAAGTGGAATGTCCTATACCTTCAGCATTGATAATAATATGATGCGTCTTACCGCGTTTTCTGCTGGCTATAATATTATTTATAATCTCCTGCTCATTGAAATCGTATTTCTCAGGTAATAGGATATCTTCTGCGCCATTGGCAATACCGCACCATAAAGCAATATAGCCCGCATTCCTGCCCATAACTTCAATTATACTGCATCTCTCATGCGAAGAAGAAGTATCACGCACCTTATCAATCGCCTCCATCGCCGTATTAATTGCAGTATCAAAACCTATGGTATATTCCGTGCATGCGATATCCAAATCTATGGTTCCCGGAATACCAATCGTGTTAATTCCCTGTCTGGACAGCGCCTGTGCTCCGCGATATGAGCCGTCTCCCCCGATAACAACAAGACCGTCGATTCCATGTTTACGACAGACATCAGCCGCCTTCTGCTGCCCCTCTTCCGTACGCATCTCTGAACACCTTGCAGTTCCGAGAATAGTGCCGCCTCTTTGAATGGTATCCGAAACATACCATTTCTCCATATCTATGATTTCTTCATTCATAAGACCCTGATAGCCTTTTTTAATCCCCTTGACTTTAACGCCGTTAGCAAGCGCTTTTCTGACAACGGCACGAATTGCGGCGTTCATACCCGGCGCGTCGCCCCCACTTGTTAAAACGCCTATTGTCTTAATCTCTTTTGCCATATTCTCGCATCCTTTCCCAGCAATACCATAAATTACCTGATTAATTTAATTTTACCCTATTAAAAGAGGCTTTTCAATATTTTTTAAACAACCTTGACATTTTCTTTTCCATATAGAATTTCCAATCTTTCAATCAACGCTGCATCAGCATTGACATTCTGATTTGGCGGCAGCTTTTTCATAGCCCTCGGATTTTCAATATAGATGATAACGCTGTCCCTGCCCTCAGAATCGTGAATCGATGCCATAAGTTCTGCTTCCTTTTCCTCAAACAGCTCCTTGGTCGAAAATTTAATCCACAATTTCTTAGGGATTTCATCAAAATCAGTTATTTTTTCACAGATAAGCTTAGCGTCTTTATCATCCTCGGCAGAAACTCTCCCCTTGACAAAAACTTTTTTATCCTCTATCAGTTTATCCGCATTCTTTTCATAATCTTTCGGAAAAACAATAACCTCTATCGAGCCAACCAGGTCCTCTATCTGCAGGAAGGTCATTACCTTTTCATTTTTCGTATACTTCAACCTTTTATCCGCAACGATACCGCCGATTGTAACCGACTGTCCATCTTTTACGGCAGTGGTGTTCGTCTCTTCTTCAAGTACAAAATCAGATGTCATATTGGTAATGTTTCCACGCCAGATTTCCTGATATTCTTCCAAAGGATGTCCGCTGACATATATACCCAGAACTTCTTTTTCAAATGCCAGTTTCATATCTTTAGAATATTCCCCCACATCAGGGAGCTTTATTTCGTAGCTTTCTTTTTCTTCCTCCGCTGCAATATCGAATAAAGAAAGCTGCCCTGCCATATTATTTTTCTTATCCTGCGAAATGTTATCCATAATCTGCACGTACACACTCATGAACTGCTTTCTGGTACCCCCCAGACTGTCCATCGCACCCGCCTTTATGAAATTCTCGATAGCCCGCTTATTAACTCCCCTATCCGCCATGCGGGTGATAAAATCTTTCAGATTAGTGTAGGGACCTCTTAGCTTTCTCTCCTCAACTACGGCTTCAATTACAGGCCGTCCCACACTCTTTATTGCCGTCAAGGCGTATCGGATAGAATCCCCTGACACGGAAAACCTTATCTCCCCCTCATTTATATCAGGCGGCAGTATCTGAATACCCATGCTTTTACAGGTCATAATATACTCCGATACTTTTCCAGAATTATCAATAACAGAAGTAAGCAGCGCCGCCATGAATTCTACCGGATAATAGTATTTAAGGTAAGCCGTCTGATAGGCAACAACAGCATAACACGCCGCATGGGATTTATTGAATGCATACTTGGCAAAATCCATCATAGTGTCATAAATATGATTTGCAACCTGCGCGCTTATTCCATTCGCCACACAGCCCGGCACGCCCTCTTCAGGATTTCCATACGTAAAGTTCTTACGCTCCTGCTCCATGACATACTGCTTTTTCTTACTCATGGCGCGGCGAACCAAATCGCTTCTGCCCATCGTATAACCACCAAGCTCACGCACAATCTGCATTACCTGTTCCTGATATACGATACAGCCATATGTCGGTGCCAGGATCGATTCAAGCTGCGGACAGTCATAGGTGATGGAATCAGCGTCATTTTTTCCCTTAATATATTTAGGAATGAAGTCCATCGGTCCCGGGCGGTACAGCGATATACCCGCGATGATATCCTCAAGACTCTGCGGTTTCAGTTCCTTCATGAAGCTTTTCATGCCGCCGCTTTCAAGCTGAAATATGCCTTCGGTACGTCCCGAAGCAATCAGTGAAAGAACCGCCGGATCATTATAATCTATATTATCTATATCAATAACCGTACCCGTTTTTTTCTGAGCCATCTCAACGGCATCCTGAATCACGGTCAGGGTACGCAGCCCCAGAAAGTCCATTTTAAGAAGTCCAAGTTCTTCAATCGTCGTCATGGTAAACTGCGTGGTAATGGCATTATCGCCACCTCTTGACAGCGGTACAAATTCCTCCGCCGCCTTCGGACAGATAACAACTCCCGCAGCATGCGTGGATGTATGTCTGGGCAGTCCCTCCAGACGTTTCGACATATCAATCAGAACCTGCACGTTTTCATCTTCAGAATATAGCTTTTTTAACTCCGGATTCATATCCAGAGCTTTGTCTATCGTAATATTGAGCTCCATCGGAATCATTTTGGCAATAGAATCCACATAAGCATATGGCAAATCCATAACACGACCTACATCACGGATAACAGCTTTTGCCCCCATAGTTCCGAATGTTACAATCTGCACAACCTTATCCTGACCGTATTTTTCTCCCACATAATCGATTACTTCCTGCCTTCGCTCATAGCAGAAGTCCACGTCGATATCAGGCATGGAAACACGCTCCGGATTCAGGAAACGTTCAAACAAAAGACTATATTTTATTGGGTCTATATTCGTAATCTTTAAACAATATGAAACTATGCTCCCTGCCGCCGAACCACGTCCCGGTCCGACCGCGATTCCATTCTCCCTGCAAAAATTAATATAATCCCATACAATCAAAAAGTAATCCACAAACCCCATGGTTTTGATGATATTAAGTTCATAATCCATCTTCTCACGTATGGTTCCGTCGTCTTCCGGATAACGTGCAGCCAGTCCTTTCGTACACAGTTCATTTAAATAGCCCCATGAATCGTACCCTTCCGGCACATCATAATGCGGTACCTTATAGGCTCCAAATTCAATCTCAACATGGCATCTGTCCGCAATTCTCTGTGTATTCTCCACGGCTTCCCATGCATATGAGAAAAGCCCCTTCATTTCCTCTTCGCTTTTTACATAATACTGACCGCCCACGTAGCGCAGTCTGTCTTCATCCGCCAGCTTCTTACCAGTCTGTAAACAGAGCAGAATATCGTGTGACTTCTCATCCTCCGCATAAGTATAATGAACGTCGTTAGTGGTAACTAACGGGATGTCCAATTCCCTGCTTATGTTGAGGAGCGCGGTATTGACCGTTTTCTGTTCCGGAATGCCATGATCCTGTAATTCCAGAAAATAATTGCCTTTTCCGAAACAATCTTCATATTTCTTCGCGGCTTTCTTCGCCTCGTCAATCAATCCCTTCTGGATATAGCGTGATACTTCACCCGCCAGACATGCGGAAAGCGCGATAAGCCCCTCATGGAATTCCTGAAGTACTTCCATATCCACACGCGGTCTGTAATAATACCCTTCGGTAAATCCGCGGCTGACTATTTTCATCAGATTGGCATATCCTACATTATTCTCCGCTAAAAGCACCAGATGATAATATCTGTCCTCCCCGCCTGACACTTCCCTGTCAAAGCGTGAGTTCGGCGCAACATAGACCTCGCAGCCTATGATAGGATTAACGCCGGCAGCTTTCGCTTCTTTATAAAAATCAATCACGCCGTACATAACGCCGTGGTCGGTAATCGCAGCGCTGTCCATTCCAAGTTCTTTGACTCTCTTTATATATTCCTTTATTTTATTGGAACCGTCCAAAAGGCTGTATTCCGTATGGACATGCAGATGCGCAAAAGCCATGAGGTACCTCCTATCAAAATGCCCCACAGCAGACTGCAGGGCATCAATAATAAATATTATGTATTATAAATATTTCTTCAATACATCAACCTTGTCAACCTTCTCCCAAGGCAAATCCAAATCATTACGTCCGAAATGTCCGTAAGCTGCCGTCTGTTTGTAAATCGGGCGGCGAAGGTCTAACATCTTAATGATTCCTGCCGGACGCAGGTCGAAATTATCACGAATAATTTCATCCAGTTTTTCTTCGGATACCTTTCCCGTGCCAAAAGTATCAACCATAACAGACGTAGGCTGTGCAACACCGATTGCATAGGACAACTGAATCTCACACTTCTCTGCAAGACCAGCCGCTACGATATTCTTAGCTACATAACGCGCCGCATATGCTGCGGAACGGTCAACCTTCGTGCAGTCTTTGCCGGAGAAAGCGCCGCCGCCGTGACGTGCATATCCGCCGTATGTATCTACAATAATCTTACGTCCTGTCAGACCTGCATCACCGTGAGGTCCGCCGATTACGAAACGTCCCGTAGGGTTGATGAAGAATTTGGTCTTATCATCAACAAGCTCTGCAGGAAGAACAGGGTCAAATACATATTTCTTAATATCTTTATGAATCTGCTCCTGTGTCACGTCATCATCATGCTGGGTAGAAAGAACTACTGCTTCCAGTCTTACAGGTTTTCCGCTCTCATCATATTCTACGGACACCTGGCTCTTTCCATCCGGCCTTAAATATTTTAAAGTACCGTCTTTACGGACTTTCGTCAGCTGCAGCGCCAGCTTATGTGCAAGGGATATCGGATAAGGCATATATTCTTCTGTCTCATTGGTAGCATAACCAAACATCATACCCTGGTCTCCTGCACCGATTGCCTCGATTTCCGCATCGGACATTTTGTTCTCTTTCGCCTCTAATGCTTTATCAACGCCCATTGCGATGTCGGCGGACTGCTCATCAATTGCCACCATTACGGCACAGGTATTTCCGTCGAAACCATACTCAGATTTAGTATAACCTATTTCTTTTACTGTTTCACGTACGATTTTCTGAATATCCACATAAGCATTAGTGGTAATCTCTCCGGTCACCAATACGAATCCCGTACAGGTTGCTGTCTCACAGGCAACGCGGCTCATGGGGTCTTTTTCCATGCATGCATCCAGGATGGCATCGGAAATGGCATCGCAGACTTTATCCGGATGTCCTTCTGTCACTGATTCTGAAGTAAATAATCTTTTTTCCATAATTATTTTCCTTTCTTCGTTTTAGTATTAAATATAAAAAAATCCACTTACCGAAATAAGCGGACCTGATATCAGGAGTAATCAAATCCTCTTATTGTTCGCTCTGCCATAAGACAGACTTGTTCGCTCAGGTTGGCACCTTCCTTATAGGGGTTGCCGTGGCTTCACAGATCCTATGTATCTCCACCACTCTGAATAAGAGAAAACTCATTCTTTTAAAAGAATACTCAATATTTATTTTTCTAACTATAAAATAACATACACCAGTTTGTTTCTACTGTCAATAGTCAATCAGTAAAAACCTACATTATAAAAATGTACGCTATAAAAATATCTACACAACCTTGAATATAAACTTGGAAGTCTCACGCTGCGTACTTACCTTCTCAATCTGCGCGCCCAACGCCTTAAGCTTTAAATCGAAGTCTTCGTATCCGCGTTCAATATACTGAATGTCATCAATGGTAGTAACTCCTTCAGCCGCAAGACCTGCAATTACAAGAGCAGCGCCTGCGCGTAAATCCGGAGCAGAGATACCGGCACCCGTGTATCGCTCCACGCCGTCAATAATCGCGGTATTACCTTCCACCTTGATATTGGCTCCCATTCTGGTAAGTTCATCAATATACTTGAAACGATTCTCAAAAATACTCTCCGTCACGATGCTTGTCCCGGCAGAAAGACCAAGGGCAACCGTAATCTGCGGCTGCATATCTGTCGGAAATCCCGGGTATGGCAGAGTCTTTACATGCGTATGCCCAAGCGGTTTAGAGGCAACTACACGCACAGCATCATCAGATTCTTCCAATTCACATCCTATTTCCAATAATTTTGCACTAATGGACTCCAAGTGTTTCGGAATAACATTCTTAACAGTTACGTCTCCTTTTGTCACAGCTGCGGCAAACATAAATGTACCTGCTTCAATCTGATCAGGAATAATGGTATACTCTGTTCCGTGCAGTCTTGATACTCCTTTGATTCGGATTACATCAGTACCCGCGCCTTTAATATTAGCGCCCATGCTATTCAGGAAGTTAGCCAAATCTACAACATGCGGCTCTTTTGCCGCGTTTTCAATAGTTGTCTTGCCCTCAGCCATAGCAGCAGCCATCATAACATTAATAGTAGCACCTACTGTTACGACGTCCATATAAATATGATTCCCAACCAGTTTCTCCGTCTCGGTGATAATCAATCCATGCTCAATTCTGACATCGGCGCCAAGTGCGCGAAAACCTTTAATATGCTGGTCAATAGGCCTTAAGCCAATGTTGCAGCCCCCCGGAAGAGCGACTTCCGCCTTTTTATATTTTCCCAGCAGAGCACCCAGAAGATAATAGGAAGCCCTGATTTTCTTAATATAATCATCCTCTATTACAAGGTCGTGAATCTGTGATGCGTTAACTCTTACCGTATGCCTATCCGGCTTCGTAACGATGACACCTATACTCTCCATTGCCTGCAACAGTACGTTGGTATCCCGCACATCCGGAACATTCTCTATCACAACAGCTTCGTCCGTCATAACTGCCGCTGCCAAAATTGCCAGTGCCGCATTTTTTGCACCGCCTATTTCAACCTCACCGACTAATGGATTTCCGCCTCTAATCGCATATTGTTCCATATATAGTCCCCTTATCATTCAATTGCAAATGCAGATATAATCTAAAATAATAATAAACATTTTATTAAAAGTATATCATATTTTTCACATTTGTAAATGGGGCAGTCTGCCAAAAGATTCCTGCTGTAAAACTAAAATCAATTCAAATACTTCAAAGGATTCACTCTTGAACCGTTTATCACTATTTCAAAATGTACATGAGGTCCCGTGCTGACGCCGGTATTTCCACTTAGGGCAATCTTTTGTCCCTGAGATACATACTGTCCCGGCGACACCAATACCTTGCTCAGATGAGCATATCTGGTCTGTGTTCCATCAGGATGATTGATATAAATCACATTGCCGTAACCGCCGCCCCAGCCTGCCTTCACAACAGTGCCTGAGGATGACGCCATAACCGCCGTACCGATCGGCGTAGCCCAGTCAACTCCCTGATGATAGCTGGTGGCGCCTTTAGTCGGAGCTTTCCTGTAACCGAAACCGGAACTCTGCCTTCCGCCTGAAATCGGCTTGATGTAAGTAGGAGGAATTTTTGTTCCTCTTTCAACACGCTTAGGCACCGCTTCGTAGGTAATCTCTTCTTTCAGTATTTCCCTGGCTACCTCTTCATTATTGCGGTAAGATACGTCTGCCACAACTATTCTGTGTCCGGCTGACGGCTCCTGTAAAGTTTTGGTCTGGGTAGTATACCATTCATCATTGTCAATATATATTATTTCCGCCTCATAATCCTCTTCATAATATACTTCTTCCACACGTTCAACCGAAAGCTCAGGCTCAGGCACCGTTATTATCAATTCATCTCCGACGCGGATGATCGAGTTCTCATTGTCAATTGTGTCGTTCATTGCAATCAGCCTCTCAATAGTAAGACCATTGTTCATCGCGATTTTGGACAGAGTATCTCCCGACACCACTTCGTAGATTTGTTCCTTCTCCTGTTCTTTGGTCACGTCCTCGATTGCCCTCTGTACAGGGGTAATCTCAGAATCCTGCAGATAAGCTTCTACAACTTCAACCGAATCTCCAAATCCGATTGATTTAAGCCCCAATTCATAATCGGAAAAATCTTTTTCGGTTTCCGGTTCCACTGTTGCAAAAATATTCGCCAGTTCATAATTAATGCCGGCATTTACTATCACAGCCGGTTCTTCTTTTTCCTCTTCCTCTTTAGCATAAATAGCCGTAGTAAGAACGTTCAGCTCACGATCGGGATCCATCACAAGACCTATGGTGTACTCGTTTTCCGTATCATATTTACCCAAAGACGCCTGTAACAGCTCCAACACCTCTTCCGTAGTGGCAAGATTTACCGTATACTCGTTGATTTTAACCGTATATGAGCGGTTCAGGGTTTCCTTGATACTTCCTCGAAGGACCGATGCCATATTATCTATTATGACTCTATCGTCATCCACTTCACCCCACAACACCTCACAGCTCTCATATGTGATACTGCTGTCAGCGAGTATCATCTCATCACTGCCACCGGCAATTATCTTTCTGGCATTAATAAGGCAGTTATCTATCCTGTCCACATCATCAACAATACCTACCTGCTCTCCGTTCAGATATACCGTAAACTGATTATCTCCCTCACTTTCCAGTTTCTGATAATAAGGCAGAAAAAGTGCGGCAACTGCGGATACAAGTACCGCAATCTTAATATATGCAATTTTCATCTTTTTATAATGTATGCTTATAAATTTCATAAATATTTTCCTCTTGTGACTGCTTGTCTGTAATAAAATTGTAACATTTACTATTTTAACAATATTTAAGGTAAAAGTAAAGACATAATGACAACATTCCATAAGGGCGATATTCCCTTTTTGCAAGAACTATGATAGACTGAAACCAGCAAAATATACATATTTAAACGGAGAGTCAGCTAATGGATAAAATCATTTTTCATATTGATGTGAATTCCGCATACCTTAGCTGGAGCGCATTAGATAAGCTCAAACGCGGTTTTGAGGTTGACATGCGCACTATCCCTGCCATTATAGGCGGTGATATGGCGAAACGCCACGGCGTCGTGCTTGCCAAGTCAATCCCTGCGAAAGCCTATGGCATTACGACAGGCGAGCCTATCGTCAATGCGATGCGCAAATGCCCCTCCCTCCTCGTAGAACAACCCGACCACAGCTTATATAATAGAAGGAGCACGGAACTGATGCACCTTTTGTCCGACATCTGTCCCGATATCGAGCAAGTCAGCGTAGATGAATGTTATATGGATTATACGCCTATAAGTAAGCTTTTTCCATCTCCGGAAACAGCTGCAGAATATATCCGCACGCAGGTTTATGATAAACTTGGATTTACCGTAAATGTCGGCATTTCCGACCGCAAGGTACTTGCCAAAATGGCTTCTGATTTTAAAAAGCCAAACCTGACGCATACGCTTTACTCTTATGAGATTCAGGAAAAAATGTGGCCGATGCCGGTTTCTTCTTTATATATGTGCGGCCGCTCCAGCGTAAGCGTATTGCGTAATCTGGGAATAATAACCATCGGGGATTTGGCAGGAACTGATATAGATATCCTGACTTCCAATCTGAAAAGTCACGGAAAACTGCTCTGGGAATACGCCAACGGCATTGACGACTCCATAGTAGTTACAGTGCAATCCGAGGCAAAGGGAATAGGTAATTCCACCACAATGTCACATGACGTCACAGAAAGACAGGAAGCCTGTCACGTACTTTTGGAATTGTCGGAGTCCGTCGCCAAAAGACTGAGAGAATCCGGTCTGACAGCAGAAATGATAAGTGTGGAAATTAAGTACAATAATTTCAGAAAAGTATCTCATCAGACTACTCTGGAAAGTCCGACCTCCGGAAGCGATACCATATATCGGACTGCGTGCTCTTTGTTTGACGAGCTTTGGGATGATACACCCATACGATTACTTGGAATCCGTTCTTCCAAACTGCTTTCAGCAGAAGAGCCGGTGCAGCTTAACTTATTCGACATGTCTGCGCTCAGCAGTCAGGATGCTTCACCGCATCACCGCATTTCATCCGAAAAAGAGGCTATGCTTGAAAAATCGCTTGACTCCATACGGAAAAAATACGGTTCAGACTCCGTTGTACGCGGAAGCATGCTCAGACAAAAACCAAGCCAGACCGGACAGCCTGACTTGAAAAAATAGTTTCTTAAATATAAAAAGCTTAATAGATAAAATTAAAACGGTATAGTAATTTTCAATAAATTAATCGCAATATCCGCCAGAAGCAACAGTATGATAACAATTGAAAGCGGTAACATTGTTTTCTGGCTCTTGGCGATTTCCGACTGCTTTGACAAAATCTTTTCAGATTGCTTATCCAGTTCTTCAGTCATTGCAGCCTGCACATTCCGGTAAACTTTGACATTCTCTTTATGAAGGAAGTCATCCGAGCGTTTAACAATTTCTTCCACCTGCTTCTTCATTTCAGGCAAGAGGTTTTCCTGCTGCTCCTTTGTCACCGTAATAAGTTCTTCCATCTGCCTCTTCGTCTCTGCAGCAGATTCTTCCTGCTGCTTCTTCGTTTCTGCGACAGATTCTTCCTGCTGCTTCTTCGTTTCTGCAATAAACTCTTCCTGCTGCTTCTTCGTTTCTGCAATAAGCTCTTCCTGCTGCTTCTTCGTTTCTGCAACAAATTCCTCCTGCTGCTTCTTCGTTTCTGTGACAAATTCCTCCTGCTGTTTCTTCGCTGCGGCAAGCTCATCTGACTGCTTCTCCATTTCCGCCAGCAGTTTTTCCATATCTTCATGTATATCGCTGTTTTCCTGAATCGCTTCAATTTTCTGAAGGCTTTCATTCATCACTTTCTGCAGCTGTTCCATGTTCTCTATAGTCTTTAAATTCACCTTGCGCATTTCCTGCAGCAGCTTATCATATTCATCCATCTGCTTCTGCATCATTTCCATCTTCGCAGTATCCGCCGCTGAATTTGCATTTATCAGTTCCTGTGCATTAGCTTTTTGTGAAAGTTTATTAAAAAAAGTGTCCATCTTTGTGTTCCTTCTCCTTTGCCACGACTGCTTTGGTATGGTTCTTTCAAGTATAGTTTAACATTTTTCTGCTATTATTACAATAATGAGATTTTTCGATATATTTTAGTCTGATATATGAAGATTCAAAACAAAGGAGCCTTTTAAAGAATCTTAAATCCTATCCGGATGATGAAAGCACCCTAAGCAAAGACAATCTGTATATAATACCGCTTAATGTTTCTTCAAAATAACTACCTGATATGTATCAGGGAATCTATGCTGCATGGATGCCCTACCTGTCAAATCCATGAACCCAGTCAGAAAACAGATAGTAAAGCAGATATATCACCGAACTGATGCCCCATGTAATCGGATAAGCCCAATAAATATACCTGATCTCACCTACCACGCGCATCACAATGATAATATAAGTAATCCTTATCACACACCATACAGACAGCATGATAAACATGGGAACAAACGCTTTTCCCGCGCCGCGGCAGATTGCCGCAATTGAATGGGAAAATGCTAACAGACAGTAAAACAAAGCAACAGTATGCGCCTGACGGACGCCTAATTCAATAACGCCGGGAGTCTGATCAAACAATCCAATCAAACGAGGTGCAAAAACATAGCAGCATATACCAATCGCTTCAGCAAGCAGAACCGCTGAAAGTATGCTGAAACGCGCTCCCTTTTTGGCGCGGTCATATTGCTTCGCGCCAAGATTCTGGCTGATAAAAGTAGTGCTTGCCATATTGAAACTGGTAATCGGAAGAAATGCAAATCCTTCAATCTTGGCATGTGTGCCGTATGCCGCCATCGCATACTTTCCAAAAGAGTTGATTTGCGACTGCACGATAACATTGGCAAACGCGATGACCGAATTCTGCACCCCGGAGGGCAGACCGTAACGAACGATTTCAATTAACATATCCTTATGGAAACGAATCTTACGCAATTCCACGGTAAATATATTGCCCTTGCGCAGCAGATGCACCATGCAGAGCACCACGCTTGCCGCCTGTGACAGAACCGTCGCTGCTGCCGCCGCCCATACACCACCGCGAAAAACAGCGATAAACAGCAAATCCAGCACAATATTGAGTAACGAAGAAAAAATCAGGTAGTAAAGCGGTCGCCTGCTGTCACCGAGAGCATTCATAATGCTGCGGCAGACATTATACATAACAAGAGCTAACGAGCCCATAAAATAATATCTGAAATACTCAATCGCTTCCGGTAAAACCTCGGGATCTGTCTGCATCCAAACTAAAAATGTCGGTGTAAGAGCAACTCCAACAACCGTAAGAACCAGTCCGCTGACAATACCGAAAGCAAATACCGTATGGATGGCACGGGAAACCTGCGCTTCATCTCTGGCTCCGAAGTATCGGGAAATTACCACTCCGGCTCCCATGGCTGTTCCCATAAAAAAGCTTATCATCAGAAAAATAAGCGTACCGGAAGAAGTCACAGCCGCCAATGCATTTGTGCCAAGGAATTTTCCGACAATAAACGCATCAGCCGTATTATATAGCTGCTGAAAAACCTGACTTAAGAATATCGGCAAAGCAAAACCAAGCATCAACGTATAGGGATTCCCCGTGGTCATATCCCTGGTATTGTTCCGATATTGTTTTGCTGTATTTTTATTGTTATGTAACTGCTGCATTGTTTCATTTCCAGTTCCCTTATCCATACTAATTTAACTCCTTCCATGGACCGTTACGGTAAAAGTATACCGATATGAAAGCATCTGTCCCACCATGCCGGTTTTGTGCATTTTATATAATTTTGTCTTATCGTTGTCTTAATTTTTATAAAAATTAACGGCAGCTTTACATCGTGTTCATAATTTGTTCATAATTTATGGATATAATAGTTTTATCAGTTAACAAGATAGTTGCAACGATAAATTTTTTTCATAATAGCCCGGGCATCGCAAGATGTCTGGGCACTCCTCATTTTAGCGCATGTATCAGAGTACCGCTTTGCAGGTGAGCCCACGGCAATTTGTATATATTGTACAACGAATATTTTGACTTTGCAATTTTTTACTTCTTCCCGGTCAGATAATATACCGCCAGTGCAGTACGATGTGACAAATTCTCTTTTGCCAGAATAGAAGTAACATAATTCTTCACTGTACCTTCCGTGATAAAAAGGCGATTCGCGATTTCCTTATTTGACAGTCCCTCTGCCACAGCCTTAATAATGTCCATTTCCCGTGCGGTATAACCGTCTTCACAAAAACCTTTTGCCTTAATGCCCGTATTTTTTGCAAGATTTTCCAATATACCTTCTTCCATAACGCCTGTGCCGTTATATACGGATTTTATCATTTGCTTTAAATGTTCAGGCGTGTGGTTCTTAATCAGATAACCTTTTGCCCCGTTCCTCAAGGCACTCTGCACCAGCTCATCATCATCAAAAGTGGTAAGAATCAAAACTTTCCCCAGATTATTATCCACAATATACTTGGTAGCCTCAATTCCGTCCATCTCAGGCATCTGGATATCCATCAGGAAAATATCCGGAGCGTTTTCTTTAGCAATATTAATAGCCTCCCGTCCGTTTTTGGCACAGCCAATCACCTCGAAATCTTCATCCACATCCAATATGATCCGCATTCCGTCTCTTACAAAATCACTGTCTTCCGCAATAATTATTTTAATCTTGTCCATATAGATAACCTTGCTCCTTCCTATAACGGCAGTAACATATTTATCGTAAATCCGGCTTCCGTTTCAAAATCCAGAATACCATTAACCTCCCGCACTCTTTTCCGCATTCCCGAAATCCCCATTCCGTCAATCACTTCCTTGCATCCTATGCCATTATCCGATATACTGCAGCGTATCATTTGATTTAATACATGTATACCGATTTTTATTCTACTGCACCTTGCATATTTCATGGAATTGGAAACCGCTTCATAAGCATTGTCCAAAATGACTTCCAGGTATCTCTCCGGAATCTCCTTCAGTTCTCCCTCTGTAATAAGTTCTGCTTCTACTCCCTTCAGCCTGCAGTCTTCGCACAATTTATCCAGCTGTAACATTGCAAGCTTATATTTCTTTGGGCGCTCGTTTCTAAGAATTACCCTAATCTCATCCATTCCGCCGCGGAGCTGGTCAATTACCGCCTGTATCATTTTCTTGGATCTTTCCGGTTCCTTTTCCATCAACACCTTTACCGCTTCCAACTGATATACGGAACCGTTAATATTATGTCCCAGCTTATCGTGCAAAGTTTGAGAAAGTTCCGCCCGCTCTTCCAACATTTGATTTTCCGCCATCAGCAAATTCTTCCTGACTGCCTCCTGCATTTCATACTCCCTTCGGTTCATGTTATGCTTTAATTTCTGCTCCTCGATAGTATCCTCTTTCGTCTGTTTCCGGTAAGATTCTACCACAAAATCATGCTGACAATATATAATTCCCATTAAAACAGCGATAATCAACTGCATTGAAATTTCTATCTCACCGGGTACACAGGCTAATCCCAAAGGTATCAAGTACCACAACAGCTTAGGTTTAAAATAGGTAAGCACTTCATAACAAAAGAAAATCCCTAACAAAATAAAGGCTGTCCCCAGGGTAAACAGTATAAAAAACAATAAAACTCCTGCCGCTCCCAAAAACAGAACCTGAATCCGACGCTCCGCCAGTTCCTTTCCGGCAATCACTCCGATAAATAACGCAAGAATCAGGAGCACCTCTACAGATGCCCCTGTCAACACAGACTGTGATAAAATAATATATATTTCCAATATTAGCAATAATGCAATTCGAAGCAGGACGAAATAATACTCCCTGATTCGTTCTTCCATGCGCTGTTCCTCTCTATTCTATATCTTCATTCCCGTCAGGATCAGATACCGTCCTTGTAGTATTTGACTTTAAGACCCACACCGCCTACACTGATAAAAATAATTAAGTAGGCTGCTGTAACACATAATAACATAGAATATGCGCTTTTGTCCCCTATTAATAATAATTCAGATGCATCCATAAACCATTTCTGGGGCATAAGATAAGAAAGTGTTTTCAACGCCTTCGTCGTATCATCCAATGGGAAATACAAACCTGCCAGCAATGCCGAAATACTCCAAATCGCGAATACCGCGTAATTAGAACTCATAACGTCTCCGAGAACTACTCCCAGCAAAAGACTCAATGTACCAAATATCAGGCCTAACAGGAAGATTACCACCAGAAAACTCATAATGCCCATTCCCACATCCAGCTCCTTAATAAAGAATAAGCATACTGCAAGCACTAAGGTCTGCATCACACAGATGACAACCGCCACCACAAATTTGGATATAAAATAGTCCCTGCTGCTTAGTTTAGTCAGCATAACTCTGGTAAACACCTTATTATTCTGCTCCTCAATTACGGAATGTGCCACACAGACACCGCAAAATAAGAAACCTAAAGTAATAAAGGCAAATGCATAGCCAATCTGAGTCCGTTGATTTATTTGCTTGTCAGTCAATGCAACCCCTTCCCTGCCTGCAAGATTTACTACCTTTTTTTCAGGAAGTACATCCTGAATATCTGTAAGCATCTCCAGCATAGCGGCTATGTCATTGCCTGCAAAACTTTGCATCTGCTTTATTCCGGCAAACAAATCCGTAAGTTCGTTCACAAAAATTTCCTGACGCTCATCTTCTGATACAACATACAGTTTCACACCTTGTTCCCATGTACCGTCTAAAACCGCTTCATCAAAACCCGCTTTCAGATAAAGCAGCATTCCTGCCCTGTCGTCAAAAGCATCCTTTTTTGCTATTTTCTCCACCTCTTCCTCTGTCATACCGATGACCTTTGCACGGCATACCGAAAACATGCCGACTGCTGCCATTTGATTTAAAACATATTCCGACAATTCCGAGTTTGATGCATCATATACTTTTATGATACACGCCGATGTATCCCCCTTATAAACCGCTTTGTCCGTATAAGCCGTTAATTCCAATATAACTTCCTTGTTCGAATCATCCATATAAACTGTATGTTCATCCATTTTTATACTCAGAATAAATGCCGATAATATAGGGGTGACTATGAGAAAAAACAAAAATCCCTTATTTCTTAACAACAATCTGAGGTTCATTTTCACTAATTCTATCATGCTCTACCTCTCTTTCTGATACTGCCCGCCAATATGGCAATTGCAGAGCAAACCGCAGTAATTCCTAAAGAATACCACACAGCGCTGACTGTATAATTACTCTTACCCATACAGGAGAGTTCTACCAACGCCCTGTTACCATGGTAAATCGGCGACAGATGCTTTATCACATCAGACATTCTTGAAAACATATAAGTTTCAAAGCTGCCGCCAAAGAATCCCATAAACCACACTATCGTAAATTGTAAGATAATAGTAATTACCAGACTGTCTGAGATATTGTAAAGCATCAATCCCAATGCTGTTCCCGCTGATATCATCATGAAAACAATCAGTATGGATAAAACGGGATTACCCCAATGTATATCAAAAAGCAATACAGTAATTACCGTTGCTGCCGCCATACCCACTGACACCGTCAAAGTGACCGGAATAAATTTCCCTAAGTAATTCTGCGGCTCAGATATATTGGATACCTGAAATCTTCGCACAATTCCATATTTTTTTTCATTGCTCAGGACTCCGGTCGCACATATAATTCCACACCAGCAGAAATAAACAATATAAATAATACCATAATAATCTCTTGCATTAATCGCCGGCATGAATTCCAGTTCCTCTATCGGTAAAACAATATCCTCCTGTTTCTGAATATGCATATAAGCATCCATGCCTGCATTCATCACTTTGTTAATAAAATATTCTAAAGTAATACCTTCTATTTCATAATCAGCGCTCTTATATACCACATAGGTATCCCCAGAAAACTCCACAAATCCTGCAAGTTCATTTTTCTCCATGATATCCTCTACTTCACCTTCCGGATATTCATAGAAAAGAATACCTGCTTCCTTGCCTGCAAGTTTAGCAGACTCAAACATTTCATTGTATTCCGCCGTTCCCTGTATCCTATATCCCACCGCGAATTCATCTACTCCTTCGTAGGACTTCATCAGTTCGGAAAAGGCGCTGGATAATACCATAATGACCAATATGGGACCTAACAGCATAGTAATCACGCTCCATGTATTCCGGAACATGAGTTTAAAATTGTTTTTTATCAAATAACGAATCATATCTCTCCCTCACTATTCCGCATAATCTCTGAGTTTCTTACCTGTAAGCGTCAGGAATACTTCTTCTAATGTAATATTATCATCTCCGCCGTTAACCAGTTTCTTTAGTTCCTCACTTGTTCCGCATGCAATAATTTTTCCGTTATCCATAATAGCAATCCGGGTACATATTGCTTCCACTTCTTCCATGTAATGGCTTGTGTAAATAACCGTAGCGCCTTTCTTATTTGATTCCTTAATCTTATCCAGAATAAAGTTTCTGGACTGGGGATCAATACCTACCGTAGGCTCATCAAAAATCAGCAATTCGGGGTTATGCCCAAGTGCACAGGCTATGTTTAATCTTCTTTTCATACCACCTGAAAAGTTCCTGGCAAATTCCTGCCTGCGTTCCAACAAACCGACATACTCCAAGGATTCATTTACTGCATTTTTTAATTGCTGCCCCTTTATTCCGTAAAGGGAAGTAAATAACTCCACGTTCTCCCATGCCTTAAGATTTCCATGGATAGCAAGTTCCTGCGGGATGTAGCCGATTTTATGAATAACATACTTTTTCTGCTTCCAAGGGTCTTTGCCCAGCAATTCAATTTCACCTGCAGTGGGTCGTACAATAGAACAGATCATATTCATAGTGGTGCTTTTGCCTGCTCCATTCGGTCCCAACAATCCGAAAATCTCTCCTCTTCGGATTTCAATATTTAAATTATCAACAACTGCCTTATTGTTGTATTTTTTCGTCAGGTCCGTTGTTTTTAGAATAATATCTTCCATTTTTATAACCATACTCCTCTCTCAGTCTGCGAGTCTGAGTGCCCAAGGCATCAATGATGCCTGCACAACCTTCTTTCCTTTATTGATTATTTCGACTACAATGACATCATAGCAATTATAAAAATGAAGCGGTAGTGAAAAAAGAACTATTTTTTATATTACTTTTGTCACATTTCATTTATCGCATTTCAGGCGGCACACAACAAAACACCCCAAGCGGCATCCGCCGCCTGAGGTTTTCTGATTTTTTTGTTCCGTCTGTCATCCAGTCATCGAACTTTTACATATGTATCTTTTGATACCATAAACTTATCATTCACGTACTTCCTTAAATATCGGATTCCTCATAATATTTACAAAAAGCGGCAGCACCATCACCGCCCACACTACAGGCTCCGAAATAATTACGCCCATATAGCCAATCACAGGTGCAAGCAAAAAAGCAATGACAACCTTCCCGGTAAGCTCAATCAGGCTGGAAAAAAGCGGCGTCTTCTTATCCCCGAAACCCTGCATACTGTTACGGAAGATGCAGATAAGCGCCGGAAGGAAGTAAAAAACACCATTAATCCTCAGATAAAGCGATGCAGTATTAATAACCTCCCCTTCACTGCTGGCAGTAATCAGCCGGACAATCTGCGGTGACAGTAAAAAGATTATGATAAGCACAAAAGCGCACCATCCAAACGCCAGAAATACCGTATTCTTAATCCCTTTTTTAATCCTTCCGTATTCCTTTGCTCCCAGATTCTGTCCGCAGTAAGTGGCAAGCGCCGTACCCAATACAAAGAAAGGGGTTAAAAACAGAGAGGTGGCTTTTCTGGCTGCGGTATGCGCCACGATTATATTTGTCCCGAAAGTGTTGATGCTGGTCTGCAGCGCCAGCGAACCAAGCGTTACAAAAGAAATCATAAATCCCATGGAAATTCCCGTCGGCAGAAGCCGCCCATATATTTCCTTATCCGGCTTCATTCCCTCCATGTCAGGCATAAGATTACTATATTTTTTCCTCATATAAAGGAAACAAAGAAACGCCGACAACGCCTGTGAAAACACGGTAGCAGCTGCCGCGCCGGAAACTCCCATGTTAAGATACCGTATACACACATAGTCAAGCACTATATTCAACACATTGGAAATTACCAGAAAAACCAGCGGGGTAAAAGAATCTCCGATAGCACGCAGAATTGCCGCACAGATATTATACAATGCGGTTGCGATCATTCCTGCCATGATAATACGGATATATGCAGTTGCTTCCGGTAAATGCAGCTCAGAAACATTCAAAACTCCTAAGATCAACGGTAAAAGCAACAGTGCCACTACACTGATGACAGCGGCTGCCGCTACACCGAGAAGCGCCGTACCGCCGATTGTCTTTTTCAGTTTTCCCTCATCTTTCGCACCATAAAAAATAGAAATAATAATACCGAATCCGGCTATAATGCCGTTTATAAACTCTATCAGCATATCACTGAGCGATGTGGTTGTGCCTACCGCCGCAAGCGATGTCTCTCCCAGAGTGCTTCCTATAATACGGGTGTCAATCAGGCTGTAGCACAGCTGGAACATCTGACCGATATAAAGCGGCAGCGCAAAAAGTAATATAACCTTTAATGGTTTTCCTATAGTCATATTTTTCACAATAATAGCCATGCTCCTTTATCAACCTGCGAATTTGTGCATAAACCGCAAGCATCTACTTACCTATACAACACCAAAGTAACGCCAAACATCTCTTTTTCCTTATTATATAAAATGATTGCGCCGTATTTCTTTGCCGCAAGCCTGACATTCTGATTCCCTATCCCATGTTCTTCTTTATCGGCTTTTGCCGTGGGAACTTCTCCTTCCATGTCAGGAATTTCCCCGCAATAACTGTTTCTGATATTGATTATCGTGCCATACGCCACGTCGTCAATCTTAACGATAATATCTTTTTTCCCTTCCACCTTTTCACAAGCCTCTATAGCATTGTCAAGAAGATTACCCAGAATCACACACCAGTCCCGGTCATTGATAAAGGAATCCTTCAGATTGCTTGTTTTAAGCTGCACTTTGATTCCCTTACTTTTTGCCAGATTGATTTTTTCATTCATAAGAGCATTGACGATTACGTTATCAGACTGCATCCACGGCTTGGACTCAAGCTCCGAATTTCGAAGCTCCTGTATATATACAAGCGCTTTTTCCGACAGTCCGTATTTCAAAAGACCTTCTATGATCAGAAGGTGATTCTTAATATCATGCAGCAGCCTGCTCTTTTCCCTGCTGAGAGCCACAATCCGCTTATAATCCTGTTCAAGGAGTCTCTGCCTTTCTTTCTCAAGGGCTTCCTCGTCTTTGCGCTTTCCCCCAAACAAGTAAAACAACCCTTTCATCTAAAAATTCTCCATCCAGTATTCCTGTATTCTTTCCTTTAATTCATTAATGTGCGCCCTTCCCACCGGAATATTCGTGCCGTCTGACAGCTCCACGTTTCTTGAACAGACTCTTTTGATGTGGCTTAAATTGATTACATATCCTCTTTCCACCAGAATAAATTCCGTTGAGTTAAGCTTATCCAAAACATCCTTTAAGGCTTTTCTTTCCTGTACCTCTCTGTCTGAAATGACAAATCGGGAATACGGTCCCCTTTTATAAATATAGATGATTTCACTATGGTTTATTTTTTCCAGTCTGGAATGGGTTTCAATGATATAAACCTTTTTTGCCACTACGTCCAATTCATTAATAAGCCTTTTCACCAGACCGCCGATTTCCTCTGCCGCTTTGTCTTTGATTAAATAGTCAAACGCTTTCACCTCATACCCTGCACGGATAAATTCCGAATAGGCAGTGAGAAAAACTATGATTTCCTGTCCATTTGACTCTCTCATCCTTTTTGCCAGCTCCAAGCCGCTCATCCCCGGCATTTCAATGTCCAAAAAGCATATATCATACGCGTGACGCTCCGACGCAGCGCATCCAAAACTTAAGGCGTCATGAAAAATCTGAATATCACACTGCACGCCTGCTGCCTGAAAGCCCTGCTCCAGCATCTGCCTGAAATCCTGTATAAATTCCCGATTGTCGTCAATAAGCGCAATTTTAATATTTCTCATGCTCCAAGTATACCACAGACGAATTTATTTGTCTGAATCTGTCTGCAAAAAGCTTAATTTTGTGTGTTAAATGTGTGGATTATGGACTCGGTCGTCCGAAGGTTATTGCCTGAATCAAGTCCATTAAGCTATATAACCAAAATAATATTTCAGGCTGCATTCTTTACACACTCTGTACATTCTGTTATGATTTAATCGTAGCACTCAACGAAATTTAAAACAAAAACCGGTGATTTCATGGCATCAGAAAAACAAAAACTTCAGAGGTGGTACTTGACGAAAAACTCAGGCGCATTTAGATAAAGATGCAGCACATGCAGTTGATGACGCTAATAACGGCGCTGCATACGAAGCAGAATATAAAGTTGGATTATTTAGTGAAAATCATTCATACGGAGGCGGTCGCAAGACTGGAAAAAGATTTTGAAGGGTCCAGATTTAAAATTGCTGAAGAAAAAACACCGGCACAGGAGAGCTATACTGCTTATGGCAAATGGAAAAGCACTCAGAGATAATAATCATAATTTCGATGTGTAATGGAAAAACCAACAGCAAATCCCCGCCGTAATGCCTCCCGACAATAAGACGATCAATATATCCACCGGGGCCAAAACAATTCCGGCAATCCCATCAAAGAATAATCCGGTGCCGAAGCGGTACAGGCGTCCGCTCAGCAGGATCATTTCTCCGGTATACATCAGAAAAGTAATCAGAGATGCCGTCAGTGCAGGAAAAATAACAGAAATCCCACAGTGCCTTCCAAGGACGAATGAACCTGCATATGAAATCATATAGAAATGAATTTTGAATGCAGGATTGTATTGACCCATCAAAATATCTAATGCACTCCACGTTTGAGTTCCATACATACTCGGTAAAGAAATACACATATACATCTGCCAGCTTTCCAGAGTGCTCTCCACAGTCGATGTAACGATTACCTGACTTTCTAACAACAGCTCAAAAATGAAAAAGACAACAAGCGAAATCACAGAGATTGTCAAAAGCACAAACCTTTTTATATACCTGAATATGAGCGGCATCAATAATACGGCAAGAATAACCGCCAGAGCAATCGGCGTATATGGAATAATATACTTCGGATAGCGTTCTTTAGGCACCGAACCAATTGTAAAACCTATCCCTCTTCAATCTGTTGTATCTCTCTATTCAGATTCAGCATTCTTGTATCCAGATCCGATACGATTTTGGAACACTCTACCAGCTGTTCCCTAATGTGGTCAGGCGCATTTCCTTCAAATTTATAATGGATTTTATGCTCTAAGCTCGCCCAGAAATCCATCGCAACCGTACGTATCTGTATCTCAACCTTGGTATTCTCGATTCGGTCCGATAAGTATACCGGTATGGTTACCAGCATATGATAGCTTTTATATCCGCTCGGTTTAGGATTCACAATATAGTCCTTGACCGAAATCACATTAATATCGCTCTGATTGCTTATCATCTCCGCAATCTGATATATATCGGAAGTAAAAGAGCATATAACCCGAATGCCCGCAATGTCATTTACATACCTCACCATGTTGCTTATGGTCGATTCATAACCGTGTCGTTTCAGTTTCTTGACAATACTTTCAGGTGTCTTAATGCGAGATTTAAGATGCTCTATAGGGTTATACCTATGTACATGCTGAAACTCATCATTCAGTATCTCCAGCTTGGTTGATATCTGTTTCAAAGCGGAATTGTAAATCAGTGTTACTTCCTTCCAGCTGTCTATATCATTTCTGTCTATACCTATTTCCATCGAACTTCCTCCAAACAACAATAAACGTCAAAACATACATACTCAGTCCCAGACTCAGGGTAGACTTGCAAGCACGCGCTGTCGCGCTTATTGTCCGATTTCATCGGACGCTTGCCCGTTAATAACCGCAGAAAAACAAATGTCGCTTTGCGTCGCTTGTTTTTCTTTTGCGGTTACTACATTATACCATATTTACAGTGTGTGTTCAATTTAAAATGTGTATATTTCACAAAATTTTTACATTTTTTTTACTTTTATTGTATATTTTACCAACAAAAGATAAAAAAGTATTTACATTTTGGAGAATGCTTTGTATAGTGTTATAGATAATAGTGATATGTCATGAAAAGGAGTATTGTCATGTTTCGTTTATGGGCAAAAGAATTTCACAATAATCATATGCTGAAGGATACCGTTATATGCAATGATGATAATGATACAAGGACACATAAGATTTTTCATGCTTTAGACGAAGTCTGCTATCAATTCGATTTGGGCAAGCCAATCTGGCTGGATGCCAATATCCAGGATTTCCAAAAACATAATAAGACGCGGTTCAGTCAGGATAATTTCATAGAGAGTATTGAGTTTGATTATCTGGAGATACAGGTGATTGAGGAGGATTAATAAGCTTTTTCAAGACGGCCGTTGTACAATATATGCAAAGTATGGCAGGGCACGCTTGCGCTGCATTGTCGCTCGCAGCGGTACATAAGGCTGCAAAAT
>CAZRKN010000035.1:0-41814 GCA_964600805.1 uncultured Bacteroides sp. | reverse complement strand
GGCAGAAAAACTTTTTGTTTTTTTAATTGTCTACTTGACGGGTAGCACACCATTTACGGGCTTTGTGAGGCTTCCGCAACTTTATTCATCCGATTATGTCAACATAGGACTAATAATTTTTTCAAAAAATTTTCCTCATAATCAAAAAGGACTTCCAAAGAAGTCCCCTCTGTCAGCTCTTTCTCATGATTGTTCTAAATAGTTCTCTAATCGTCACTCTCAATAGCTCTAAATAATCCCCCTGCCCATCCGCTTTCTCTAATGCTGTATAATAAGATTCTTTTTCTGTAAGCTTAAAATAGATTGGCGGTAGTCCCTTTTCCCTTAGCATCCAATTCAGCAAAGCTCTTGAGCTTCTGCCGTTTCCGTCTCTGAAAGGATGGATTTGTGTAATGCGATGGTGAATCTTCAGTGCCTGCAACACATACTCACTGATGGTCAGTTTATTGGCATCCCGCATCAAATCCTCAACCGGTGCCTGTAGCTTCACCAGTTCCGCTGCAACTTCGCGCCAATCAACCGTCTCGAATTTCGCCCCCAGCACAAGATTGTTATCCGTTCTCGTCTTTCCAGCTTCTTCAGGGAAAGGTGCATATTGAAACAGTTTATTATTCAAATCAAGCAGTTTATAAATCGTCAGCTTATCCTCTGTCTCTAGCACATAATCATACAATGCCGCATGCCCGACCACCTGAATAATATCCTCATATTTTTCCTGACAGTACGCACTCTTCTGGCGGTTCATCCTCAAATCCGTAACAATCTCAGCAACTTCTTCTTCATCAATGTTAAGCCCCTCCATCCGGTTTTCGTTATAGATAAATTCATTCTTAAACTTATACCACATGATATCAGGCTTTATTGCAAAATAAAATTCATAAGAATCCACCGCCTGTATGAGCAAGTCTATATTTTCAATGCCCATGCCTAATGCAGCTTTTTTCTTATCCGGCTTATATTCTGAAATCCTCTTGTTCAAATTTGAATATTCACCATCCAGGATATGGAAAGTATATGCAAGCCTGAATACACAGGAGCGGAAGCTCACGCCAAAACGCTCCGCAATCTGCAGGGCACTGTCCAATGAAACTTTCCCGTTATCTGCATACTCGCCAGCCACAGCTAAAAACGGTCTTTTAGGCATAAGCAGTTCGGCCGCAAATTGTTCGGCAAAGCGCTCTATTTCATTTTGGGTACTCCTTATAGGGCACACTTCGTTTCTACGGTCTTTCAGATGATGGCACAATTCATGTGCCGCAGTAAATCTCTGCCTTGTAATTTTCCTTTTATAGTTGATGCCTACCAACGGAATATCATTATCATCCTCTGGCACAAGGTAAATACCTTCCAAATCCTCAAAATCCATAAACTGGTACACAATCCCATATTCGCGCATCAGCTTAAACGGGTCTATTGGAATGGAAGGCATTTCAACGCCCATCCTGTCCTCAATGACTTTTTCGGCCAACATCTGCGGAGACATTCCCTGGCTATAAAGCTTCTTCGATACGTCACCCATTCATCGTCTCCTTATATCTGCGCTTAAAGTCAATAAGGCTCATAATTTCCCGCCTGTCTAAATCTGATAGTTCTGAAAAAGCACGTGTGAACATTTCCATTTGTGCATCCTCAGAAGCTTTCCCATACATCAATTCATCCGCACTTATCCCGTACATTTCAGAAAACCCAGCAAGTTCCTCTACCGTGACTTTTCTTTGCCCGGATTCTATTGCACTGATTGTCGGTCTGGAAAGATGCATCTGGCGGGCAACAAATTCCTGTGACAGTTTTAGGGTCTTCCTTGCTTCCTTCAATCTTTCATGCATAGTTTCCACCTCCACTTCATAAATCAGTATACTCAAAAACGGCAAGAAAGTCAACAATAAATGTCAGCTTTTCTGACATTTATTGTTGGCGAGAATAACGAGCAAAAATACTTCCTGAATGTTAACTCCATTTTATCCCCACAAGTCCACCGAATCTCCATCACCGGAAACTAAGACACCCTGACAAGATTCGATATATTACTCAGTTGTCAGCAGCGTATGCAGACAATTTGGCAAAAACGTTCAACTTTCATCCTGATTAATCACAATCTATGTTATCTATGAATGCAGCAAATCTCCTTGCAATTTCTATTCTTCCTTTAGCCTGTATACCATAATAATATGGGCTGCATGCACCATCTTGGTACTCGCTATATAGACTGGCAATTCAAAAGAACGTTTTTCCCATTATGTCATCTTGGATGCATACATTATTGTTAATCGATTGGGCCTATCATTTACACGTTTTTCATATTCTTTCACAATATTACAATAATCTTTACCGATGCTACTCTCATAATTAGGATAGTAGCTTTTACT
Organism: uncultured Bacteroides sp.; assembly: GCA_964600805.1. Taxonomy (GTDB): domain Bacteria; phylum Bacillota; class Clostridia; order Lachnospirales; family Lachnospiraceae; genus UBA3282. The sequence continues at coordinate 39,448 of CAZRKN010000035.1, read as the reverse complement.
TATCAGCCATTCTACGCTATTAAAATTGGTTCTTAAGGCTATTGTTAAAAACAAAATTTCAAATGTCATAAGACTGCTAACTTTCATCTCATCATTACATATTAGTTTATAAATAGTTTCTGCCTTATTGAAAATCCTCTCTTGTGTACTAATATCCAATCCCGACATTATGTCTGAGAAAAATTTTTCTACCTTCTCATCTTCTCCCCTTACAATACATTTGGCGGTAGTCGATCCTATTATTTAAACAATATATGTATGATAACCTAATTATCCTATCATATAATTCATTTTGGTTTTTCAATTCTTCCATACGTAAGTTTAAATGTTGAAGAATATGTAATAAATAACCTCCATATTTTTCTTTTATGATATTGTATAGGGATACCCTCAACTTTGTTTCAATTGAATATACCGCCGTATAATCACCTATTGTTTTCATCAAAGTATTGTGAAATTCAAACAAATTATTAGTCGTATTTATTATATTAATAATTTCCCATGGTTTACTGAAACACCTATCATTAATATGTTTTTCCATTATTTTTTCTTCTATTTTCCCATTAAGTATCCCTTTTTTTACTTCTTCAAAATAAGCAAATAGAGATATAAATGTCATCCTCTCTGTCTCGTCATAATTATTTTGAGAATCCCCATATATCTCATTTTCTAAACTTTCAAACATAATATTTGTGAATTTCTCTAATTTTTGCTCGTTTTCCCCAGATACTTTTGAATAAAAATAATCGATATTTAAGTAAAGACCTTTTGCAATATATCTACAGTATTCATATATTTCCTCTGGCTGATTAATAATATCGTGCAGATTAGTCAGCATAATTTTTAGGTGTAAGTAGCACAATACTGATATAGAAAAGAAAATTGGCACTGCATTCCTAATATCATCAAACTCCCTGATATCTCCTCGAAGGCTATATTTCTTATATAAAAACGCTTTATTATCAAATTGATTCCCTAATGTTTTTTCAATCAATTCATACATTAAAAAATTTTCTCTATGATTCGATTGTTCTTTATAGGCACTGATAATACTTGTACCAAAATCAATGATATGTATTTCTTTATTATTTTCAATTAAAATATTTTTGGAATGTATGTCGCCATGAATAATCCCTTGAGATTGAAAAAAGACAATGGTCTCGAATATTTTCAATAACATACTTACCCTTTGATTCATATCATGGTTTTCTTCTAACCATTTTTCATAAGTTATTCCATCAATAAATTCCATAGAACAACAATAGCATCCATTTTCCAACCATGCATCATGTATTGTTGCTATTCTAGGATCTTTCAACTTTGCAATTTTCTGAACCTCGGCTAAATATTGTTCTTCTCTTATTTCATTTTTTCCATTTCTTTTTCGCGGAAGCCATATCTTTATCGCATCATCTCTTCCCGTAATTTTATGTGTTCCTTTAATTACAACACCGTTTGCCCCAGGTTCTCCTATTGGTTCAATATTTTTATAACGCTCAAAATTCGGTTCTATCCACGAACCATCTATTTTCACCTTAATCTTTCCATCTTTATATTCATAGTTTGGGTTAAGCATTTTACATCTCCTTAAACTAATCTTACTAATACAAAAAAATCACCATTCATTATCAAACCAATATTTATCAGCTTGACAAGTACCGATTGTTATACTTTTCCAACATCAAAATTATATCTCAATTATTCGCAAATTTCCACGCACAGAAAAAGCGGCTGGGGACATCTGGCAAAACCCCGATGCCCCGGACGCTCCTTGCTTTAAATCTTTGTGCTGACTTACACTCCGTTACGGAAGGTGAATACCACTCTGCACGTCCGAATAGACCGTTGTGCAGTCCACAAGCCTATGGAACAGCTTCTCGTTGAAATCCACTGGCAGCTACTCCGTTTCGCTTAGCCATGCAAGAAAGCTGTTGAAAATGCCATATCGAACCGTCTTTCTCTCCCTCTCTTTTTCCAGGTTGTAAATATATAAATTTTACATCAACTGCCGGATTCTTTCGAGGTCTGTCAGTTTTTTTCACAGAAAAAGAATCTGGCATTAAATTAATTTAGTTCGACATCCCCTTTTCTGTTTCCATGCACGAAAAGGAAGCCATTGCTCCAGTAGATTATTTTTCTACTTTTGCAACAGCCCCATTTCTGCTTATTCCGTAATTCTTATGATAATGTTGAAATCTTCCGTTTCTTCCGCGTCTTTAAGTAGTACGCTCTCGCTGCTGTCCCCTACATAGATGTTTACGGCTTCTTCCTTGTCATAGTTATCAAGAACCATGCGGAAAAATTTAGAATTAAGTATCATATCTTTAAACTTTCCTTCAACCTTGCACGGCACAATGCCTTTATATGTCTTTGCTTTTGTACTGAAGCAGAGACCGCCGGTTTTGTTCTTTGTAATATAGACGAATGGATCTTCTCCCTGGTTTGCTACATCGAAAACATCAAGGGTTTCCAGAACATCCTTTGGAAGAACCGTGATTTTGCTGGCTCTGCTGTGCTCATTTGCCATAGAAATTACCCCACTCAATGCATATGGGTTATCTCCGGCATCTTTAATCATGAACATAGCGATATCTGCCTCGCTCTTAAAATACAGGTACTTCTCATAAGCGCAGATTTCTGTATTTTTCCCTGTCAAAAACTTTGTAAGGATTTTTAACTGGTCTCCATCCACCTGATAAAGAAGCTCCTTTTTCTGCTCTGAGCCTTCCTCCTTTACAACATCTGGCAGCTCGTATTTTACGCTGTCCCCGTAGAAAGCCAGCTTATATGTATCTGTGCTGCTCATCTGGAATTTTCCGTTCTCCATATCAAAGCGGACACACACTGAACCTGTCACACCGTCAGCGCCGGAATCATAAAACCTTCCAGCCTTGAACAAAATCTCAAGAAACTTTTTTGTGTCCATGGTCGTTCTTACCAGCCAGTCATTTGTCGGCGGGATGATGACTGCTTCCTCACCAAGCGGTATCTGAACCTGATTCCCGCCTTTTTTAATGATGCAGTTCTTTCCGACTTCCAACGATAACGGCGCTTCATTGCCATTATTAAGGGCATTTGTGATGTCGCACAGCTTTTTGCCGCTGATATATGCATCATAGTCCTCTTCTTCCATCTCCAGTTCATTGATCAGAAAAGCGCTGAACAACTGCTTTTTCCCATCGAAGCTGACTGCCATGCCAATATAGCCTTCTTTGATCTTCTGCTTTTTGGTCATGGTCAGTCGTACGGAATTTTCTGTAACCTCCTTTTTCTCCTTCGTGACTCCCACTGCGGGCTGGATTTTTCTCATACACTCCGCAAACCTTGAACTTTCCACTGTTAATTTCATATATTATTTCCCTCCTTTTTTATCGGCAGATTTTTCTGCCATTAATGACTTTCTGTTACATACTAAATAATGTAGGCATTCCTTTGCCGGTTTTCTTTTTCCTTTTTCCGTTTTTACTGAATATCTCGCTAATGGAACCAGCATCCAATAAAAACGAAGTAAACAGCGCATTTGAATTTATTCCGGCATTTTCAGCCTGCTCCTCCTGCAGAACTTCTTCCATCGTTTCTTCCTCAACAGCTTCCTCTTCCTGCGGCATTTCGGGCTCCACGTTCTCCTCCTCTATCTGATTTTCCCTGTTCGTTTTTAGTCCAAACAGGTCAAACAGGTCTATGGACTCTCCCGTGTCGGACAACAATCCTCCTGATCGGCTCACCCTTGTTGTAATATCTATTCCTGTCAATTCCTCAAAGGTTTTCATCTGCTTATGCTCCTGCCGTTCCCCAGTAGCTGAGTGCCACTGGTTCAACACGTCGAACATGCTTTTTAAGCCTTTCATCTGCTCCGGTGTTTTTTCGGTGACTGCCTGTGCAAGCTTTATTTTAGGGTCTACCCCCTGTGCCATAGCACACAGGCCTTCTGATGAAAAATGCCCCTGTATCGCACTGGTAGCCACCTGTTTGCTTGCCACCATCTCCAGCGCATCGATCTGGACCGTTCTTTCTGACAAAAGATATATAGTCCGGCATTCCAGAATCTGATTCAGGCGGTAATGACGCCTGCTCGCCTGCCACATGGTAAAAAGGTCATAGCTGTATTGGTAAAAGATAATCGTTGGATAGTTATACATCGCATTTTTATACTCAAAAAGGAAATCCAGTCCCGTCTTCACGCAGCGGGGATTTGTAATGAACACCCTGACACCTTTTGCTGCCATCTGGTGCATCCAAGCCTCCCTTTCTTCCGCTGGCGGATTACTGCTCTCAAGAATCTCCACTTCTTTCGCGCGCAGACCACATTCCCTGGTAATGATTTCCTTCAGGCGTTTTGTTACCCGGGCTTCACCTTTTCCCGTATACTCACAGTAGACAAAAACATTTCTGTCTTCATTCAGCTCACTTTTGACAATTTCGCAAAGGCGCCTTTCCTTATTCAGGAGCTTCCCGTCTTTCGTCAGATAGGATAAATCCGGAACTTCCGTAATGATTCCGCCGTCTATCGGCGACAGAACATCTGACCGTCCGTACGGCTTATCCGTATAGGAAAGCGAAAACTGTAAGAAGCTTCCCAGAATTGAGTTGCCAAGCTGCTGTTCAATCATTGCTACCTTCATTTTTTCCCTGATATCGCGGTATGCGCCGTAAATCTCATCTTCCAGCGGCACATACTCAACCGTTTCATTTAACGGCGGCAGGTAAGAACTCATATCCGATAAATTTAAAAATACGGCCTTATCCATGAGAAAATCAGTAAATATGCTAAGGGAAATCCCAGGGCGGCATTTCGGCGAACCTATCATCCTGCCTCTGGACATCGTGTTATAATCACCGTTTTTACCGTTGTCCACCTCGTATTCAGTTGCAATGGTTCCATATCTCTCCACGAACCTCCGTTCCCCGGCTGCATCATATGTATAACCCATACTGCGCATCTTTCCGGGGTCCAGGCGGAAAAGGAGATAAAAGAAATGGCTTGCATATCCTCCTGCAATCGTTCCGGTAAGCGCCAGCTGCCATCGGCTTGCTTTTACAAGATCATGCATGGCAAAACCCTGGGCACTTCCTCCGCCTTTGTACTCATGAGCCTCATCAAAAATGGCAAAGTCGAAATAACCTTTCAGGTACTTTTTGATATACCTTGACGGTGCATACTTGCGCACGCCAGTAATCTTGGGATATGTAATCTCTTCTTCATCGAGATCATTTTCCGCAATGTATTCCTCTTTCCATTTATCATGCACCCAGACGGTCTTTTTGTTCTTCTTTGCTTTATTCGCCCAATGCGTCATTTTTACCCATAACTTTTTCCTTATTGTTATAGGCTTGAACGATAATGTCCTGTTTACCGGTTCGCAGGCCGGCTGCCAAAGAGAAGTGCCGCAGTTCCTGCAGACATGGTTTGCCTTTGTCTGTGTAGCAAAATCAGACGGCTGAAGCGGACGGTTTTCATCCGACGGAATACATGTATCCGCATCAGCAGGATACAAAAGCTGGTTGCATTCCGGACATACCAGACCTACTGCCTGAAAATCGCATTCCTCTACTTCCCACTCCTTACAGCCGCAGGTGCACTGCGTCTCCGTGGACATATGATGCAGATCCTTGCAGTTTTTACACCGTTTAATAATAGGCTTTTTCTTCTTAATCTGTGACGGAAGCGGCACATAAGTATAGGACAGCTTTCCGGTTTCCTTACTCAGTATGTAAAATTCTTTTCCGGTTCTCGCTTTTCCCTGTTTCCGCAGCCGGCACAGTTCCTTGATGCTCTTTATGATCACCACTTTGGCATACGGAATATCTGTCTGTATCGCCTCTTTCCACTTTTCCACCAGATGCGACGGACACATAATAATGTTCCGGTATTTTACCAATGAACTGTCTTTGTACACGGATTCTACAGAAATGTTTTTCTCCTCCATGATTTTCTTGACAAAAAAGCCTTCCGGGACACCCATTCCCTGTAAAGTCTTGCCGCATCCCATATCTTCGTTAAGGAAAGCATAAGAACTGTGCCTCATGCATTCCATAAGCCCGTTGACGATAGCCGCCTGTTGCGGGAAGTAGCGCTTTTTCAAAAAAGCTATCTCGTCCACCGTGTCTTTTAGCTCTACCAATGGATTCAGCTTCTTTTCCAAATTCTCTATCAAAGAGCTTCCGTATTTCATAAAATAATCATCCATGTTGTCAAACTGCAGTGGCTTCTGTTGTTTATCTGATATCTTTATCATGCATTTCCTTAATCCGTTTGTTACCAGTTCCTGCAGAACAGCCTCCGTCATGGACATTTCGTATACCAAAGCATTTTCTGCCCATTCCGGCGCATCCCCGTATACTTCTGTCTCAATCCGGGACATATACTCTTTCCCTGCTTCCCTTAAATAAGGCATCCAATCCGTCAGCAGCGGCAGATCAAAGTGATTCATCAGCCAGTTGTAAATATCCTTGTCCTGTGACTCTTTTGATGTAACAATATACGTTTTATTCAGTGCATCCGATATACAGAGCGCATGGTTTATGGGTTCCTTCCCTCTCATCAGCTTTGTGTGGTAATTAGTTGTCTGAGTCTTAGGAAATATCGTTATATCCCCGCCGGTATCCTTATCCGGATACAGATTTACATTCCCGATGCTTATATTGGCGGTGAACCCTCGCAATGCTATCTCGCTTCGCTCAAAACAGGAATATATCAAAGCTATTTTTTTATAGCCTTTGATTGCAGCAAAAACATATTCGACATGGGCAAATGCCCCGTTTGCTGAAATCCGCATAAAACTTGTCCTCCTTTTATAAAATTTTCTACGATGTAAAATAAAAAACGCCTCCCCTTATGAGAAACGTTCCTACTGCAGCGTCCGGATTGCTCCGGATGATTCTATTAAGTTGTAACTGATTTGGGGGAATGTAGTCTCCACTTCTATCATTTTTCCGCTTTCATCCTGCACATACTCGCTCCTTTTTGTTATCCTTGACACACCGCGCTGTAAGTGCAGATCCCCGTTTTCTTCATTCCCGACCAATCCCTGGCCCGCACCGGAAACCGCCAGCAGATACATCTGGCCTTCCGACGGCATGATTGGCGGCCTCGCAAGATTGTCAATCAGATATGGCGGAACGCATATCGCATCCATCAGAATTCTTTGTAACGGGCTTTGCTTTAATGTTTTCACCGCTTCATCCGCGTGGAATATCCTCGTCATAAACTCCTCGATGCCTTTTTCTGAAGATTTGGGCACCACCAGCCGCTCACCGTCATAATCTTCCGGGATAACAGGCATCTCTTTGTTGCGGGAAATAACGGACCGAAGCCTTTGCTCTTCTTCTTTGTCCCGTTCATTCGAGGATTTCCTTTGCCCTATCAGCACAATCTGCTTGTATTTCTCGTATTCACTGTCCTGAAAGCGGTATACGAAACGGGTTTCAAAGTGACTGCACCACTCATCCAGAAGTTCTTCCTCCATTCCTACATATTGCGGCAGAACAAACACCATAACTGCCTCTTTTGTAGCATATGGGATTACTTTCCTCAGAAAATCCAGCTCGTATCGTGTTTTCTCCTCTGACGTACCGTATGGCGGGTTCATGAAAATAAAGGAAAACGCGTTGTGGCTGATGATAGTATCATTTAAAAAATCAGCTTTCAGGCACTGGTCGATTCCTTCCGTGTCCTTTACTGCCTGATACGTATCATCGTTAATCTCAACTCCATAGATTTTCAGGTTTTTCCCATTCTCCCCGGCTTTTCCCGTAACGGTAAGTATCGCTTTTCCATCCCCTATTGACGGATCCATACAGCACACCTCCTCTTCTTCTGGAAACTGCAGGAAACGGCGTATATACCTGCAATGCTGCGGATCAGTATAATAGGCACCCATTTTTGCCTCATTATACTTCAGCCGGGTAAAACTTGACTGTTTTTTTACTTCTTCCATTATTACCTCCTTTTATGATTTGTTTTTTGGCACAAAAAAAGCCCCGTAAGAGGCCAATGTCATTTAGATAAGATGGCTATAAAGAGCAGAGTATGTAGCAATATATACCCTGTTCTTTTTTTTGCGTAACAGTGAAATTTTTGCTTGACATTTCAGCCAAAATGTGCGGCCGCTTTATCTGTCTGAAAATGAGAGACAGATAAAGCGGCCCTTGTAATCAAAGATATTTTGATTGCAAGGAGGTAAGTATATTTTGAATTTTTCACTTCAGGTAAAACACACTCTTTTCTCTATCATTGACGAAATGAATGATTATCGCTGGCTTTTTACCAAAACCCCAGAAAAGGATTTTTCAAGAGAAAAGAAATGGTCTTTTCATAAAATAATAAAGTTTATTCTTTCTATGGAAAGCCGGTCATTGAAAGATGAATTACTCCATTACTTCGATTTTGATGTTAACACACCATCCAATTCTTCCTTTAATCAGCGAAGATCCCAGATCCTGCCGGAAGCATTTGAATTCCTTTTTTATGAGTTTAACAACCGTTTCCCTGACACTCAGACATGGCACGGCCTGCATCTGATTGCCTGCGATGGTTCCGATCTGAATATTTACCGCAACCCTGATGACCCTGATGATTATTTTCCAAATGGTCCGGATAATAAAGGTTTCAGCCAGCTTCATCTGAATGCCCTGTATGATCTTTGCACCAGAAGATATAAAGATGCAGTCATTCAACCGGGCGTCAAAAACAATGAATGCCGGGCGATGGTTACGATGATCGACCGATACGCAGGAGATCCTTCTACCGTATTTATCGCAGACAGGGGCTATGAATCTTATAATATTTTCGCGCATGCACAGGAAAAAAGGGTTTTTTATCTGGTAAGGGCAAGGGATTCCGAAAACAGTTCCATTATCGGCGGCTTAAAGCAACAGCTTCCACGTAGCGATGAATATGATGTGCTCATTCCATTAAAGCTGACAAGAAAACAGACAAAAGAAGTAAAAGAACATCCTGAAACCTATAAGTTTCTTCCAAAAAATTCAACAATGGATTATATAGACCTGCATGAAAACAAGTATTACGATATAACACTGCGCATTGTACGCTTTAAGCTGACAGATGAAACTTATGAATGTCTGATCACAAACCTTCCACAGGAAGATTATCCATGGGAAACTTTAAAAGAATTATACGCAAAGAGATGGGGAATTGAGACATCCTTTCGGGAATTAAAATATGCTGTAGGCTTGACCGCATTCCATGCTAAAAAAGTAGAATATATAAAACAGGAAATCTGGGCAAGAATGCTCCTGTATAATTTCTGTGAATTAATAACAGCATCGGTAATGATAGAACAGAAACCCGGAAGAAAGCTCACATACCAGCTCAACTATACCCGCGCAATAGGAATCTGCCATTATTTTATACGGTTAAAAGAAGAAAAAGCTCCGCCTGATGTAGAAAAACTGATCAGCCATGAGCTTCTTCCCATAAGGACTGGGCGCTGTGACCCTCGCAAAGTCAAGCCCAAGTCATCGGTAAGCTTTCTATATAGGACAGCTTAACCGAATTTAGTATATAACATCTTGGAAGCAGATGAAAGCGTCTGTTTATTTCGTGTGCAAAAATTTGTAAAAAGATTATACCAAGATACTTCATCTAAAAGAGACCAGAAGTTTTTATATTTCCAGTCTCTTTTTATGTTTAAAGATGTTACTTATCTAAATGACATTGCGTAAGAGGCTGACTACTTTTATTTCCTCGTAATATAACCTGTTGCCAGGAATTAAATCAATGCCTTTCCTTAATGGAAAAAGCTTTAAAATAAAAATAGTTTCAACTATTCTATCATTATTATTTCAATTCTGCAAGTCATTCCGTCGAGAAGAATCAGAAATCGGCAAACTACAACTCTTTAATAACATTATCACCATATATTAAAAATCAGAGCAGCAAACGCCGTCTTGAAATGCACTAGACCAAAAAAGGGAAATGTATGGTTCATTAGAGCTACAGAGGCTGCTCCCACTGTGGGCAGCCCCTTTTATTCAAATACCTACATATTATCATTTAGATTTTCAATTATCTCTAAAATCCAATTGGCATCCTGTTCCTCTAATTCAAGATAAAATCCCTCAACAGCCAAAATCTTACAGCTATCGTTGCAAAACTTTGCATGCACTTTTTCGCCATTGACGTAAAAAGTAAGCTTTATATCATATGGACATTTAAAATCAGCTGATTTGATATTTGCACGTTTTAATATATTCTCCATTTGTTCCGTTTCACTCTCGGTAAACTGATATGAATCTCCATTATCATTAGATAATTCTATTCTCTCAATTGAATTAAGCTGAATACTGTTCAATTCTTTATATTCCACCAAATCCTTAATTTTCTTTACCAGCTCTGATGATTTCATCCAAATGCTAATATTATTTTCCGGCTTTTCTGAAATTGCATCTATACATATCCTGTCATCATCAAATACTCTAAAATTTATTAACACATATTCGCTATCTACAGTCAGCAATATAACAGAAAAATCAATTCCTAACAAATGTGCATCCGTATTTATAGTTTCCGTCTCGCTAAGTATTTCAGAATTCTCGATACAATTTATAAAATCAATAATATCTTCCCGTTTACCTTGAATCGCCTCCTTGTCTCTTCCTGCAAGTTCCTTTACGACAATTATTATGGTACTTTCCGGAAAAAATATATTGTTGTCATTAAAAGAAAATGATATATCTTCACGATTTAAGTATATCGTTTCAGATAACTGACCTATTTCCGTATATGGCAATATCCATTCCGGTATCATAGATAAAGCATTCTCCTCTGCTGCACTTTCAACTAGAAACGAGCTGTCTTCTTCTATTATTGTTTGTTCTTCCGATTCCTTGTCAGCATCTTTGTACTGCTCATTTGATAATCCGCATCCACCTAGTAACATTATTATACTTAACAGAACTGCTAGTCTTTTTTTCATGTTTTCTCCTTTAAAAACCACTACTCCATAGATCTGTCATCTATGAAGTAGTAGTCAAAAAAATTAATTCATTATTTCCATTTTGCCACTTATGCAATTAACCCCATAAACAGAAGAATCTTCCATACTGAAAACCCATGTCGGTTCATAGTATCCTGTTGATTCATTCAATACAAAAGCCAGTTTCGTATTTGATACAACATCTGAATCGCTACTTCTTGTCACATCAGCTAATGAGGCAACATTTTGAATTACTTGATTATACGCAGTATTATAATCCACAATGGCAGATCTCTGCATCATATCAACCTTTTCCATTTCATTCCAATTTCCTGCTAAGTAAACAGTTGAAGAATCATCAATTATGCCTGTCATATAATCTCCTATAATCTCCAACCCATCATATGTATTTTTAAAGGATATATCATATGCTACAGTTACTTCCTGCTCATTTCCACCATCAAGATTAACCTCCGCCATTACAATAGGTGTAACAGATTCCATCGCAGTATCCATGTTAATTTCTGAATAATTAGTAATTGCGTTATTTAATTGCTCCTTACAACGCTCCGCCGCTTCTGCTTCTGTTATATTTACTTGCTGATCACCAATCTCTGCACCTACCATCATAAGATTGTTTTCATCTCTCAGAACCGTCATATTCATATTATCTGTTACATTAAGCTGAATTGGTGTTGCTCTTAATACATATGTCGGTATTTCTATATCAGCTAACTCTGCAGATTCTCTCAAACCGTATGTTTGTTCTGTTCCATTAGGATTCGCGGACGAAAATCTTAAAATCTTTGTTGATGATGAACCGGGTCTTGTATATGTATTCCCCGGAAATCCCGGAAACCTCGAGTATTGTACATTTCCGCTATGTGTTAATACACAATATACATTTGTACTATAACCTCGATCGCTAAAATATTTATTTGCAAGGATCCATGAGGATTTCACAGACTCCCCTGTTTTAGCGTATTCAATAAATTTATCGGCCACTTGTTTATCAATTGATGCAGGTGCACTCTCATGGTATCCGCAAATTACACGTACTGCCTTATTTCCAACCATAGCGTTTGCATAACGGCTTCTAGGGTTTTTATTGGAACCATCTAACTGACGACACGCCGCCAAAAACACAAATTCCAATTCACCTCCTGCCCATGAGAAAGGTTGGCTGAATATATCAATCTCTACCTCGTTACTTGCTCCCTTCACCACTCCGGTATTGTATCCATGACTTGACCAATATTTTATGGTATGATCTTTACTCCAAAAATCACTTGCTGTAACTTTTGAGGGATTTTTATATTCTGTTGTATATCCAGAGTCATATCCTTTGATCCCATTTACAAAAGCCTCTGCATCTGATGTTCCATCAGGTTGATTATTTTCCAGCCCTACTGCAGTCTTAGTTTCTGCTGAACAAATAAGTGTATTCGATATCACAAGCATACTTGCCATAATCATTGCTAATATTCTCTTCTTCATATTGTTTGTCCTTTCTACTTGTTTTAATAACTCCTGCTTGCTGAAATTGCTGTCTTGGTTTCTCCATTTGCGCTACAAGTCATTGTAACACGATATGTTCCTCCGACAACCTGATAAGTTTCAGCAACCGTTACACTTCTGGTACTACTGGAATCTTCCCATGATTTTACATCTACCCATTGTCCTGACTCGCTCTTTTGCAACGTGACTTTTACATAGGTACTTGTGACACCTGATTTTCCTCTTATCATGCCAGTCACAGTTGCAACACCATCGCTAGAAATGGAAAGATCTGTGCTATATGAATAGATGTAAGTCATTCTCGGCTCTACTATCTGTATGTCTGCTTCCTTTGCAAAAACCTTCATCGGTAAAATAGCTCCACAAATCAGCATACACATACAAATAGCCAGTGTGTTGCATATCCTGTTTATTCTTTTCATGTGCAAATTTCCTCCTTTCTACTAACAATAACGAATATACTACCCATATTTGTTACACAAATCGAAATATTTTTTTATATTTTTTTATTTTTTGTCATAAAACTTATTCTTTCTCTATACTCTCAATTATGCAACATATCTCCTCTATTGAAAGATTATCAGCTGTCAATAAATATGCATATTCATTATTTTCGTAATATACTCCTACATAACCATCTGAATACAAAGAAATAATAGTAGCTTTACCGTTGATCTCTTTTGCAATCTGGCTGTCATATTCAGAATCTACAACCAGGGTACCTCCATCAGTCACCATCACCTGATCCCATGTTATCATCTCACCTAAGGAATTTTCGTACATCACGCTAAGCTGATGGTCTGTTACAATTCTTTCGATTTCCTTATATCCCTGTGGTATATATTGAGGCTCATTAATATGGAAATCTTCTGTTTCTATATCTGTAAAATAGCTATATAGAATAGAATCCTGCCAAATAGTCTTTACAGTTTCAAAAAACTTAATTCTGTATGCTTGAACGCTCATTGATAACAGAAAAAGCAAGCTGATGGTACATACTATGAAAATAGCAACTTTCTTAGTTTTTCTAACAAATATGCTTATCCAAGAGCGTGCTTCTCTTCTAATTTGCTTTTTCATTTTGCGCTCAAATTTATCTGAAAATTCATATTCATAATCGGTCTCCTTTTCCAGCTCCCGTATAATAGCCTCATCGACTATCGGCATATATTTATACAGCCATTCATCAGTTACATGAATATGTTCCATTCCTATTATCCTCCAATTTTCTTAATGCTTCTTCAATTAAAACCTTGCCTCTGGCAATTCGTTGTCTGACTGTCCCCTCCTGAATTCCGCACAATTTCGCTATTTCAGTATTTTCTAAATTCGCTGAATATTTCAGCAAAAAAATGTCCCTATATTTCACAGGCAGGTTTTTCAACACATCTAAAACACTATTTTCAACATCGGTCTCTGTATAGGATAACTGTGCATTCTCTTCTAGTTCGTCCATATATATTTCTTTCTGCATTTGTGTACGCCTCTTCCTATATATATCTATTGATGCATTCTTTGTAATAGTAATCAGATACCTTTTTGCTGCCACACTATCAGTTTCATCTATTTTATCCATACTTTTAGCCAGATGCATAAATGCATCATGCACTGCGTCCTCTGCCAAAAAACTATCCTTCAATACATCTGTGGCAACTTTCTGCATCAAATATCTATATTTCTCATATAGAATAACGAATTTTCTTTTCTCCTCCGGAGTATCTATCATCATCAAAAAAATCATGTGCTTCCCTCGTTAGTGTTATTCTTTTGCTTCCTCATTAATTATAACGAAATATCCAAAGTGTTTTGTTACATTATATAAATAAAAAGAAAAAATTTCATAATTCTAAACTTGTCAACTCTTTTTTTGCCTTTTTTCATTTTCTGCGTTATAATTATATACAAACCTTTGGTCATGGTTCAAGGAGGTACATATGGCATACCCTAAACAGCTGATATCGTCTCTTGCAGACAACCTTAATGAAGCTCTGGTTAATTTCTTTGAAATAGAGCATTTAAAAATATTTCCAATCTACAGCAGCCTGAATGATCTGATTGCTGACACGTTATGGGAATATGTTAAAGAGGAAACCGGAAAGTCAGAATTAAAATCTATCTACGGTGTACAGGTAAAAATGCGCCGTCAGAAGAAAGCCCGCTGGTTAAAGGCACAGCAGGAAAATATTGAAAAATATGAAATAACGAATAAAAAACACCCGTTTTATTCCATCCATCATAATTTTGATGTCCTTCCCGGCCACAGTTTCTTAAAACTATACGAAGCTAAAGACATAAAATCTGCCGTAGAGAAGTACAATGCTGCCATAAACGAATGGGCCGAAAATGATAAGTCTCTTTTAATTGAATATCCTCTTATATCCGACAAGACCAAAAATCAGATTCTGTCCTCGTTCAAGATTGACCTGATCATTAACCTGATTGACAGTATCATTGTTTACTGGGATGGAAATATAGAAGCTTATTTCGCAAAAAAACCTGAAATTTTATTGGATACGCCTTTTTTTACACCGGACCGCTATTCAGTCCCTCTTCAGAAATCCGTTGATTCCTATGTTGCAGATTTGATTAGCTTTGATGCAGAAAACACGGTGTTCCAAATGCTTGTAAGTGGTGACTCGGAGCATATCGAAGATCGGCAAAAACTAAAGGTATTTGACTCCAAGGATAACCAGCTTCTATTGACACTGATTAATAACATCAAACTTGATTTTTACGAAAGTAAAGCTATAACAATTGAAATCGGCACGCTTGCAAAGGCACTGAACAGCCGCCCTAACAAACGCTGCTATGAGGATGTTAAAACAAGGCTTCACACGATGGCCGGAACTACGTTCCGTTTATACAGTAAGGATAACCCCGACGAAGCTCTGCTTACCTTTAATTTCTTTGACAATGTAATGACTCCGGAAAAAGACGGCAAGGAATATGCCATTGTTACATTCGGTAATATACTGTTTGATGCCGTCACCAAAAAACAGATGATTGCGGTTACTGCCAGCAGCTACAATTCGTTGGAGCTTGACCTAAGCAGGCTGTTATATCACAACCTGCAAAAAGAGCGTATAACCTTATCCTCATCTTCTATTCCCAATGAAGACGGGTATCTTGT
This sequence comes from uncultured Bacteroides sp., assembly GCA_964600805.1. Classification (GTDB taxonomy): domain Bacteria; phylum Bacillota; class Clostridia; order Lachnospirales; family Lachnospiraceae; genus UBA3282. The sequence goes on along the minus strand of CAZRKN010000035.1, from coordinate 23,863 downwards.
AAAGAGTTATGACTATTCTTATTTTCAACGGATCATACTCTTTAAAAAGCGGAAGAAAGCGGACAATATTACACTAATAAAGAAAACGCTGGACGAATTTGTAGAGAAGAAAATCGCACTCGCAAAATATGAATACCAGCAGAACAAAGGGTCGTTTACCTTATATTTTTATAACCTTACAGATGATGAGAAATCGGACCTTATCCCTAAAAATTATGAAACGGGGAATGGTACTCAAATGGAATTAGAAGATATTTTGGGCTAAACTTATATTTATTAAATGGCTGGCACTTTAACAATAATATGTGAAGTGGCAGCTTATTTTGTTTTACTGATAGTGTAAAGGAAATTTCTGATTTAATATCCTTAATAAATATAAAGGCTATACTGTCATGTACGCATTATATATTGTTTGCATAGCTTGTTACCTTTTTGAGCAACGTATTTGCAAACGATGTGATACTGTTCTTAAATAATGCCACCAGTGCGATCAGGACGACCAACATTTTGGGGCGAAGCTATATAAATAAGTAAAATCAATATCTCAGACACAATACTCAATATATTTACAGTCTGAATTTTTCGGTAGAAACTTCATTTTGGCATCAACTTCTTAATATCTGTGACATCATTCTGACGTCAAAAGAGCCTCGGTAGCTACACCGAGGCTCATAGTCTTGCCTCCTTACATGATTACAAAAATATCGTTGATCATGTCTGTCATGGCATTACCAATCTCTTCTGTAACTATATCCAAGAAATGCTCAGTCCCAAAAAGCTTCTTATATGCATCCTGCATCTCCCTGATAGTAGCATCATAAGAAATAGGCTTCTGATATATTTCATCAATCATCGTTTTGATTTCTTCGTTACCATAAGAAATTCTAAATGCAATCTTATCAAGCAATGTATTAAATCGATATATGTTCTCAAAGTAGATCTTAAAGGCCTTGTGAAGTTTCTGAACTGCAAGAGTCTTCTCATCCAGACCTTTCAGCAATTCAGGATTGGCATCAATCAATGGTCTTGCCGATATGGCTTCGTCCTCATCGAAAAAGGCTACCAGTTTATCTACTTCTTCCTTTGAAAGGTTGTCTGCGATGGTGCTAACAACATAAGGTTCATACAAGGTATCAATGTTTTCGATAAATTTATGAAGGATTCTTCCCATAAGCCCCTTCATATTAATGCTGAAATTACCAAAAACCTTCGCATTTGTCGTATGACCAAGGCCCACTCTAAGTCTGTTGTAATATGCAACCACACTTCTTCCACTAATCCTATAGCTGGTTGTAATTGTGTATCCGTTTACAATCGCCTTATCTTCGGTAAGCGTGGAGATTACTTCGTCCTTTATCCCCTGATACCATTTTGGATCTACTTTTATCTCAATAGCCAGTCTTGTATCATCTTCAACAGTTACAAACGGTGCTTCCTTCAATCCATAAGGCAATCTACTGATCTGAATATCATCAATATGTTTTGCCATGATATCATACAGACCTTCCGGTTTAAACCGCTTTAGCATCTCGCTCTCGTTATTCTTTAGCGCAATCTGTATCGGATCGATTGATTCTTCCAAATACCTAAGTGATAACCAGGTATAATCTTTAGGAGAAATAAATGCATTCACTATACTGGCAATCTTTCTGTCCACCTTTTCCGTCGCACCACCAATATAAGCATTGTAGTCTGCCTGTGTCAGTTCTACAGTTTCACGGTTTTCTTTGTTGATAATATTTGAAATAAAACGATCCGGCTTGGTAAAAATAATATTCTTTGGTATCGCAGTGTCATTCTTTCTCTGGCTGCGTTCCTGTATTGCCCTGCATGCTTCTGCAATCACATCTTCTCTTTCATTAAGACTCAAAAGGAACAATATAGCATCAGGGTTACTTGCAACTGCAATCTCCAGCGCATCTTTGATGCTTCCGCCATCAATTCCAATCTGGTTAAGTCCCATCGTATCACGAAGCACAAATCTCATAGGCCATTTTTCGTCATGAGCTTCCAACATTTCCCTACGAGGTTTACATACAAGCGTTATTTCTTCAATAATCAGACTATATGGGGCTTTGGCATTGAATAGTGCCCTTAAGATATCCCCGCCATACGGATGGGCATCATCCTTTAACGTACTATATTCTGCTTCAAATGTGCCCGTCATTGATGCGCCTGTAAGTTCATGCAACTCAAGCTGAATCTCAACACCAAGTTCACTCAGAAATCGCGCATAATCCATCAGGTTGTCTATAGACAGCTCGTGCCATAATTCTTCGAATGCTATTCTTTTAATAGCCTTTGGCTTAGTTTTAGAATCAGCAAGAGCCTTTCGTATCTCAGCAATCTTTCCATCCAGTTCGTCTGCGTTCTGCTCCATTTCTGTTAGGGGCGCTGAAATTGCTTCTTTTAATTCAAGAAGAATCTTATCTCTTATTTCTTCTGTGTCAAAGAAACTGCCAAGATGATATCTGGTACTTTCAGGCTCCAAAACTCTCTGGAGCCATTCATCATCAAGTGAATCCAGTGTTTCCTCTGAATCTCTGTCCGAAGCAAAGAATACATCTGCCAGAAGCGGGACAAGTTCAATGTCTACATCCTTCTCAGAAAAGCCCTTAAACTTAATCTGCAGTGCAAAGTGTTCTTCCTTATCAATTCTTTCATCAAACACGATATTTGCGGGAATAATTGTGGTCTGACTAGATTCCCCGATACCAAGCTGCATCATTCCGACTACCTTGTGATTTATGAGCGCATAAATCAAAGTACTCTTTCCTGCACCGGTGGGACCGACCACTACGATGGTGGGATAGTTCCTAGATCTTCTCAAGACCTGCATCGGAACCAATCTACGAAACTCCTTGTTCTTCATAAAAAAACCTCCTTATAGGTATAATGTGAGATATAGCCTACAAGGAGGTTTGATTTAAAATAAAAAACTGTGCAAACATGCACAGCAATAAAATCAAACTCTCTATCGCCGTACATCATAAGGTATAGTTCCTTACAATCGTAACCTTTTCATATAACTAAGCGCAACGTTTTCGTAGTTCGTTTCTTGCAAAGCTATATCTCTATCTATAGATTAGCACCACATAAATCAAAAGTCAACACTTTTTAACAGCTTTGAAAGGTAAATTCCGTTATAGCCGTTACTTTCCCTACCCCCCGTGAAAAGTAACCATTCATGCGTTTATTCTGTGACAGAGGTGAGTCATTATTGACGAACATACACAAAACATATAGAATAAAGGAAATAATAAGATTTGATGTATGCTGACAAGAGAATCCTGTAGAAAAAATCTGTTTTCAATATTATTAATCAGAAAGGAAATAATTCAATGATTTTAAAAAGTAACTCTAGGGTAACTGCTTTGATTGGAGGCGTTTGCACATTAAGAAGGTCGTCGCAGAATTATGAAGAAACTCAGGCAACTATTATTTTTCAAGACGGGATTATAAGAGAAGTTCTAACACTCAGTGCAGATACTAATATAGATGAGCATATAAAAGAACTGAAAAACCGTTACGACAATTTGTTAGCTATCCGCTTAGATAACCCTGATAATCCCTGCCATATTTTCCCTGGATTAATTGATATACATAATCATATCGACTATAATATGATGCCAATTTGGACACGTCCGGTGGAGCAGCCATGGGACAACCGACATGAGTGGCGCAACTGCACAGAGTATTCTGATGATATAAAAAATTTATTTAACTATATATTTGATAATTGGAGTAAATATTCCGGTGCCGGTAAAAATGAGGATTCGTATACAGTTATTCAATTTTTCTCGGAACTACAGGCGATTGCCGGCGGCACTACTGCCCTTCAAGAATCTACAGAAATAAGCTATTACGCATATGAAAATGAAAAGATTTACCGCAGGATTGAGCATATTTTACTTCGCAGTACTGGCGTTTCTTCCGACATGGGATTAAGTCATGAACAAGAAATAAACAGTATCATAGACTTTTTCAAGCCTAATATTGAAAAAATCAAGGAAGAAGAGCAGACGGAAGGAAGAAGAAAGGAAGATTATTTTCATCCTCCCATTGATACAAGTACTTGGGAAATAACTGAACCAGTGAATCAGAGTACCAAAGAAAGTTACTTTCAGGAATATCTGGAACTTCTGAAGAATAATTCCGTTGATGATATTCGCAGAAAATCCGGCGGCTATCTAGTTCATCTTGCGGAAGGGCGAGCAGGCAATCTGCGGGCAGGTGCAGGCTTGGGATACGGAATCGATTCATATTCCAAAAAAGAATTTGAACTTCTAAAAGCTGAACTACGCAGCATTGATAACTATGCTAATAAGGTGGCCGCATCAAGATTGACTTTGATTCATGGCTGTGGAATTGATTTGAATGATAAAGACGATATCGATTTTATCAATGAATGTTCGATTCGAATTGTGTGGTCACCAGTATCCAATCTACTGCTCTATGATGATACACCGAAATATCTCTTAAGCAAAATCCGTCCCGAATTGGTTTGTTTAGGCTCCGACTGGGCTCCCAGCGGCTCTAAGCATATCTGGGATGAAGCTAAGTTTGCGCAAGAGTTTGCCATGAAATATTTATACAATAATATGGCTCCTAAAAATATAAATGATATTTTTTTAGATATGATAAGCAGGATTCCTGCACAGGCTGTGGGTTCAGGAAAAACTGGGGAGATTGCCCCGGGGAATTTTGCTGATTTCTACATTGTATCAAAAGGACGTCAAATTCCACAGCAAGATATGCTGACTGGAATCAGTGATGTATTCGAAACATTTTCTGATTTTGAATCGGTTGGCACAATAATAGGAGGGAATCTGATATTCGGAACACAGGAACTGTTTGATGCATTTCAACTGAACAGCAATAGAATCGTATCGCTAGAAGCGGATATGATGAATGAAAATGGTAAAAAAATTACTGTTGATGAGGGAGCAAAAAATTTACGCGTTTATATTCCAGATATTGAAATTACGATTAACGGCACAAAATCCATTGTTCACATTGACTTTGATGATGCAATAAAAACTCTTGACGCTTTGTTTCAAGATTTCAACAAGGAATATGACAAAAATTTTATCAGAGGCAAGTTGTTGTCATCTTACGATCTGCCATACCAAAAGCAGATTGAACAGTTGAAACATAAATTTGGGTTGTTGTCGTAACGAAATAAAGTGGTATAAAATAAATTATATTTTTCCCATTTATTATGAAATAACAAGCAATAGGGTTGTCGCATTTAGTACGACAACCCTATTTTTACTGTCTGGCAAGTAATGGACAAATTATTCATAATATCTACTATCTTGGCAACTCCACTGCCGGATAAACATGTATCTGATACGTTTTACATGGATATAAATCTCCTGTATAAGAAAAAATTCTTTTTTCCTTATCATCCAGGCTTATATGTTCTGATAGCACCGCTGGGTTATCCTGACTTACAGGCTGGTCAACTATCTGCATCATAGTATGGCAGTGCTCTCCATTCTCGGCTCTACCATCCAGAACGTACTCCCCGTCACAGTTAAATACTATACCGTCTTTTCCTGCAACTACTGAGCCCGGACGAATATCCATTCCGCATGAAATTACCAACTGTACATCGACCAATCCATCATTCCAATGTTTATGGGACTGAACTAATCGTCCCCGCCCATGATCAAGGCAGATTTCCACACCAAAACGAATGCCGTGATAGGTAAATATGCTATATGGATCTCCATTTTCTTCTTTAACTTCTGTTTTTTCCGGTATTTCCGGATAGCATGTTATACTTTGAGTGTAATTTCCTTCAATTCCATTTAAGATAAAATCTTCTTTTGATTTATATTTCTTTTGGATTGAAAAAATGGAAGGGTTCTTTGTTCCGCCTTCAACTATAAAACAGCAGTTACTTACCTCAATATCTGCCGTCATATCACAATAATTGAGTGTAGCCGTCAAAATGGAAATATATGAACTGTCTCTGGGCTGCTCCTCCATAGATAGACCTCTAATCTCGGTTTTTCCGTATAAAGAGACACTTTCTTTTTCATCTGCAAGTTTTAGCAGGTTGCTTAACGATACAAGATTCTCTGCCCTGCCCCCAAGTTTAGCAGTTCTTTCTTCAAGTGGATGTAAACGATAATAAACATCTAAAAGCGAATCTCCTATAGGAAAAAGAGTTTTGGTGGGTTCCTGATCCAGCTCTACCCTCATATTTGATGTTATCAGTGTTCCCAACACAAAGATCCAATTTTTATATTTTTCCTGTGAAAGAACGGATGATATAAAATTTTGAAAGTATGTATAAAAAATAGAATCCGATGTTCCATAATAAGCCCCTTTGTTACCTCTAAAGAAAAATTCCGGTATTGTAAATATTTTCAGGACATCGCTGCTTTTATCATGCATCTCGTATGCATTTTCTATTGCCTGTTTCACCAAATCCAGTCGAGCCAATATGTCTTTCTCTATATCATCAATTCCCAAATAACGTCCGTCATCACTGGTTTCCTCAATAGAATGAAGATTGCCAGGTGTAGTAGATAACGCGAAGCCTATCATCTGTACTTTATGGTATGTCTGTTCTGACATTATAAATACCTCCTACTCATTTTTTATATTGTAAAATATATATTTCCAATAAATATATTATCATTTACCACAGTTGTAATCAATCATACACTGAATCTTATTGTGCGCAAGGCATTGTACAGTAATATTTTCCGCAATTATGCATAACTTATTAAAAATGATACCTTTTTCTTCGCTTTTTTACTTTTTATTCAGTTTTTTGCACTTTTCTGTCAAAATGATACCTTTTTCTTCGCCTTTTTTATTATTATCAATATTGACTATTATGGTCATTATATGTTTCATCAAAACCATTATCCGAAATCCATATTTTTGATGCTAATTATTTCGCCAATTTTACATTTTCTTTTATTTTTATACTCTTTTTGACATAATGATACCTTTTTCTTCGCCTTTTTTATTATCGCTAATCCATTAACCCACTCGGTCAATTGCAATATTTCTTAATCTTACTATTTTTTGATACCACTTTTTTCGCCTTTTTTAATATTATTCATTATATGAGTACTTACCGGTAATTTTTGATACCTTTTTCTTCGCCATTTTTAATATTTTTTCAGTAATTATTCAGGCTGATGTCCTGACAAAAGCACTATTTATCCAATCTTTGCAAAAATGATACCTTTTTCTTCGCTAGTTATGAAAATACCTGGCGGTACATATTGGCAGCTTTGGATCTTGCTATGCTGCTATTCTTATTTATCAAAAAAATTCATTTTGGCAGAAATGTTATCTTTAATATATGATATATATATAATTAAATTTTTAACGCGTAATTCACCAAATTTCATTATTTTAATAAAAATGATACCTCTATTTTCGCCTTTTTATTAATAATGGATTAAAGTCAATTATTTTTAAAAAAATGATACCATTTTTTTCGCCTTTTTCTCAAGCATCATTTTTTTGTCTTCATCAGATAGCTTCATTATGTATTTCCCTGTATTAGAAATTGGAAAATGATACTTTTTTTTTCGCCAAATAGCTTTTTTTATGCTGTTTTCTTCGCCAGTTCACATAAAAAATTAAAATGAAACCAATAATTTCGCCGTTATTGTCAAAAGAAAATGATTATTAAAAAAAATTTTTAACCCGAAAACTAATCTTCATTGCATTTTATTATCATTTTGATACCTATTTCTTCGCCTTTTTTACACAAAAATCTCAATTTACAGAATATATAAACTTTTGATACCTATTTTTTCGACCAAAAAAAATCAAAAAAAATTTTTTAGACAATATTTTTTTTGCTAAACCGCTCAAGCACTTCACTTTCGAAAAATGATGCCTCTTTCTTCGCCAATTATATATCATTCATAAACTGCCGTAATTTCATGCTTTTTCAAAGACTGATACTCTTTTTTTCGCCTTTTTGGTATGATTTACATTTCTGCTAAAACATTTTATAATGCAACTTGAAGATACCATATTATGTATTCAGTGGTATGGATAAATACAATATCTATTTTACATAGGTATGGAAAGGAGCGCTACTTTGGAACTGAACAGCTATGCACGCATCGGTAAGGCGGTTATTTCAAAAGCAATCGGACTTCAAAAAAATTATAAAGAAGTCTATGAAAAATCTGAAGATAAATTAAACGAAGAAAAGTCCGGATGCCATAATTGTGAAATATGTAAATTAAAGTGCCAATTTTCCGCATTAGGAGTTACAGAAGTCTGCGATACACTGAATGAGCAGTGCAGGACATGCTCCCAGGCTGTGTGGGAAAGTGTTTACATTACACATACAAAGTATATCAATGAGAAAAACCGTTATGGCTACCAGCCGACCCTTAAGGCGAACGCCATCAAGCTCTTTATTACATATCATTTCCTGCAACCTGATGCACTTGGTTTCATCAAAAACGTAAGCATAAAGGAACTTGCTGAACTTCTCGACTGCACTCCTGCCACGATTCGTTTCAGTAACGAAATCCTGAGTTCCTATGAATACTGCTACTTTTGCAATTCCGGTATTTCTGATAACCATATCAATGTATACATACCGGAATATAAAAATTATCATAAGCCGGCAAGCGAGGGCGGACGGGGATATCTCAGTCTGTCAAACAGCATGCTCTCCGAACTGTTGGCTATCGATCATCTAAATACGCTCCGCCTAACAATAAAGGGAATTCTTGAAGTGGATAATGCCTCCGCTTATGACGCTGCAAACCCGAATTTAACGGATGTTACCTCTACATTTGACAAATTACGCGGTTTTCTCCCATCATATTGCAAGCGCAATGTTATCCGTAAAGCATTGGAGCAGGGCGATGCCATTTTCCAATATTCTTTCTCAGACAGTTCCGTAACTTTCAGTATGAAGCAGGAATATTCTAAGAAGAATATGCGTAAAGCTATGCTTTTGGAAAGCGAGCAGGAAATTAAAGATCATGTTGACCGACTCAATGATGTGCTGGAGCTTGCAAATGACAATGGGCCTTACGCTGATTATGAGCGTACAGAGGCTCTTTTAACCATGTTCTCCATCGATTCGTTCTGCCAGTACCCTGCGTTGATACTTACTAATGATGATTATCGTGATCTGGCATCAATGTGCATCCAGTACAACTTGAATATGGTAAAACAGGCAATCTCGTTTATATATAATAACTACATAGCAAAGCACAGACTAGTGGAATCGTTTGGAGCCCTGACCCGCCATTATATCCGCTTTATGTCCGTTTTTAATGTTTTTGCATCATAGGGGGTTTTTTTGTTGTGTCCTTTTTTCCTTTTTTTCTCTATTTTTTCCGATTTTCCTTTAATTTTCCTCTTATTTTACCTGTTTTTGTCTGTCCTACCCGAAAATGTTTTCCACACTTTAAAAGTTTTCATCCACATTACATTTATATTAATCCTTTATCACTAAGTTTTCATCCATTTCAGAAAATATTTCATCTACAAATATGATGTTTTAACCCCCTATTTGTGGATTTTCTTCCACTTTTTCCTAACCGCTTCCCTCAAAATTTCCACTATTCATTGATTTTACCGGGGTTTTGGAACATCCATTTACCAATTACTGTTTTAATATCTGATTAATATTTGTTTTAATATATGATAAAGAATGAATAAGATGACAGCCCTCTTCATCCATTTATATCTATCTATATGATGAAAGAGAACCATAGACGATTATATTATATATCCGATTTACATTATGTACAACAAAAAAATACGGGAGCTGTCAACCAACTCCCGTACATGCTATTAAATTATCTAAGTCTTACATTTTCCTGTCCCAATAAATCGCATAAAGAATTCCATGATTCCTCATTAACCAAAAAACGGTTTGTTTCCAGACATTTTACCTTTCTTGTATTTTTCAAGTATATCTTTATCTGAACATCGCCGCTATACTTTGGATAAAGCTGCTCCAGTTTTTGGTTAAGTCTTTCGTACTCCTGAATATTAGAAAACTGAAGCTATAATTCGGAAATGGAAGCGTTTATCGGCATCATTTTTTCAAAGATAAGTGTTGCATTCTTATCATCCTCACTCTTTACAGTTCCGGTAAAAAACGCCTTTTCCCCTTCTTTCATCTTTTCACAGTAATCATCATACTTTTGCGGAAAAACAACCACCTCTATACTGCCAACCAGATCCTCAAGTGTGACAATTGCCATCTTCTTTTTCTGGCGGTCTGTTTTTCAGTTACTGAGGAGATTATCCCACCGACTGTGACGGTTTTCCCGTCTTTCAGAACGCAGTTATCTTCCGAATGCTGAAAATCAGTACTTTTGGCTGTTACTCCGGAAATCCACTGCAGATAGAGTTCATCCAAAGGGTGTCCGCTCAGGTAAATGCCAAGAACTTCTTTTTCGTCCGCAAGCAGTGTTGAAAGCGGAAACTCTTCTTCCTGCACAGTTTTTTGGGCTGCAAATAGGTTGAATAACGGGGTCTGGCCTGCCATTCCATTCTTTTTTTCATAGCTGATCCTGTTCAAAATTTCGGGATACTGTTCCATCATATACTTTCTTGTATGCCCAAAGCAATCCATAGCTCCGGATTTTATTAGTGCCTCTATAGTCCTTTTGTTAAAGGTACTATAGCAATTCATGCGAGATATAAAGTCTTTCATGTCCTGAAAAGGTTTTTTTGAACGTTCCGCGCATAGGTCTGAAACACAGTTATCGCCAACATCGCGGATAGATGCCAGAGAGTAAATAATTGCACTCTGCCGAACCGTAAAATCCAGATTTCCGCAATTGACATCCGGCTTTGTTATGGGAATTGACAGCTGCCGGCTTAAAAGAAGGTACTCTGCGGTCTTTCCTGCGTCGCTCCGTACGGAACTCATCAGTGCGGCAAGAAACTCTGCCGGGTAATAGTATTTCAGGTAAGCCATCTGGTATGCTATTACGGCATAAGTTGCTGCATGGGACTTGTTGAAAGCGTATTTGGCAAAGTCAATCATACTGTCATAAATTCTGTTTGCTGCATCCTCTGAGATACCGTTGTTTATGCAGCCTATAACATGTTCATTACCAGAAAGGAACACCTTCCTTTCCTCCTCCATGACTTTGCTTTTCTTCTTAGACATTGCACGCCTTACCAGATCTGCCCGGCCGTAATTATAACCGGCCAGAGCCCGGACAATCTGCATTACCTGTTCCTGATAAATGATGCATCCGTAAGTAGGGTCGAGTATTTCCTTTAACTGCGGAATCTCGTAGGTGATGCTTGCTGGGTCTGCTTTTCCGCTGATATATTTGGGGATAAAATCCATAGGTCCCGGACGGTAAAGAGATATTCCGGCAATTAAATCTTCCAGATTTTGCGGCTTTAATTGCCGCATGAAGCTTTTCATGCCGCTGCTTTCCAGCTGAAAAATACCGTCTGTCTGCCCGGTGCTGATATACTGGAAAACAGAGGGATCCTGGTAATCAAACGTAACCTCCGTATTATAGTTCTGTTTTATTGTGTCTATTGCTTTTTGTATTACTGTCAATGTACGCAGACCCAGAAAGTCCATTTTTAACAGCCCGAGTTCTTCCAGGGTGGTCATAACAAACTGTGTTGTCAAAGCTCCCTCACTGGAGATACAGACAGGCACGAAGGACGAAACTTCTTTCGGACAGATAACAACACCCGCAGCATGTGTAGAAGTGTGCCGCGGCAGACCTTCAAGGCATTTTGAAATGTCAATCAGCTTCCGTATGGCATCGCTGCTTTCATATTTTTTCTTAAGTTCCGGCACATCTGTAAGAGCGCTGTCAAGCGTGGTTTTTGCATCCGTTGGAATAAGCTGGCTTATCTGGGAAACTGTTGAAGCCGGTATCCCGAGAACTCGTCCGACATCCCGGATTACGCCTTTAGCGGCAAGGGTACCGAAGGTAACAATCTGTGCAACGTGATCCTTGCCGTATTTTGACACAACATAGTCAATTACCTCGTGGTGTCGTTCATAGCAGAAGTCAATATCAATATCAGGCATGGTTACACGCTCCGGATTAAGAAAACGTTCAAAAAGCAGGTTGTATTTTTTAGGATCAACCTCTGTAATTTTCAAACAATACGCAACTAGGCTGCCGGCAGCGGAGCCGCGTCCGGGACCAACCGGTATGCCATTTCCTTTGGCGTAATTGATAAAATCCCATGTGATCAGGAAATAATCGACAAAACCCATCTTTTTTATTGTATTAAGCTCATAAAAAAGTTTGTCCTCATGCTCTTTATAACAATCGGGATAGCGTTCCATAAGCCCGTCTCTGCACAGTTTGTTTAAATATTCCCACGAATCATATCCTTTCGGGGGTTCAAACTGCGGCAAGTGGTAATTGTTAAAAGTAAATTCGACCTGACAACGGTTCGCTATCTTTTCCGTGTTTTCCAAAGCTTCGGGAATTTCAGGAAAGAGCCGGTACATTTCTTCAGGTGACTTTACATAGTACTGGTCTCCCTCGTAGCGCAAACGGTCTTTGTCTTCCAGTAGTTTTTTTGTCTGAATGCACAAAAGGACATCGTGCGCCTCTGCATCCTCTCTCCTTGTATAATGCACATCATTTGTGATTTGTGGCGACCAGAGGAATATCCAGTTCTTTATGCATCCGTATCAGTTCCTGATTGATTTTTTTCTGTTCGGGAATTCCGTGGTCCTGCAGTTCTAAGAAATAATTATCCCTGCCAAAAAGCGACTGGTACCGCAACGCAGTCTCACAAGCACCTTTGTAATTACCTTTAGAGAGCTTTTTAGGCACTTCTCCGACCAGACAGCCGCTCAGTGCGATTAAACCCTCATGATGGTCAGAAAGCGCCTTAAAATCGATTCTGGGGCGGTAATAAAAGCCATCCGTAAAGCCGAGCGATACCAGCTTGATAAGGTTCTGGTAGCCTTCATTATTTTCAGCAAGCAGTACAAGGTGATAATAACCGCGGTCGCTTTTGTTTAACATGGAATCCTGGGCGACATATACTTCGCACCCGATGACAGGATGAATCCCGGCTTCCTTTGCGCATTTGTAAAAATCCACAACTCCATACATTACCCCGTGGTCCGTGATGGCCGCGCTTTTCATTCCTAGCTCTTTAACGCGTTTTATGTATTCGGTAATTTTGTTTGAACCGTCCAGCAGACTGTAAGGCGTATGGGAATGCAGGTGTGCAAATGATATTTGATTCATATGTTCCTCCTTTTAAAAAGGCAGGTGCCGTTTATGGCACCTGCAGTACTGGTTTATTTTTATGCAATTCTGTCAGGAATACAGAGTAACAGAATTGCCAAGGTAAATGACCTGTATCATGGAAAGTTCCGCATATACAGATAAGTATTTTTTTAGTATCAGGAATACCGGATAAAGCGTTGTTTCGTAGGAAAAAGCCCCTGTTTTTCTGCAGCAGTTTATTGCCGCGGAAAACAAAGGGCTATCCAGATGCCGTTCAAGACAATGCTTCAGGTACCATTCCTCTATTATACTTGGTTTATAGACTGCGGGGAGATATTTAGGGTCGTATTTTAAACAGAGCGGAAGCTGGTGTGGAGTCGGAGCTTCCTATCTCCTCTCCTTCCGGCGCTTCCGGTCTGTCTGATTGCATCCCTCCTTCCCACTCATCTTCCTCCCGGTAGTTATCTGCGTATAAAGAATACAATTCCTCGTCTGTAAACTGCCGGCGGTCGGAAGGTGTTTCAAAAGGCACGTCATTCTGATCCGCTGTGTGGAACTGCTCTCCAGCATGAGGCACTGCATTTGAACTGGAATTGTTTGCAGGTTGGGCATTCATCAGTTTTCTTACCGTAGATTTAAGTTCTGCAAGCTCCTGCTCCAGTTTCCGGATGGTGGCTGACATAACTGCGGGGTCGCTGTCTGTAAGTTCTTGGTTGCTCATTTTTATAAGTGCGAGCTTGATATCCATAATTGGATTTACGCTGCCTCTTATGGAACCCTTCAAATCACAGCACTGTTCACACAGCCAGTAAAGGCGTTCAAAACTCATGCCATTGCCGATTTCTAAAGCAGATTGCACGTAATCTTTGCTGTGAAGCACGGACTCCGGCTGTCCGGTGGTCTTAATGGTGATGATATCCATTAAAGCAGACAATATGGATTCCGTTATCAAGGCGGGCGATTTACCCTGCCCTGTCAATTCGTCCAGACAGTTGAGGGCGGATTGGGTGTCATAAGCAGATATTGCAGACAATGCTGCCAAAATGCGGTCGCTGTCCAATGAACCCAGTCTTTTTTTTGCAGCCTCTGTCGTGATATTGTTATCAGTACTTGTCAAGAGCTGCTCCAATATGCCTAGGGCATCACGTAACCCGCCGTTGGCATTTCGTATAATAAGATTAAGTGCGTCTTCTTCACAAACTGCATTCTGCTCTTTCAGTACTTCCTTTAAGCGTTCCCTCATAGGTTCCGGCGCGATTGGATGGAAAACATATTCCTCGCACCGGCTCCGTATTGTAACAGGTATTTTATGCAGTTCCGTCGTACAGAGTAAAAATACGCAGTACGACGGAGGTTCCTCCAGTGGCTTTAAAAGCGTGTCGAAAGCTGCAGTTGATAGGTTGTGAACCTCGTCTATGATAAATACTTTTCTTTTAAGCTGGACGGGACGGTATTTTGTCTGTGCCAGCATTTCCTTTATTTTGTCAACTCCGTTGTTAGAGGCGGCATCCAGTTCCAGCACATCAAGGCTTGTGCCGTATGCTTGGCAGTTAGGACATTGCCCGCAGGGACCGTCTTCTGTCGGGTGTTCACAGTTTACAGCTTTTGAAAGAATTCGCGCTATTGTCGTTTTGCCGGTACCCCTATGGCCGGCAAACAGATAGGCATGTCCGAATTTCTGAGAGGAAGACTGCTTTTTTAATGTAATAAGCACGTCCTCCTGCCCTTTGACCTCGGTAAAGTCTTTCGGGCGGTATAAATTATATAGCATTAGGTTCCTCCTTTTATTATGGTTCATCCAACACAGGATGCTACTGCTCTTTTACCATGCATCGTATCAGATCAAAAAAATCATTTTTGGAATAGCTGCTGTTTTGCCATTGCTTCTGATGGGCTGACAGTGCAGAACAGATCTGATAGATATGAGACAATGAATAAAGCTCGCTAAGTCTCTCAAATCCCATGCTGTTATCGCTCTTTGCAATCTTCAGCTTTTGCAGCAACAGCTGTTCAAACAGGTAATAAAACATCTGCAGCGCCACCCAATAATGTGCCGAATGTGCTTCATAGAAATTTTCTGGGTCTTTCTCCCGGATCAGATGGAGTATTCGGAAAAAATCTTCTTTTTTCCGTGCTTGCATAAGGTTTTTGCAGGTTTCCAGTAATGCGGGATAATAATCACCCATATTTTCAATGGCATGGGGGCAAAAGTCGCACAGATAAGCAGCAAACAGTAATTCTTCCTGAGCAATGCCCTTTTCTAAGAAGTATGGTGTTATCTCTTCTATGGATAAGGGGTCAAATGAAATGATATTGCAGCGGCTTTTTATCGTTTCTAGCAAAGCATCCTGATTACAGAGGAAAATAAGGACATTTGTGTGGTTCTTGTCTTCCAGTAATTTTAACAGCTTATTTTGTGCCTGAACGTTCATGTTTTCCGCATTGCATACCAAAAAGAATTTTTTTCCCTTTAACGCAGCAAGGGAGCTTTTATCAAGGAGAGCAAGAACATCCTCTACCTTTATGGTATCCTGTTGTCTGTCAAGCAGGAAAAAGTCGGGATTTTTATACAGCTCATCGCTGCCGCATCCCATAAGCTGTGCGATGACCTCCATTGCTGCCTGCCGTTTGCCAAGACCCCTTTTCCCCAGTAATATGAGGGGACCGGGATTTTGGGACCGGGCATAAGAATTTAGATTAAGGAATGCTTCATCATTCCCTATAAAAGTTTTATCCATTATCCGTAGGCTCTTTTTGTATGTAAATATAATTATTAAGCGCGGGATCGAATACCGAACCGCACTTGTCCTGATTGCTGAATAAAAAGTATTCAAGCTTAGAAACATCACTTTGAAGCTGTATGGCATTTTTTAAAATAATAGCTTCGCGTATCATTGGTTTCCTGTCGGTACTCTCATATATGCAGCCGATTGTATGCATCAAAAGGCTTTCTTCCTCTTCTGTCAGATTAAATCCGTCATTCTGCGAGAGCATCCGGCATAGATACTGAATCGTAAGTTCATGCAGATTCAATGGGATTGATTCCGGAATACGTTTCATTTCCGGAAACGGCTTTAGCATGTTCACGGTTCCGATTGCGTGAAGCAGCCCTCCGGCGATAACAAGATCGCTGTTATAAGGCAGGGAATAAGATGGGTTTAAATTGTATTTTTCCAGTGAATAAGCCATGTATTTTGCAAGACATGTGACGCTCACACTGTATACCAAAAGCCCTCCGTTAAAGTTATGATGCCCTTTCAAGGTTGCAGGGAGTGTTTCAAAATCAGGAATACTTGTAAAGATATGATGTAAGAGATTACGGTAATTTGGTGACTTGACGGCCCCGATGTATTTATGGAGCAATTCAAGGTAACTATTTGTGTCTTTCTCGGATATGCCGTTAACGTAATCTGAATACAGATATTCATCCAAAGGCGCCATATGGGTAATCACTAATTGATAAGATGCATCCTGGTTCTGAATTACCATTCCATTAATCTGAACCACCTTTCCCACATAGCTTTCATATTCTGCTTCAATGTATTCTTCCCATATTGTACCGAAAATTGTGCCGGTAGAATCCTGAAGCAGGACTTCTAAATATCTTTTCTTACTCTCGTTTGTCTGTTTTTCTGTAATATTTCTTACATAAAAAGATTCTTCGATTGTCTTAGTAAAAAAATCAGATATTCCTGAAATATAGATGTTCTTTGACATAAGTACCTCCTTTTATTAAACTGCCCGTTTTAGGGCTGCACTGTTTGACAGCTCGTTTAAAAGCTGTTCATAATATTTTTCAATAAGCCTGTTCAGTTCCTCTGATTCAGGATAGGCATATGTAAGGGAAGGCTCTAATAATGAGCTTTTCACATTAAGAATCCGGTTGAAGTATATCTCTCCGCATCTTGCAAAAATTTCCGCCCGGCGGAAAAAATACTTTAAATTATACTTACTGGAACCTTTCAGTTTCTTTGTTACTACAGGGTCAAGATTTTGCATTTCCCTTAAGAATGCTGCCTTATATGTCTTTACAATTGCATCAAAATCTACTTCAAGGGATAAATCACCAAGCTGCTCATCCAGCATATGGAAATGTTCGTGTATAAATGAAGACGGGGTCTGTATGTCTACGCATAGATTGCGTATACTCGGATAGTACAGACCGCTTGCCTTGTGTTTTCCGAGTTTCCGGAAACGCAATGTTACTTCCATGAAGCTGGAACCAGAAAAATACTGCTTGTTGATTGCCTTGTACTCCTCTTCTATTTTGCTGACTGCATCTAAGTCTACATCTTCATCAAATTCTACATACCCGAAGTAGTTATGAAAGCCGGAGCTGTCCATTGCTTTCTGGATAGATAAAGGTATGTTCTTTTTGGTGATGTATGCTGTTGCAATCTTTTTGTGAAGGGATTCCCTGTGCTGGAATTCGTTTTGTACATCCTGAAATACATCTGCGACCTGATAAAACAGGTGAACCAGCTTAGAGTAAAGCTCATAATCAGGGCTGTAGTAATATGACGGAAGGCGTCCGTCCTGCCTGCTAATTCTTCTGAATAGCAATTCTAATGGTACGGCTTCCTTGTCCTTAAGAAATCGTATTAAAGGGTTATAGTGAGCTTGATCGTTTATGTTTAAGTTAAGTTTATCAAGCTCATTGGAAAAAATATTTGATATTAATGGGGAGATATCTTCCGAAATAATTGAGTGAAGACAATTACATACAGACATATGAGCCAAAAAATCAATGACATTAGCTATTTCTATGCTGTAATTCGGATTTCTTTTCATATGGTAAAATCCCATTTTTCTCTTTGAAGTGGAACCGATGCCTCCATAGAATTCAATCTTTTCAGACCCTTTTAACTCTACCCTTAATATATGGTTCGTTTTCAGCGTTGCCGCTGCAATTTCTGCACCCCTATGTTCTTCAGGACTGGGAAATGAAAAGGATAATTTATCCTTATATATTCCCGCAAGATCAGATAAAAAAGGGATTCCCTGAACTGCCAGAGAATCCTCGCTCTTAATTTTGCATAATTTTGCCTGAATGAATTTTCCGATGATCTTAATGATGCTGTCATAGTGTGATGCAGAATAATAATCAACCATTGGAAATGACAAGTTCAGAAAGCTGTGCATATTCAATTTTGGGAGCATAGCTTTATAAGTGCTTTCCCTTTTAAGGCTGATTATTCGGTTGCCTTCAAGGAAATCGGTCTTCCTTGAGAATGATTCTGAAGCCGTCATTCTTGGTGGAAAGTATACTCCTAATTGATAAAGTATTTCGTCAGTGATTGGCTGACTTTGTTTTTTCTTCATTTTAAATCCTCCTTTTGTTTAAGATAGCCGTTGAACATATACGGCAAAATAAAAAAGGACATCAAAGATGTCCTCATAATTGTGAATAAGACCTATTGCTAGGAATTAGATAAACGGACTGCATGCTGCAGAACCATAAATAATAAAATGTTTTATACAGTATAACAAATCAAAGGCGGAATGACAAGGAAAAGTTAAAAATTCCGCCCAGCGGAAAAAATAAGAATCTCACATGAAAAATTCCGCCCGGCGGAATTTTTGAAAAACAATACAGGCATATAGTAAAACTATACGCCTGTATTTTCCTTGACCAATTCGTAATTCGGACGGATGTTGATTGAAAGAATATCGTCCAGCCCTTTGCCAAAGCCCGGATTCCAAAATGCGACCCCTATATGGAAATCCTGTGAAGACAGGAATTCTATAATTTTATCTTCATACATAAGGACAGACTGATTAATATACTTATCAGAATCATATGCAATAATCAGTATTCTGCAGCCGTGTGACTTTAGATAATCCAGAACATTAAAACCGTTTTCTGATTGCTCCAACAATTTGCTGAATGAATTTACCCCGGGAATCGACACCACAGGAATGCGGAGAATATGGTTGGCATATATGGCCTTTTTTTCTCCTTCCGTGATATAGCAGACGGTGTAATCATCAAGTGCTGGATTGTCGTACAGTCCTATATGACTTCCTGAACGGCAGCCGTTTATATAAGCGTTCGCCAATGCGCCTGTTGTCGTTTTGGCTTCAAAGTAAGAAGAAAAATTATTATACTTGTTCTTTTCCTTTCCCGAGTTATCAACCTGTGGATGATCCAAACGTATCCTGAGCCTGTATAGGCAGTGGTTGTGATCATATAGCGGTATAAGAATTCCGGATGTGCCGGAAAAAGTCCATTTTCCGTCTTGCTTTTGATAAAAACCAGGCACGCCCTTTACGGAACCGAATTCATGGATCAGTTCTAGCGTAATGCGTTCCCTGTCATAAGCGTTGTAGTGGGAACTGTTATTTACCGGCAGGGAGCGTAACATGGAACGCTGTATCAGTTCTATTGGCCAGCCTTCCTTTGCCAGATACCGCACATGCATCTTGTTTAAGTGCAGATGCTTTAAAAAAGAGCGGTATATAAGGTCGAGCTCATGGTTTGGCTTTGCGGGGACCGATAAATTGTCATCAGCCATACTTTTTTCGGACTGTTCCGAAGGAATCTGCTTTGGGTGTTCCTTTCGCGTACGCTGCTGAATGTATCCGCTGTTCTGAAGCAGCCACTCGTCACGATCGGCATCATATTGTGCACGGTCTTTGTAGAGGCAGGAACCGTCGCTTGTTTGTTTTATATAGACGTATTCTCTGTTATTTACCGGACTTATAATGTCTATACCCGAAAGAATTCTTCGGCAGTAGTAGAGCTGCGTGGATGGACATGCTTCCTGAATGGAACACCAGTCGGGTTTTCCGCAGATTGGGCAAGATTCTCTTTTGGAGACGTTACGAAAATTTGACATTTCATCCTCCTTTCACGATTGCCGATAAGCAGTCGTTGGACAGTGCGATTTGCCTGTCCTAATTAGAATCAACCTGTGATTCATGTGCGTCATATGTGCGCAGAAAAGGGCACGAACAGGCAAAAGCCTGATAATGCCCCTCATTAAAAAATAAATAGTCAATAGTGAAAGTATAATACAATTATTTTACCGCGCGCAAGTAATGGTTTCTTTTTAAAATTCCGCCCAGCGGAAAATTGAGTACAATAACTCATGAAGCTGTATGGATTTTTATAATACAGGACAAACATATCTTTTTTAATCAAAAAATTCCGCCGGGCGGAATTTTGGAGGAAGAATTTATGATTAGGATATTATTTTTTCCGCCCGGCGGAAAAAATAATTAGAGAAAACTTGATTAATTAAAAAAAATCTAGTATCATGAAAAATGACATAGGAAAGAAAAAGTGACACTAGAGAAAATGATACAGCGCTCAGCAGGAAGGAGATATTATGTCAGAGAAAACATGGAAGGAAAAAATGGAGGCTCTGTTAAGGCAGAGAAAGTGGGATGTGAAAGACTGGCATAGGGCATTGGGGCTGAATCAGTGGCAGCTGGAGAACCTGATGGCTATGGATACGACTCAGTTGGATCCGGAAAGCCTTCAGAATATCTATGATGACACAATGGCAGCAAAACTGGACAAGAAGATGATGAGGTTTGAATCACCAGTTATAATTGTTGTGTGGACCCATAAGGGCGGGACGGGCAAATCTACGACGGCAATGAATATGTCGTATGAACTTTCACGTAGAGGTTATAATGTGCTTGGCATCGACATTGACAGCCAATCGGACATGTCGAGTGTCCTTTATCCAAATTATCTTGAAGAGCCTGATGTCAGCTTTTATGAGGCATTCTCCATGCGTGATGACTTTATGGAATCGGGGTATATAAGACATACCGAGTATGTAAATTTAGACATTATACCGGGTTCGGCAAAGTGTGAAGGTCTGGAAGGGCAGCTTGGGGTGCTGGATCAAAACATAAGAGGCCGTATATGGGAGAAATGTTTGAAAACCATACGGAAGGAAAACTACTATGATTTTATATTTGTAGATATGGATAAAACGGCAGGGCTTATGAATGTTGCTGCTCTGGCAGAAGCTGATTTTGTATTGTCTCCTCTGGAGCCTGCTATTTTTGCAGTAAAAGCAGTTCCTCCTGTTTTGGCACAGGTGGAGGAAGTACGCAAGAATAATCCCAGACTGAAAATATTGGGATTTCTGTACAACAAAGTGGATATGCGTAAGAAGAAGTCCTTGTCCGAATCTCTTGAACTCGTTGAGGAGATAGCGCCGGGGCTGGCTTTCAAGAGTTTCATAAAAAACGATGCCAATATTGATAATTCGCAGCGGGAACATTATCCGCTCGGGGTTTACAATAGAAGCTGCTCAGCAAACAAACAGATGATAGAAGTTGCAGATGAATTGCTAGAGAAGGTTAAAGAAAAATCAGATAAGGTGGTGAGGTAAATGGCTGGCAAGAAAGGCAGCGTGAATAATGCCGCATTTTTAAAGCAAGTATCCGCAAATGCGCAAGCGGCCACAAAGGATGTTTCAAAGACAATGGAGAAAATAAGCCTTGGTGAGATTGCGGAAAAGGGAAAGAAGAAGATATCACATATCGACATTGATAAAATGGTGGATGCTCCGGAAGAATGGAACAAATATCCGAGATTGAAAGATACCCAGGCAGAGAAATATCTTGAGCTGAAGATGTCGATTTATGAAAAGGGTATCGAGGAACCCCTTATTTTGTGGGAAAGACCGGAAGGCAAATATATGATATTGGCCGGACATAACAGACATGATATCAGCTGTGAAATCATTCAGGAATGCCGTGAGGAACCAGAGTTTGATGAAGATAAGTATCGTTATCCGGCATGTATCGTATATGCGGCGGACGAACTGAGTGAGGAACAAGCCCGTGGGGTTATAGATGATACTAACCTTTACCGGGACTTTTCTAAACTTCCGGAGAAAGTGAAAATAGAAATCATCAAATCAAAAATTGAGGTCTACAAAAGTAGACGGTACCGCAAAGGCGAAAGGATAGACCAACTTGCGAAGGAGTTAGGCATCAAGAAAACGTCAATTTATGAAAACCTGTCGATCAGTGAGAATGTCTATGAGCCTTTACAGGAACTGTACTACGACGGAAAGCTGAAAAGGAAAGCGATATTAAAGTTTACATACTTTGACGGCGTTACCCAGCAGTGGATATATGACAATTTCAAGGACCAGATAACAGAGGCAAAGGTGAACGCATTAAAAAAGAATATGAATCGAGATGCTATTGCAAACGTATTTAATGCCGAAGCGCAGGGTGTCAAGAAGCTGACAGTAGAGATTCCTGCAGACCGTGTTGATGAATTCCGAGAAATGTTTGATAAGTGGCTGATAAAGGCTGGAAAATAGAATACTGGAAATTGGATGAATTGATAAAGGGGATGAGGCTGTCGCATTAGCGAACGAATATTCGTGGAGCGACGGCTTCTTTTTGCTGTTTTTAAGATAAAATCCAAGAAATATTCTTGATTGGTTCTGTTAATTGTCAATAAAGCGGATTTTAATAAGCCGTTAGTTACGGTCAGAAAATTTGTTTTTGATAACTTAAAATATAGGCACTTTTCGGCGAGGGACTAATTAGTTTTTTTCTTTTGTTTGTACCATGTCGCATCTTAAAATTGTTCAGTATTTATAAGTCTTCGTAGGCTCTGTCCACACCCGGACTCCGGAATAAGATGGGTGAACAAAGGCGCAAAATTAAGAACACTATTTTCTTAGTGGAATTAATGGCTCCTAGTCCTGCCATATGAATCCTATTATGTAGATTGTTGATGTTTCTCGACGAGCTGAGCAGTGTGCTTTCTACGAATATTTTTGCCGTTCCTTTGCTTAAATATCTCCGAAATTGCATATCTTGTTTCAAATCTCCAAAGGAATTCTCTGTATGAATATTCTAGCTTGTTTTGAAAAGAATTTCATTCTTCAGAATAATTCGTTCTAAATCCGCCTCCATGTATAAGTTAAATGTTAGTTTATAGAAGCAAATAATAAGATATATGGAATATCGACGAGATATGTCGTAAAAATTACATGGTAGGCATTTGAAGTAAATTTAGTAGCTATTATTATTTCACACGATGATGTAATTATTTTAGCGTAGGTAATTGAAAAACAAATTAGTAATTTTGATTCCAACAGGGATAATTTTGTGGGATTGGATGTTTGGGAGGTGGCATAAAGAACTCAAGAAACGAGTTTAAGTTAGTTTTGCTTAAATTGCTCCTATAAGTGAAGATGCTTTGTGATGCAATGGGAAATATATATTTTCGTAGGAAGTTTTCTGAAGGTGAGGCTTTTCGAGTGTATAGATAGAATTGAAGATTAAAAAGCCTTATTGCATCAAGAAATTTAAATGATCGGAGAAAAATAAATGAGAGAAAAACTTATTAAAAACATATCATTGAATCTTCCAAATTTAGAATATGAGGATAATTTGATTATTCTTGGAGGAGATGGAAATTTATCAGTATTAAATAATACAAGTAAGTTTTTGTATGAAAACTGTGATAATGAAAGCGTACATACATTAACTAAGCGTTTGATTGATGCTTGTGTTGATAAAGATGAACTTGATGAAAAGATAGTGGAGAGGGATGTTATGAATGTAATCGTAAAATTCGAGGAAAAAGGGTTTATAACATTTCAGAATAACTAATAGGTAATTGCGAAACACGTTCGCAATTTTGATTCCAAACAAGGAAGAAATCC
>CAZRKN010000034.1:0-45009 GCA_964600805.1 uncultured Bacteroides sp. | reverse complement strand
CATTGAGAATGCGAAGCATTCTCTTAATCGTCGCTGCCGAGCGACGATTTTTTACTTAATAATATAATTTGTAAATTTCTTATTAATAATAAAATAACTTATTACTTTTGTAAATTAATTTTTTGCTAAAGTATCGTTATTTTCTTCTATTTTGAAGTTTTCATTATTTCTAGTCCGCATTAAACGCAGTTATATTTTCCGTGTTTAATGTAAAATCGTAATAGTTCAGGTCTTCGCGTCCGGTCCAGCCGATTTGTTTCCAGAAGGCGTTGCCGATGTCGTTTTTGGTAAAGGCAATAAGGGATACTTTGTTGATGTTTTCCTTTTTCAGTGCATTCATGCAGAATACGACCATTGCCTTGCCTATTCCGCGCATTCTGTAGCCTTCCGCCACGCATACGTGATATAGGCAGCCGCGTCTGCCGTCATGACCGCATAAAATGGCTCCTACTATTTTATCGTCTTCAATATCGACTACACTGGTCAGTGGATTCCTTTTTAAAAAAGCCTCGACACCTTCCCTGGAGTCATCCACGCTGCGGATGCCGAAACCTTTTATCGACATCCATAAGCTGTATACTTCATCATAATCGTCTATTGTCATTACCCTTGTCATATAAGTATTACTCCTCTACTATACCGCTGCCTGCCGTATAAGTTATATCTGCAAACTAACATTTCTTATTTTAACACACAATTTTAATATAGTACATAGAATTTATTTTTTCTGATAAAGTCATTATCCATCGTGCAATAATTATTGTGGTGCAATAATGTTTTATCGTTTTACAATAATTTTTTGTTGACATTCGAAATATATTATGTTATATTATCAAAAGCGGCTGAGCTGCACAAGTTAAATAACCAGACGGGTCAGCCGCGGAGGTATGTACTATGAATTTTTTATCCGTACTAAAATATGAAAGAAGAACCATCATTATTTTTCTTATAGAAATAAGCATTCCTTTATTCTTTTTTGTGGGAATCCCATTAAGTATATATATACTGGCAACGCATGAAAAGACCGATAAAGTTATTCATGAGGCTTATTGGGGAATAGTACTTCCTGACAAAAAAGAAATGGAAGAAGTTTTGATTGAACATTCTGAAATCGGACCTCATGGAGAAGGTCTATATCACAGTATATACGTTGTTAAACGGAATGAAATAAAGCTTAGGCTTCGAATCGATACGAAGGCAGATATCGAAAATATATGTTTGGAATATTGCGAAGATGCCGGAACAGCAGATGAGTATATGCCGGATTTCTCGCAGGAATACAGATGGCGTAAATTTGAAAAATATCAGGATACTCTTATTTTGGTGTATTTTGTAGATACAGGGGAATTGCATGTTTTTGAGAATTTCTTTTAATACAAATACTTGATTTTTATATAAGTACTACCGAAAACAGAACAGACAACGGCCGCTAAAAGCGACCGTCACAATCCGTCTTATGGCTGAATATTATCAAGTACTCCATGAATCTCTTCTTCTGTCATACCAATAAACTCCAAAACCGTATCACTGCTCTTACCCCTGAACAACGTAGTGGTTCTCGTGCACCCAAATTCCGTATCATCGCTCATTTTAAAAGAAATCCCTGAAGATGAGAAATATTCCCGTTCGTTAGTAGTCTCACCGGTGGTGGTGATGAGTATTAAGGCAGGCGCTTCTTCGGCATCAACTGCATCCGTACCATCTGTAGGGAATTTCTGCTGACTGATGTTAAAATGCCCGTTTCCGCAGGAAAACTCTCCGGCAATACTGTAAACCCGTATCCTTCGTATCTAAATCTTCATATTTACAGTATGCGACGTCTCCGTTGTAGTTTATCCTAAACAGTTTTTCAAAACCGGCATCTTCCGCGGCCGTAAATTAATCGGCATAGCGATATTCCGTAATGCGGGTAGTCTGATATCCCTTATTCCCGTTTACGGCATCATCGGAATCATAGACTTCATAAGTGTCGTCCCATACATTTTTACTGAGCCAGCGAGTGTCTGCACTTCCCTTT
The DNA here is from genome assembly GCA_964600805.1 of uncultured Bacteroides sp. GTDB lineage: Bacteria > Bacillota > Clostridia > Lachnospirales > Lachnospiraceae > UBA3282. The sequence continues at coordinate 42,992 of CAZRKN010000034.1, read as the reverse complement.
TCCTCAGAAATCGAAGATATAACGGAGTCCTCAGACATTTCCGGCAGATTTATTTCGACTGTCTCACCATTCTACGAATTATATACTATAGCCATATTGTCTCCGGCTATCAAACCTTTTATGGAAAAATGGATACTGCTGTTATAGATTACGGCTGCGCTGACGGTTCCTCCGATAAGTAAAACTGCAACAGCTACTGTTGCAGCAATTCCTGATAAACGTTTTGTTGCTTTCTTCATTTTCTTACGCTCCTTTGGTTTTAGCTTTTGGAGAACCTGTTTTCGATAATAAATTTCATTTACACCACCTGATTATTTGCGGAAGATGTAACGGTTTGTTTATAGAATTTACTTTATCACATGACCGGAAAAATATTAAGGTTATGATATGTCATTGTGATTCAGCCGGGCGTGTGATATAAGAGGTAAAAAATCTCGCGGGCATGCATATAAACGAGAATGGTTTTTGAGCCATTTATGATGATATTATGAATTATGTAAAAGAGATTATTTGGTTATTATGATATTTTCTGTAATTTTTCACTATGTTCTGATACTACTTTTTTCAGAAGTCCCACATCCGAAAAAGTATCTTCCATCTTGTCAGCGTTATCTTTATAACGATTATATATATCAGTATAACAAGACTCAATTGTATTAAGTCTGGGAATTACATTGTTTTCTAATAAGTTAACTTCAATTCTAGTCACTCGGTTTTCAACACTTGTCACTTGTTTTTCAATATTTGTCACTTGTTTTTCAATATTTGTTACTTGGTTTTCAACACTTGTCACTCGGTTTTCAATATTCGTCACTTGATTTTCAATTCTTGTCACTTGATTTTCAATATTTGTTACTTGGTCTTCAACACTTGTCACTCGGTTTTCAATATTCGTCACTTGATTTTCAATTCTTGTCACTTTGTTTTCAATATTTGTTACTTGGTTTTCAACACTTGTCACTCGTTCTTCAATATTTGTCACTTGATTCTCAATATTTGTTACTTGGTTTTCAACACTTGTCACTCGTTTTTCAATATTTGTCACTTGATTTTCAATTCTTGTCACTTTGTTTTCAATTCTTTCCATTCGGTTTTCAATCGGTTTTAACCTTGCACCGAACTTAGTATCCAGTAACCGGCTGATTGCCAATAAATCTTCATTACTTAATGTCATTTATCATGCTCCTTTATACAATATTTTTTATTAATTTAAGTATATCATAACTTAGTGGTAAAGCCTTTTCAATTAAAATTATACGTTATAGATGTAGAAAAACTATGAACGTAATATTGATAATCCTACGCAGAAATCATGATATAGTATCAGAATCATCTTTATAATGAGACTAAATACAAAATATTGTATTGTGCAGTTTTTTCACCGCCTATATTTGTGAGGTATGCAACTTTGCACCGAAGCATAAAGCAAAATTTCTAATGCCAATCACACACAATATAAAGAATACGGTGCATGTTTTTTATTTCCCTCGTATTCTTTACAGCATAATCCGTTCTTTTCCGAAACTGCACTTGCAATCAATTTTTTGGTAAGCTCCGGGACATCAGCCCTTAATAAGGCTTCTTCAATATCCAGCCATAATACCTCGCTGTTCTCATTATTATCAGTCGCAGCCTCACCTGAAATATATTCAGCTCTGAATGCAATGTACCAATCGTGCATATTAAATCTGATACCTATAATTTCCATCGCTTCAACTTCGACCCTGGTTTCCTCCATAAATTCACGCTTTAATGCCTCTTGCGGAGTTTCACCGACATTCACATAGCCCCCGGGTATTATAAGCATATTTTTCCCGCTTCCGTATGTATGCCTTGCAAGCAATACCTTCCCACTTCTAACGACAACGCCTGTTACACTTTGTCCCCAATTTGTATTTTCACTATTCATATGTGCCTCCCAAAATTCTAAATCGCTCAGTGTAATTATATTACCACACACGCAACACAATTTCATTGTGTTTTTACATTGAGTTTTTCTCAAACTTTTCTTGCGTTATTTCAATAATTGATGTATATTGTTTTCATACTATTTTATTCAAATACATATCTGGAGGAATCATTATGAAAGAAAAAGTCGTTCTTGCATATTCAGGCGGTCTTGATACAACTGTTATCATCCCCTGGTTAAAAGAAAATTTTGATTATGAAGTAATCTGTGTATGTGGTAACTGCGGACAGGGTGAGGAGCTTGACGGTCTGGAGGAAAGAGCTTTATCAAGCGGCGCATCCAAATTATATATTGAAGACCTGACAGACGAGTTCTGTGACGATTTCATTGTTCCGTGCATACAGGCTCATGCAGTATATGAGAATAAATACCTGCTCGGCACCTCAATGGCAAGACCTGTCATTGCAAAAAGACTGGTTGAAGTAGCACGCAAAGAAGGCGCTACGGCAATCTGCCACGGTGCAACAGGAAAAGGTAACGACCAGATCCGTTTTGAACTGGCTGTTAAAGCTCTTGCTCCTGATTTAAAAATCATTGCAGCATGGAGAAATGAGAAATGGAACATGGATTCCCGTGAAGCGGAAATTGAATACTGCCGCAGTCATGGCATTAATCTGCCGTTCTCTGCTGACAACAGCTACAGCCGCGACCGTAACTTATGGCATATCAGCCATGAAGGTCTGGAGTTGGAAGATCCTGCCAATGAGCCTAACTATGAGCATCTCTTGGTTCTTGGCACTACTCCTGAGAAAGCTCCTGATGAGGGTGAGTATGTTACCATGACTTTTGAAAAGGGAATTCCTACATCCGTTAACGGCAAAAAAATGAAAGTATCTGAAATAATCAAGGAATTAAATAAGCTTGGCGGAAAGCATGGCATCGGTATTGTCGATATCGTAGAGAACCGCGTTGTCGGCATGAAATCCCGCGGCGTATATGAGACCCCCGGCGGAACTATTCTATATGAGGCTCACCAGCAGCTTGAGGAGCTGATTCTCGACCGTGAAACCTACGCCCTTAAAGCTGATTTAGGCAACAGGTTTGCACAGGTTGTTTATGAAGGAAAATGGTTCACTCCGATTCGCGAAGCTCTGCAGGCTTTCATTGAATCCACACAAAAGTATGTTACAGGCGAAGTAAAATTCAAGCTGTACAAGGGTAATATCATCAAAGCAGGAACAACATCACCATATTCTCTGTACAACGAGAGCATAGCTTCCTTTACTACCGGCGACTTGTACGACCATCATGATGCGGAAGGATTCATCAATCTCTTTGGTCTTGCAAGTAAAGTACGCGCTATGAAGATGCAGGAAACAGAAGGTAAATAGGTTTTACGGTTTATATACTATAAGAGGTTATTAGTGGACGTTATATCATATATCATTTCTTATTTGGGAGTCATTAATTTTATCGGACTAATCATAATGGGCATTGACAAACTTAAGGCAAAAAAAAGAGCGTGGAGAGTTCCTGAATCCACGCTGTTTGTCATTGCTATAATTGGCGGCAGTCTGGGTACTACAATAGGTATGTTCCTGTTCCGTCATAAGACGAGGCACTGGTATTTCCGGTACGGAATGCCTGCGATTCTTATAATACAGGTTGCTATCGTCGTGATACTTATGAATTCGCCGATTCATTTTTCTATATTGTAATAATAATCCCTCCGTCATTAGCATACATACTGCTGACGCCGGCAGTATCCATGATAATAACATCCTTCACTCCGGTTCTTGCCAGCAGTTCTTTTTTATAGAATTCCGCTCTATCGGGGCAGTTGCACTGTGATATCATAAGTGTTCTATCCTTAATATCAGGAACCTCTTTTACCATGATATCAGCTAATTTGCTGAGCGCTTTCTTCATTCCTATTGCCTGACTCTTCTGTGCTATTACTCCATGATCGCCATACATAATCGGTTTGATATTAAGCGTTGATACTACCATTGCTTTTACGCCCGTGAGTCTGCCATTCTTACGCAGGGTCTCTAAATTATCCAAAATAAAGTATGTCTTCATCTCATCCCTGAATGCTTCCAGTTTCTTTACCGTATCCTCGAATGAAACTCCTTGCTCCTGAAGCTCCATTGCCATCATCGCATACTGAGTCTCACCGCTGGCTGCCGATTCGGAATCAAAGACGCAGATATTTTTCTCTCCGTATTTCTCAATATACAGATTCCTGCCCACTTCCGCGCTGTTATAGCTGCCACTTAAGTGTGATGATAAGGTAAAAACGAATATGTTCTCCGCTTCTGTCCTATAAGCTTCCATATACTTTTCAGGAGAAGGGCATGATGACTTCGGACACTGTGGGCAGTTCGCCACCTGTGCCAGAAATTCAGCCTGATTGAAGTTCTTATCATCCATAATCTTATAATCGCCTACTTCTAATCCTAACGGAACGAACTCGAATCTCTCATCTTCCCGGTACTGTTCCGGCAATTCGCAACAACTGTCTACTACTATTTTGTATTTCATAAAGCCTCCGCAACTATTCCATGTAGTTTTAATTACTACTTATGATAACATATCATAACATGAGTTGTCATTATTGTAAATAGTATTTGGAAGTTTTCTTTAATTTTTACGCGCTGACCATGGAAAAAACAGCAGTAACAAGCATGTTTCCGTCTTTCATTTCCGCGTAAATCTCTCCTCCCATTTTGTTCATAAGCTTACGGCAGATATACAATCCAAGTCCGTTTCCTCTTATTCCGTCTGCATTAGAGCCTCGAATAAAGCTTTCAAAAATATGAATAAGCTCATCTTCACGCAAAGTACATCCGCTATTTATCACCGTAATAATCTTACATCCCTCTTCTTCGCGAAAATCCAGTTCGATTATTCCGCCGTCTCCATATTTTACGGCATTTTCAATGATATTCTGCAAGACTTCAACGCTTCTGTTAAAATCCCCTTTCAGTATGCAGTCGGCGTATTCTCCCACTTTAAAATCAATTTTCATCACTTCCAGCTTGTCTTTGTAGTAACGTGTGATTTCTTCTGTCAGCGCAGATAAATAGAATTCGTTTATTTCAACGTCAAGTTCAAGAAAATCCTCGCTTGACGCTTTTATAATTTCCGAAACATATTTCTCTATTTCATCAGCCTTTGAGTTTATGCTTTCGGCAATTTCAAGTTGTTTTTCCCTGTCCTGATAAAGACCCTTTGATAACGCTTTAGAATACAGTTTTATCGCTGAAAGCGGCGTTTTTATGTCGTGCGAAAGGGAAATGACGAGCATCTTTTTTTCTCTGAGCAGATTCAATTCCAACTGCCTGTGCTTCTCCATATTTTCACGCAGAACATTGACTCCCCAGACAAATTTTCCGAAAAATTTATACTTATTCTCCTTTATAGGTACAGTCAGGTTTCCCTTTGAAAGCTCATACGGAACATCACGTAAATCTTCAAAGGGCCTGATAATCCTGCTGCGAACAAAAAGCAGTATAAGAATTATTATAAGCGACATTACCGCAAGAACAAGATTTACCGTAAAAACAATATTTTTATCATATGAACCTGAGGAAAAAGTATAACCAAAGCGGTAGGTCTCGCCGTTAATTACCCTGACCGAATAATCGCTTTCGTTATCCTCAAAAAATGCAGAATAATTTTTGCCGTCAAAACACGTTATATTTGTGACATAGGCACAATTATCAAGATTGATATTGTCAAATCCGTTCTTTTCAATTTCATCTGCCAGCCTGCTTATTTCAACGCGGTAGGGCCTGCCGCTGCTTTTAGAAGCAGTGGAAATCAATATGTTTGCCAGCAGAAATACCATAATAATCACTGCAATAACCAATGCGAAAATCCTATTAAAACTTTTCATACATATTTGTACCCCACTCCCCAGACCGTCTGAATCCTCTGCGGTTTTCCGGGATTATCCTCTATTTTCTGACGAAGCCATTTTATATGAACGGTCAGCGTCTGCTGCTCCGAAAAGCTCTCGCTCCCCCATACCTGATTGAAGATGTATTCCTTTCCAAGTGTTTTACCTTTATTTTCCATAAGCAGCAAAAGCAGGTCAAACTCTTTTGAAGTCATATCAACTACAACACCGTTTTTTCGTACAGTTCTACTTTCTTTATTGAGTATCAAACTTCCGTCTGTAATCTCATCAATAAAGTATCTCCTCTTGAAAATCCCCTTGATTTTTGCTAACAGAATATCAATATCATATGGCTTTTCAATGTAATCGTCTGCTCCTATAATAAGCCCGTTAAGTTTATCGTCTTTAGAGGTTCTTGCGCTTACAATTATTATAGGAGTATTGCTTTCCTCGCGGATTTTCTTACAAACCGAGAATCCATCCGCTCCATGCAGCATTATATCAAGCACGATAAGCCTTGCGCCGTATTTTTCATACAGTGACAAGGCTTCTTCTCCTGTCAGGGCAACGCTTACCGTATAACCTTCCGCGCGGAGAAAATCACACAGCAGATTCGCAAGCTCTTTATTATCCTCTACAATTAATATATCTATCACGTTTTTCCTTCCTACCAGCCTAACTCCATAAGCCAATTGTTTAGTGAACGTTCCCTCTCTCTTAGCTGTCCGTCAAAAGTATACCTATCTAAATTAAACTCTCCTTTTATATTTCCGTCAACTATATAAAGTATTCTTGTGCATTTTGCTGCAACCTTGACATCATGGGTTACAAGCATAATCGTCGTGCCTTCGGCGTTTATTTTTGCAAGCTCCTCCATAACCTCCTCGGATGATGTGCGGTTCAGCGCTCCCGTAGGTTCGTCTGCAAAAATCATTTTGGGTTTATTGATCATGCTCCTGCATATGCATGCACGCTGGAGCTGTCCTCCCGAAACCTCGTTTATGTCGTTGTCCGCTATTTCAATTATTCCAAGCTTGCGCATCAAATCCTGCCCCCGCTTCACCGTATCCTTGCGGCTCTCATGCAGCTTGCCTGACTGGCATGCCGGAAGAATGATATTATCCAGTACTGTAAGGTTTTTCAGCATATACATCTGTTGAAAAATAAATCCCATTTCATCAAGGCGCAGCTCTGCAAGTTCTCTCTGATTAAGTTTAGAAATATTCCTGCCGCAGAAATCCACCTCGCCTGCGGTAATGCCATCCATGCCGGAAACCGAGTACAGAAGCGTGGATTTTCCCGAACCGGACGGTCCCATAACAGCTACCATTTCGCCGTTGTCTATTTTTAGGTTTACGTTTTTTAGGACATTGTTCTGGCGTTTGTTGGTGATGTATGTTTTGCATAGGTTTTTTACGGTTAATATGTTTTCCATGATATGTTCTCCTTTTCCATTTGTTGTAATCTTCTATTCTATCAAAATTCAGGGTTAATAAGTTCACTTTATAGGCTGTGAGGGCAGATTGCACAAAATGTTCACTTGCGCCTGACTTCGGAATATGGATTTTCTAAATATTCCGGTTAAGTTGTGGATAACGGACGCAACCGCCCGCAATTCGCCGTCCGGGCGAAGACGCGGGCTTTTCGGGACATCCATGTCCCGAAATTGCTGGGTATAGGACGGAATATTAAGAAAATCTCATATCCTTAAGCAAGGCACTTCGTGAACATTTTGTGCAATCTGCCCTGCGAAAGTTTATAGCCGTGTCTTCTGCCCCTGACTCCATATAAGTAATTATAAATTTTTCTTTAAGCAATTGTATGTCTATCCTTAAGCAATTTCAAATCTATATTATCAAATCGTGAGTTTGGTATAACTCTGGTTATCGCAACCCGCAGTTTCCAAAGAGTAGTTGGACAAGATATACAAGTCCATAAGCATGTACTGTGATGCCGTAGTCCACTGAAAGTGGACTTGTACTTTTGGCTGCGTATTTTGGCACCTTACGTACCGCTACGAGCGACAATGCAGCGCAAGCGTGCCCTGCGTTGATTTGTCTATATTGTCCAACGGTCGTCTGGAACCTTACTCCGCATTCGCCGTATCCGACGCCCCAATCTTCCTCAAATGCAGCGCTCCCGCCGCAGCGGCAAGCGCTGTCGCAATAAGCACCGTAATCGGATAAACAAAATACACATCCATAGGCACAATATCATATTCAATGCTGTATGCGCCCATTATATGGAATATCGGCGTAACTGTAAGATTTGTAAGCGGCGCCGAAACTACCGTGCCGATAATAATTGAAATAAACAGTACAAGTCCTATACGCATTGTCTGCCATGCCACAAGTGAGGAATTTTTGAATCCTATAGCCTTAAGCACCGCAATTTCTCCCTTTTCTTTTGCGATGAAGCTTCTTACCATAAGTACCGAAACCAGAGTATTTATGCAGATAATTATTACAAGAATAAGTCTTTTTACGCCTTCAAACTGTCCCGCAATATCACCCATCATATAGCTTATATATTCGCCCGCCGTATAGGCACCATGATCAGGATATTCCTTTTTAAGAAGTTCATATCTTTCTTCAAAGGTCTTTTTATCTGGATTATCTTTGTATGAAATCTGTAAGCCAAAGCAGCCTGCCGCAAGACTGTAATCAATATCATCATCCTGATAAAAACGTATGCTTTCGCCTAAATTGTTCATGCTCTGATTAATAGCGGTTACAATATACTTCCTTTTTTCTTCGCCCATTTCAATTACAACTTCATCTCCTATTTCCGCTCCGATTTTATCCGCGATAACATAAGAAATTGCGACTTCTTTTTCATTCTGTGGAGGAGTACCCTCAATATATGTGTACATATCGGTCGTTACCGCTCCCTTTCCCTGAAAAGCCAGGGAAGAGCAGCTTTTGTCCCCATGTGAAATATTAAAACGAAACAGTATTTCCTGAAAAACGTCAGCCTCTATATTATTCTGTTCAAGTATTTTTTTAAGCTCATCATGCTTCTCAAAAATCATTTCCTCACTATACCCTGATGTTGTAAGTAATGCGTCCTGAGAAATAACCATGTCGCATTCCGCCATACTAAATGATGTAACAAGCTTGTCAGATTGCAGTGTATTTATTGTATTTACGGGTATTATTATAAGCAGTATTCCGAGAGTAAAAATCATAATCATGGAAATATACTTTTTCACTCCGCTGAAAATATCATTAAACGCCATAAACGGCACCGGTCCAAGGTGCGAACTGCAAAGCCGTATGAAGCTCTTTTTAGAATAACGTTCACCTGTTTCACCGTTTCTGATTGCATCAATGGGCGAAAACTTCTTGATTTTCACCGTACATAAATAACAGAATATTACCACTACTGCTGCCGTGGCTGCTGCAAAAATAATGTTTATGAAGTATTTATTTTTTCCCGAAATAATTATATTTCTCGAAACGCTTTCTAATAAAAGGCTGCCAAACGGGAAACTTAAGCCAAGTCCCACTGCCGCGCCTACAATTGATATCGCAAGATATTTTATTATGTAAAGTCCCCGGATTTTTTCATTCGGAATACCAATCGCTTTCATCACACCTATTTCACGGAATTCCTCGCTTACCGTAAAATTAATAGTGAATCGCAGAATAACCATTGAAATCAATATAAGGCATATGCTGACAATAAGTATAACCGCCGAAATAAGGATATCCATGATATACATTATTTTGATTGTGGAGCGGTCAACACTCATGGTGCTTATCAGGTTAAAGTTATTAAACTTATCCTCATACGAATCATCAGCATAGACAGCAAGCGAAAATATTACCGGGCAGTTTTCATCATCAAAAAACTGAAAATCGCTGTCTCCTATAATAAACCGGGTTACTCCTGCCATGCCTGAGCCAAACAGCGCATCCATAGTATAGCCCTTGAGGGTAAACTCTTTTTTCTCTTTGCCTGAATCAATCACAATTTTGCAGCCCTCATAAAAATTGTTCTCATCCGAATTGAAAACCTCAGCAGTAACATACATTTCTCCGTCATTGACATGGGTAATCTCATTCCCGTATCTGTCAAATATTTTTGTGCCGCCAATACGGGAAACTGTGAGCGTATTGCCGTATTCAAAGGTTTCACCGCTTATGCTGACATCCTGCGTGTCAATCTGAATAAGCCTTGTAGTGATCAGCTCATATCCGTTCTCTTCGGTAAATCGACTCAAACGCTCAGCTTCCTCCTCATATCCCGTAGCATACCAGTAATCAGGCGCATTTGCCATATCTAAATATTCATCTAAAGCCGTTGCAACCGTAATCATATTATTCGCGCTGCTTGCAACGAACATCGCGGCGAGGATAATGAAGATAAGCATTATTGCATTCATTGTCTTTTTTCGTTTTAAATCTTTTTTCAGTAATCGCAGGTACATCATACTAATAATTCTGCTCCTTTCTGTATGTTTCTTATTGTGCCTTTATTATAGAGTCCAAATTATTAAATAATCCTTAAATGCCGCAAAATTTTTTACGCATAAAAAAGACAGGTAACTAATGTCATCTGCCTTTACTTTTATACAATTTCACGGAATCCGTTATCACTTCACATGTGTTTCTCTTTATTCTTCCTGTCAATATAAAAAATCGCAGCAAACACAAGAAAAAGCAGTAAACAAGATGCCGCTACCGTGACCCATGGATTACGGACAAATCCGGCTACCAGATAACCGGCAAAACATACCACAGCCACTAAAGTCGCATAGGGCAGCTGAGTTTCCACATGCTTCAGATGCTCACACTGCGCCCCGGTGGAAGCCAGAATGGTAGTATCGGAAATCGGAGAGCAGTGATCCCCATATACGGAACCGGCCAGAGTGGCTCCCAAAGCCGGAATCAATACGGCCGCACCTTCTGTTCCAACGCAGATCATGGATACAATAGGAAGCAGGATTCCAAAGGTACCCCATGCTGTCCCCATGGAAAAGGACAGGAACGCTGCCACGGCAAACACAATGGCAGGCAGGAAACTGAAAGGAAGGTTAGCAGTTGTCACAAAATTGCTGACAAACAGCCCTGTTCCGATCATTTCCCGGCACACTCCCCCCAAAGCCCATGCCAGAATCAAAATCAACAGCGCCGGAATCATGGTCTTGATGCCATCAACTACCCCTGTCATAAATTCCCGCAGACTCATAAGCTTCCGCGGCACATACATGACCATCGCTGCCAGCAGCGCCGCAAATGTGCCCAGGGTAAGACCTGCGGTAGGATTTTCCCCGATGGCTTCCGCAAAAGAACGTCCTTCAAAATAGCCGCCCACATAAGCCATTCCTAAAATGGAGCAGACAATCAGAGTCAGAATCGGTACCACCAGATCCGGTACTGTACCGTTTTTTACTTTTGTTTCCTCCTTTTGCGCCTCCATATCTTCTATTTCCTGGTTTTCCTCTGCTTTTTTCATGGGACCAAAATCAAAATCAGTTATGCTCAGGAAAAATACCATGACAATAGTCAGAATCGCGTACAGATTATAAGGTATGGTCCGGATAAAGGCATTCAACCCGCCTGCTTCCTCCACTTCCGAAGCTACCGCTACCGCCCAGCTGGAAATCGGTGCAATGATACATACGGGCGCCGCCGTGGCATCAAGCAGATAAGCCAGTTTCTCCCTTGAAACCTTGCACTTATCCGTAATCGGACGCATGACGGTTCCCACTGTAAGGCAGTTAAAACCATCATCCACGAAAATCATGAGTCCCAGCAAAGATGTGGCCAGCTTGGCGCTTACCTTATTTTTAATACGTTTTCCTGCCCACTGCCCATAGGCATTGGAACCTCCCGACCTGGTTACCACAACCACCAGTGAGCCCAGAAGCACCAGAAAAATAATCATATATCCATTTTCTCCGATTTTTGCCGCTATCATGTCAAAAGCGTATGTAACCGCCTGTAAAACATTCCCTCCCGTCCGGAAGCAGTATACCAGCATACCAGTCAACACTCCCAGAAAAAGGGAAGAATATACCTCTTTGCTTATCAATGCCAGGGTAATTGCAATCAGCGGAGGCATAAGGGACAGCCAACCCGCTTCTATCATTTCCAAATTCATATTCACATCCTCCATTTTAACGCTTCAATTGTACACATGCGCTTGATAATTCACCTGAAAAGCTCTCCCCAGACCTCGTCGCACAGATTTTCACAGTATTCTAATGAAAATTCACCATCCTGCATGACAATCATGTTTTCCGCCGCAAGCTGCTGTGAATAATCTGATAAAAGATATGTCATAACGCCGTTAGAGCCCTCACTCAGATGGCATACCAAAGGTTCTACTCCATAATCTGAGATATAAGCCTCTCCAGCCTCATTTTTACATATGGTAACTTCCGCCATGCCGCCTATCATACGATTGGCAATGCCTTCTCCGGAGCTTGCCGTCCAATTGACAAAATTTCCAAGTGAATAATATACCAGCATTTCATTTCCGTTATCATCACTGACCCACTCTATCGGCTCAATAACGTGGGGATGCGTCCCTATCACAAGGTCTGCACCGTTTTCAAGGAAAATGTCTGCCCACCGCTCTTGATCAGCCGATGATGTAAGCCTGTATTCCGTTCCCCAATGTGGGCAGATTATGGTAAAATCCGCCATTTCTTCGGCTTTTTTTATGTCCTCCGCAACTTTTTTCTCATCCAGAAGATTTACAGCATAAGGCATATCCGCCGGCATAGGGATTCCGTTCGTCCCGTAAGTATAGTTTAAAATAGCGACGCTTATCCCGTCCTGTTCATAAACATAGATGTTATTGTCCTGTTCTTCTTCACTCTCGTTAATCCCAAGCACTGCTATGTCCGGATAATTATTTTTCCAAAAATCAAGGCAGTTGTTTACGCCTTTGCCGCCTTTATCCAGAGTGTGGTTTGTAGCATGAAGCACTACATCAAATCCGGCGTCCACCAATGCGTCTCCAAGCTCGTAAGGGGCGTTGAAGCTTGGATATCCGGTAATTCCGAGTTCTTCTCCGCCCAGTATGACCTCCTGATTGACTACTGCAAGGTCTGCGGCGGTAATCTCTTCTTTCACGTTTTCAAATATTGCATCAAAGTTATAGCTGCCGTCTTCCTGCACTCCGCTCTTGGCTACAGGAGTATGAAGCAGGATATCGCCGACCATGATTACGGAGATTTCGGGAGCGTCATGATTATTTTCAGTATCAATATCGGTATTCGAAACGGAATCCGATTTTTCAGTATTATCAATATTATCTTCGGAATTATTCCCGCTATAATCGGTCTCAATCAAAGGTTCAACAGACGCAGCATCTGTATTTTCATAATATTCTCCGCTGGCAGAATCTGTGACATTGACCTTATCGGTCATTGTATTATCAATACCGGCGACAGATTCATTATCCGCGCATCCGGTTAACATAACACAAATAATTATCGTACAGGCTATAAATAAAATACCTGTTCGTTTCATAACAGTTGACAAACTCCTTTCGCTGGCATCTTTATCTTAATTTCTTCTTTTCAATTACGAGCCCATACCCTAATGCATTCAAAATATTGCAAAATGTCTGTAATGATGTACTATGCTCATTCTTTTCTATTCTTGAAATAGCTTGTTGCTTATATCCTGTTATCTCTGACACTTGCTTTTGCGATATGTTCAGCTCTTTACGCAAATTTACCATTTGAGCAATAAGTTCTTTTTCCTTATTAGAAACAGTAAAAGTTGCAGCCGGCATATCTTCCTTCTGTACCAAAGAAATATTGCCGTTTTTAATCTCAACTGCCTCTAATAACCCCTGCATTGTATCGTCAAAAAAGCTGCTCATCGCTACTTCTCCTTTAAAATTTTTACAACCGCTTTAAATGCTTTCTTCTCCTCTTCTGTTAAATCATCTTTTTCATTTTATGCATATACGTTTATGAAGTATATGGTTTCTTTTATCTCAACATCTACGTAAATTACCCTGCCTCCACCACGTTTACCGATATTTTCTAATGGAATCCGGATTTTTCTAATACCGCCGGTTCCCCGAATAGCATCCCCAGTCTTAGGATTTTCTAATAAAACATTCTATAAGTCTTTTAAATTATCATCCGTTAATCCCAATTCCTTCCTTTTTCTAGTAAATATTGGCACTTCTATAAATGTACGATTCATCCTCTTTAGTTACTCTCCTCTTTCCTTTTTATATTACTACAAATTTGTTGTATCGTCAATGATACTAAAATACAATCTAATGAATATAATTGTAAAAAATTGAATTTCTGGCAGAATTGCCGGAATCATGTAACTACACATTGTATGATAGAAACATATATCGCAGTTATGATGTATAAAAACACGATATGCTTTATTTCGTATATGATATCATAGAATATAAAGTAATTCAAGATGATTTTTTTTATCGGAAATGAAGCGCAGAGTTTGACATCTTCCGTGAAATCTTATACACTAAAACACAAGGATATTACTGACAAGTGAATTTCTGAATCGGAGAATACTTTATATGAAGAACCGAAAAAAAATTGCGCTTATATCTTTGTGTATTATACTTTTATTATCAGCGTTACTAATAATTTTTCTGAAACCGTCTGAACCTGTATACATGGGGTCTTTTACTTCTGAAAAAACATACAGTTATGACGGAAAGTATTATGCGAAACAAAAAGCAGAGGACATAGGCTTAGCCTTCCGCTATATAAATGTAAGCATTTATGAAACGGAAACAGACACTCCGGTCTTCAATTTTTATCCGGCCAGAGCCTGGGATTTCTGGGGAATCTGCTGGGAGAATGACACCTATAATATCTGGATTCAGTCCGCTGATATCGGTATTTACTGTTATAAATATGAAAATGAACAATGGAAAATAGACTACTCTGCTATACAGCCTGATTATATCATATCTAAATATGATAAAGTTGAAGATGAAAATCCGTAGTCAGATAAGGAGCACGCACATCATATGATAGCTTTAAAAATAACAAACGTAAAACAATTCATGGGAAAACTCTTAGCTTCGGAAGAATTTGATTTATTTTTGTTAGAAGAGGCTTCCATCAGTACATATAACACTTTCATGATAGACGGTCATCAGAACCGGGATTTCTATACTACGGAAGAATGGGAAGACAAAGAGATACGTCCCTATGACTTTACTACATGGAAACAGATACGTCCTATCTGCTTCTCCCTCATCAAAGGAACGCATACCCCCAGTGCTTTCAAATTTATCCTGCATCTTATACCCGATTACGCCGCCTCAGTTCTTAAAAATGGTGACACATCTGTCACACCACAACAGATAAAGGCTTTGGTGCTTACCGTTAAATATGACGGTACTGTCTTAACACTTATTACAGGTACATCATTTCATACTTTTGTCATGGACAAGACTGTTGATGTTCTATGGGACAATGCCATCAGGCAGTTTCTTGATAAACGCGGAATCAATTATGAGGAACTATAAATGATATATTTGTGATTCCGTCATGCAAAAATCCGCCACTGCCATAATCATTGTAAAAAACAGCATTACTATTATAATAAGTACCGCCGGAAAATCATAGACAAATTTCTGTTTATCCTGATTTTTTCCCACAGAACTTATCAAAATCTCTACTCCCAGCATAACAAGAACAATCGGCCATAATTCCATGATTATCCTATAATCCAAAGCGGGCAGCGCCAGACGCACCAGAAACAATATTCCGTATAAAATCAGGACCAGCCCGCAGGTTACCGTACCTACTCTGTGCGTACGGCAGTTTTCGGATTCGTCATTTATTTTACCATTTGCAGATTCCATTTGTTCCATATTATCCATAAATACCCCCCGTTTCTATTTATATTTCTATATATATTTCTTTTTATCTTTCTATTCATCCTTCTTTTCAGACTCTATAGATGTATAAGTTTCTTCTTTATCTTCCAGCTTATCAATTTCCGCCTTCTTGCCAAGTATCATTTTAACGCCGAACCATATTATTACGATACCGATGATTATCCTTGGTATATTGAATCTGAACATGTGTGAAATATGATAGAAATACTTATCAAACCATCCCCTTCCGAAAATATCAATCAAAGCGTCACAGAGTACAGCCCATAACATGGAGATTCCCACTAAAATCATAACAATTGCAATGACTTTTCTGTATTTTCCTGCCATTAATGCCTTAAGCGAATTGGTGCCGTCTTCATCAATAAACAGATAATTATCCTCAATATTATTTAATTCTTCATCACTCAAAGAGCCGAGATTATTAGCATTAAAAAAGCTGTAAAACCAAAGAACCATCGGTATGACAGTGAGAATGCCGAGTCCGCTGAATCCGGCAAGCGTTATTCCCAATACAAAACCGATCATAATGCTTGATCCCATTTTCATAAAACCAAGATACATCTCTCCTGCTCCCGGCATCAGGGAACAGCAAAATAATAAAAACCTATTTTTCTTCCTTCTCATTTAAATAAACCTCCATTCTTAATAATTGATTTAATCCATCGTTTAATTTGTCATAGTATTCGTTCATCTTTCTATTTAACTGCCATATGGTGTCTTCTTTGTAATCTTCGATTTCGCTTTTGTTCTCCTGACTTTGCTGTTGCCTGTCTATGGCGATGTCCGTTTCAGATCGGATGTTCTCAGGTACGAAAAGCACTATGGCTATGGCGGCCGCTGTTGCCGCAATCACTTTTGTGCTATAGGAAAACAACTGCACATTTTTCATATATTTCCTTTTTTGGCGTATCCGTCCGACAATATCATTCTTAAACTCTTTCGGCGGCTGCAGCAGCGGCTCTGTTTCTATCTCGGAAATCAGCCTTTCCAATTCTTCATCAGACAAATAATCTTTGGAATTGCTTTTCCTAAACTTTATTATGTTTTTCATGCACTGTTCTCCTTTCTGTAGATTTTGCGCAGCATGGCGCGCGCCCTGTAAATCTGCGTCTGCACTGTCTTGATTTTCTGATTACGTTTATGTGCAATCTCTTTTATATCCATTTCATCATAATAGTAGGCCTTCGCCACTTCATCATACGGCGGCTTTAGGCGGCTGCAATTTGCCAGCAGCATTTCCTTTACTTCCTGCTCCATACAGATGTTCTCAGGCGTATTAGTTTCCGGTCCTGATTCCATGCCTTTTTCCAGATATATATCTTCCGTAGGCACGCTCCGTCTGGCGGAATGAGACATATAGTCGATGCACTTATTTGTCGCTATCCTGCAAATCCATGCCTTAGGATTACAACCGTCAAAGCTATTCAAGTGCTCATATGCAGAGATAAAAGTGTCCTGCGCAAGGTCCTCTGCGGCAAAATAGTCCGCCGTCATTTTATAACAAATGGAAAAAACAAGATTTTGGTAAGAATCAATCAGCGCTGTCAATTGTTCTTCCCTTTTTATGTGCACCACCTTCTCTCTGCTGCTGTTGTATAAACAACGGATAGCGCGCTTCGCGAACTATCCTTATGTTCAACAACGGATGTTACGCTCTGCGAGTCATCCTTATGTTAATTAAAACGAGAATCACACCGGAATGTCTTCAAATTATTAAAATTTTTTTAAAATTAATAAATAACCTCAAAAAATGATAAAGTAATATCGAAGGAATTGAAATGTCTTTTATAAGATAAAAGGTCAGGCTCACTGCCTGACCTTGACTTTTCACTACAATGCAGAAATATCTATTTATCCTATGCTTCAATCTCTTTCTTAAGCTGCATATATTGCCCGTATGCAGATATAAACGGTCCCACGGCGCGGACATCATTGAAAATATCATTAAACTTATTTTCCATAAGATTCTCTACTATCTCCAACCCTAAAGGCACATACTTTTCTTTTAGGATGATTCCCATGCGGCAGGCTTTGATAATCGCATAAGCTACCATGGCATTCTCTTCATTTCCTGCTTTTTTCCCATAATAGGAACCGCTTTCCTTATCATAGTTTTTAAGAAGATCCGTGAGCGCCGCCTTAAACATATCCTGCATTTTCCTGTATTTCTCGTAGATTTCAAAGCTCATTCCGGACAACGTATCTATCAGTGAGATTAAGTATAGACCAATTTGGTCAATATTAGTAATTTCTGACTTAAGCTGATTATCCGCATTTTCAAATTGCTTGATTATGTCGCTGTATTTTGCCTTTTTCTCATATCTGGTCTCATATTCCATGTAAAAAGGCTGCACCATATATAGTTCTTCCATAAATATCTGATTTGGGGAAAGCTTCTCTGAATGCTCGCGCAGCCAATCCATAACGGCTTCAATCGCCTTGCGGTACTTCTCCTCGCCAGTCCTATCATACATGAAAAAGAGAAGCTTACAATAATTAACACCGATAGAATCGAATTTATCCGCATATTCCCTTTCTATGGTTCCGTCTTCCATGACAAAACGCCTTAAATACTCATCAATAAGTGAAAAATACTTCTCATCCCCAAACGCGTCATACATCTGCTTAATACTGACAAACACGCTGCTATCCTCATAGTTTCTCTCGTCCGTACCATTCTGAAATTTCTTCAGATACTCATCAATAAATCCCACTGCTTTCATTTTGCCACCCAGTCCTTTCTTATTAAATTATGATCATTCGCGAAACTCTCCTTCAATAACCGGAACTTATGATATAAATTTCACACCGGCCTATATCCTCTTCTTTTTCCAATATCCAGTCTTATATATGATAAAAAGCACAAGCGCAGACAACCCGTTGCTGACTACAACAGAATACCATACGCTTCTGACTCCCATATGCAGCCATGTTTCACAAACATAAAGAGTAGCAAAACGAAAAATCCAGAGTCTGGCAGCGTCAATCATCATCGTCACTTCCGTGTGTCCGCTTCCCTGAAATAAACCCATACTGGAATTATGTACTCCATTGGCAAAACACCAGAACGCCATGATACTTAAGAACTCCGCCGACATTTTTATCACTTCGGCATCATCTGAAAAAATCTGAACAATCGCTGTAGAAACGGGCGTTCTTGAGAGAATCATACCGCCCGCAAACAGGAAAATGACACTAATGCGTCTGGACATCTTATAACCCAGCTCGGCTCTGTCATACTGCTTTGCCCCTACATTCTGCCCTACGATTGTCGCAACTGCCGAACCTATTCCATTGGTCGGAAGCGTAATCAGGCTGTTAATCTTGTTACCGATTCCATATGCCGCCATCGCCTGTGTTCCGTATTTAAAAACATTCCTGCTCATAAGCAGAAAACCGAACTGCATCGTACTACCGCCAATAGCAGTTGGCATGCCGACTACCAGAATGTTCTTTAACTTCTCTTTCTCGAATTTCAGTCTGCTAAGCCTTATGTATACATCTTTATCCCTGTTCTGCAATAGAATAAAGGCTATAATCGCAGGTACCGCTTTCGCGCACACTGTTGCCAGAGCAGCCCCTGCTACACCCATATGAAGCCATACCATAAACAACGGATCTAATATCATGTTTAACACGATTCCCGTAAAGTTTAAAAGCATGGGCCTTAATGTATCGCCTTGCGCCTGGTTAATCGCCGTATACATATTCACCGTAAAAAGAAACGGCATATCCAGAATCACCAGCTGCATGTATGTTTTGCTATGCCGCCATGTTTCGCCCTCCGCTCCGAGCCATGTCACAATAGACGGCGTAAACAACGCGCCGAGTCCGGCACACATTACGGAAAACATCAGTGCACATGCAAATATCTGGTTCGCCATGCTCCTTGCATCATCATCCATTTTCGCACCCAGATACTGAGAAATCAGAACAGAGCCTGCTACCGTAAGACCGGAGCCGAAATTAATGATTATGTTCTGCATGGGTGATACAAGATTGATTGCCGCTAACTCCTCTGTTCCCAGCTTTCCCAGCCAATATGTGTCTGTCAGGTTATACATCGTCTGTAAAAAGCTATTGATAACAACAGGAATCGCCAGAGTCAATATCGCTTGCAGCATATTGCCGTGCAGTAAAAGTTCCCGATTCGTATTTTTATTATTTTTATCAACATATTTTTTTATAAAATTCAAAAACATGACTCTTATAACTCCTGATAACGAAAGTCTTCAAATTCTATAAAAAGCGCCTTTTCTTTTGAATACCCATACATCCCTACCATAGCTCCGGTAAAGCGCTTACCCATGGAGATGCCTTCGTCACATAAATAGTATATATCCGTCAGTTCTTCTACTATTTTAACATTTTCCTCCGCCATGCAAAAGTAAAAACTTCTGTCCAGATATTTGGTATCGACCCCTAAAACAATAAGTTTACCAATTGGGTCAACAAGCTTTTCTATCGAATGTTCAATATCATCTTTTCCTATATGCTCTTTTACCTGTAGAAAATAAGTCTCTTTATTTCTTGAAATGAAAAAGCATACCCATGTATTCTCATCATAATAACAGGTTATACCGGCCTCCTGTCCCTCTGAAAGCGCAGGCACCCTAAACTCCGCCTCTGCTTTGAAACAAAAGGCGCTCTGCCGTCTTACCAAAATATTTCTTGCACTTACGTTAGAGAGCGGATATGTACTTGCCTTTAAAATCAGATGTCCGTCTTTTACGCTGATTCCGTCCTCTTCCGGAGGTCTGGGAGTTATAAAATCCTTCGGCAGTCCATTTCGAAAGGTCTTGACCTTATCAGTCAAATCATCTGATGATGACAGTGTCGTAATATCAATAGTTTCTGTTTGTACCATTACCGACAACGTCGGCATAATCTGTAATACGCTTGGTCCTTTAAGACCGTTTACAATAGGCCATCCATCCTGCGTCCACGTGATTGGGTCAAGTGCGGTTTCTCTTCCCAGTATACTGTATCCCTTACCGATTCTTCTACCGCAAAGATATACCATATACCATTCTCCGTTTTGGGTACATACAGGCTTTCCATGTCCGCAGCGCTGCAGTCCGGCTTTCTCATCTGTCTGCCGCATGATTGGATTGTAAGGGCAGGGCTCATAATTTCCCATAAGCGTCCTGCTTCTTGCCACAGTAATCCTATGTCCCGGTCCGGTACCTCCTTCTGCCAGAAACAGATAATAATAACCATCCTTTTTCAAAAGATGCGGTCCCTCGGGGGCTCTCTTCTGACTGCCGTAATACAACAATGAGGCTTCCGATATCTGACTCTTGCAGTCACTGCTCAATTCGAAAATCCTTGCACCTCTGTTAAGCAGCATATAATGTCTGCCGTCCTCATGAAAAATAGACGGGTCTATTCCATCTTCATCAATAACCGCCGGTTCACTATATGGTCCCTCCGGTTTGTCTGACGAAACCACAATCTGCTTCCTGTAAACCGTTCCCGTATCATTCAAGCGGTAAGTAGCAGTAATATAGAATGTTCCATTATCATAGGAAATATCCGGCGCCCAATAACCTCTCCCGCCTTCAAGCTCATCCAGTTTCGCCCAATCAGGATTTGTAATAGCATGTCCGATAATTTCCCAATGAACCAAATCTTTAGAATGAGAAACAGGTATGCATGGGAAGAAGATAAACGAGGAGTTTACCATATAATAATCCTCACCTACTCTGACTATTGATGGGTCGGGGAACATTCCGGTGCGAATCGGATTATGGTACATATTCTCGTATGCCGCTCCCACCTGCTTCTCATAATAAGTCAACAATTCCTTATACCCAAGTTCCCAAGCTATCTGATAAGGAGTCACAAGATTTCTGTCTCCGGCAGTAATATCCATTCCGACCCTTTCCACCAGATAACGATTCATCTCAAGGTTTCCGGACATAGCGGCATAATGAAGAATTGTACGGTTTTCTTCATCCACCGTATTCATGCTTGCCCTTGAATACTCAACAATATATTTTACAATCTGAAAACCACCTGCCTGTGCCGCATAAAGGCAAAGAGGTATATTGTCCTTTGTTTTCTCATCAATACAGGGAGGATTTTCTGTTAAAATCCTTGTAACTTCCTCCAAATCCTGCGCTTCAATCGCCTGTTCTAAATTCATATCTACACCCCCTGCCATTAAATCCACATATAATTACCTAATTACTGCTCACATTGTTCAATTCTACTCAATGGGTGAGACGCGTATATATTCAAAATCGGCATATCCGCCTCTGTCTGCACTATCAGCCCCATCTACACATACATTGGCAAAAAGCCCGATTTTCGCACCAACCCATGTATGGTCTGATGGTACGAAATCAGTCGGTACGTTTATCTCCTCTTCACCATCTAAAGCATAATACATTTTAAACAACGGTTTTTCGCTGCCTTCTTCCATTGTGAATGTAAAATATATCTTATCGGTATCATCTGCAAGCTTTCTTATGACTGTAGTCTTTTCCTTCATGCCGTCTTTTGCATCATAAGCTTCGGAGTATACCAGTGTCTTATTGCCATCTATAATTCTCACTGCAATATAGGCATAACGGCCGCCCATCATTACCATACCCGCCTGACCGTTTTCAGCAAGACCATCAATCTGAAGGCAGGTTATCGCTTTAAAATACGGACATACCAGCTTCTGAGTAAGAACGTTGGCGCTTTCCCACAGTATCGGTTCTGCCTTTCCTGACGGATTCAAAGCATACAGCCTTAAGTATCCTGCTCTTTCCCTAAGGGAATAAAATGACTCCTTCGGATTACCCAGCCACTGCCACATAAGATTCAAATCCGGCGATTCAAAATTATCAGAAGCCTCTAATGAGGAAGGCGATTCGCTTACTCCTGTCTCCGGTTTTTTGTATTCAAGACAAGGTTCTCCGCATCCGTCCTGCGCATTCACACCGATTACCGGCCAGTCATTCTCCCATACAACCGGCTGCATATGTATAATACGTCCGTACAGGCCTCTGTCCTGAAAATGTATGAACCACTCATCTCCATTGACTGTATCAGTCAGTCCGCCCTGATGAGGTCCGTTTATAATAGATTCTCCCTGCTTCATCACAATTTTTTCTTCATATGGTCCATATATATTTTTTGAGCGCAGGGCAGTCTGCCATCCGGTTTTAACGCCACCCGCCGGCGCAAGTATATAATAATATCCGTTTCTTTTATATACCTTCGGTCCTTCAATGGTCGGCTGCGTCTCAACTCCGTTATACAAGAAATGGTCTTCACCTATTGCCTTTTTTCCATCGGCAGACATAGGAAAAATCCCCAGATAGCTTTTAAACCCGATACGGCTTTTGGCATATCCGTGTATAACATATGCCTTACCGTCGTCATCCCAGAAAGGACAGGAATCAATAAGCCCTTTCCCTTCAAGTACAAGTACCGGCTCATCCCACTTACCCAGCGGATCCTTAGCGCTTACCATAAAAATACCTTCATCCGGCATTCCGTAATAGATATAGAAACGTTCGTCATAATACCTGATGGCAGGTGCCCATACTCCTTTAGAATGCTGTGGAATATCATATTTTGCATAGTTTATTTTATCCAGTGCATAGTTTACAAGCTTCCAGTTCACCAAATCTTTAGATGTCAGAATTGGAAGTCCCGGCACATAGTTAAAACTGGAGGCTGTCATATAATAAGTGTCTTCTACCCTTATTACATCCGGGTCGGAATAATCGGCGAATAATAGTGGGTTTTTGTATGTGCCGTTTTCCAAGTCGGCTTGCCATAAATGTTTCATGTTATGTAATACTCCTTTCTTGGGGTAATAATTTATGCGATGCTTGAGAAACTAAGTTTTTCAAGACGTCCGTTTTGAAATATATAACTTTACAAGTTACATATATTTATTCGAATGCCAAAAGACAATTCTATAAACCTTTAGCCGGCAGATGTTCAAATTTCAAAAATGGCTCAGTTCCAAGTCCTGAGCCATTATAACACTTTATATTTCATCTATCAGCAAATCCCTATAGACTCCGCCTAATTCTTTAAGCCCTCTGGCAATGCAGCCTCCATACATAACAGCTCCCGCATACTTTAAATGCGTATCATCTGCCAGACCTTCCGGATGATAAGGATATTTTCCTTCAGGAATATGCATGTACCAATCCTTAGTTGCCTGCTCCCCGACTCTTTCCATTTCCGCACGGCTCATACTGTATAAATCAACCAACGCTACGTCAAGATTTGCCGCCACCTGCTTCATCGCTGTCACATAATCTCCATGACCTCCGGGTCCCAGCGTCTTTTCATCTATAAAGCATCTTCTTTCAACAGGAGTTATCAGAACCGGATAAGCCTTCTTGTTTCTGGCTGCATTTACGAATTTTTCCAAGTTTATCATGTAATCAGAAAACGGCTCCGTATATCTGGCAGGATTCTCTTTCTTTTCATCATTATGCCCAAACTGGATGAAAAGGAAATCACCTTCCGATATCCTGTCATAAATAACAGCCAGTCTGGATTCATCAATAAAATCTCTGGTGCTTCTGCCGTTTTTGGCATGATTCTCAATCTTTATCTCAGGTTTCAAAAACAAATGAAACACCTGTCCTATGCCCGTCTGCGGATATGTCATAATGCCATTATACTGTACGGTGGAATCACCTGCCCAATATATTGTTGCCATAATTTGTACCAAGTCTCAAGCGAAAATGCTTTGCATTTTCATTTGAGTCGCAAACACAAAGGGTGAAAGATGCTTGTTTGCATTTAATCCTTTCATCATTTTTTCTTTCACCCTTTTTCCTCCTTATATGAAAAATGCCATATTTCAGGCATTTTTCATAATTAACAACTATACTAATTTTCAATCTGTTATTCTTTAACAGCTCCGATATTAACACCCTGTACGAAGTATTTCTGTAAGAAAGGATACAATAGCATGAATGGCAGAATCGCCATAACAATTGCCGCATAGTACAATGTGCTCTGCGATACATTGTATGCTGTGGTAGGTGTATCACCATCCATGACCATGACTCTCAATATGTACTGGAAGTTTACCTGATCACGATTGGAGATGTAAATCTGTACTGTGGAATAGTCATTCCATACAGTTACTGCAAACATCAAACCAATGGATGCAAGAGCCGCCTTGGAAAGCGGAAGCACTATTTTGAAGAAGATTCCCATAGGGGAACATCCGTCAATCTTAGCCGCTTCGAATAATGAAGCAGGAATACCTTCAAAGAAGTTTCTCATCAGCACCAAATTGTAGACATTCATACCGTGTTTTACAACCAGAATCCACATATTGTTTGTCAAATGCAGCTGTCTCATAACCAGATATTCAGGAATCATACCGCCGGAGAAAATCATTGTAAACAAAAGGAAATATACAAGAATTTCTCTACCGGGCAGTTCAGTCTGACACAATACATAGCCGCCGAGTGTGGACATCACAAGTCCAAGCAATGTTCCTACCACTGTCGTAATTACCGAGTTCAAGAACGGTCTGTATAACTTGGCTGTT
Source organism: uncultured Bacteroides sp. (assembly GCA_964600805.1). Lineage (GTDB taxonomy): Bacteria > Bacillota > Clostridia > Lachnospirales > Lachnospiraceae > UBA3282. The sequence goes on along the minus strand of CAZRKN010000034.1, from coordinate 17,789 downwards.
GTGAGAATCGTCTTGTAACCATCCAGTGTAGGCTTAGTAGGCCACAGCTTGAACTGATACACGCCAACCGCGTTGAAAGAATCAACGAGAACCTTCCAAAGGGGCAGCATAATAATTAACGCAATCAAAATAAATACTATGTAATTTACAACATCAAATACGTGAATACGAGTTTTGGGCTTTTTATATACCGCTTTTACTTTTTCCATGATTTAAGCCCCCCTTATAGAATTCCGCGTCCGCGGACTTTTTTACTTGCAAAGTTACAAATCAATACGAGAGCGCCGCCAACCAGCGATTTGAACAGACCTATCGCAGTGGTGTATCCGTAATTAGGAATGGCGGTAAGGAATGTTTTTCTATATACATAGGTTGAAATAACATCCGCCACATCAAATACGCGGTTATTATACATAACAAATACCGACTCAAACATATTCAGAACCTTTGCCAAGTTCAAAATCAGTACAACTATAATAGTATTTAATAACGCCGGAACCGTAACATACCAAATCTTCTGCATTCTGGAGGCGCCATCAATATTTGCTGCCTCATACAATTCGGGATTAATCCCCGACAGCGTCGCAAGAAAGATAACGGTTCCCCAACCGGTTTCTTTCCAAAGATTAACTATATAAAATACAGGACGCCATAAGTTCGTCTCGTGCAAGAAATCAATACTTTTCTCTATCAAGCTCCAACTCTTCAATGTCTCGTTCACCATACCGGTGGAAGATGTGGAAAGAAATAGAGTAAAAATAGCTGCCGTAACAGTCCATGACATGAAGTGAGGCAAGTAAATAATTGTCTGCAAAGTTTTCTTTGCGAGCAGATTACCCATCTCATTGATAAACACGGACACAATAACTGAAGCAGCCGTGGTAAGAATTAATTTTATAATGGATAATTCCAAAGTATTTTTAAACGATATCCAGAAATCTTTATCCTTAAACAAACTCTCAAAATGCTTAAAACCCACGAATTCCATTTTTTTCAGGGTATAATCATAGAAAGAATAGCGAATACCCAACATGGGCCAATAGTAAACAATCAATACATAAATAAAAACCGGCAGGAACATCAGATAAAAACCCCGATGATTCCAAATGCGCATTCCCAAGGGTTTCTTGCGAATCTCAACATTTGTGGAAGTCAAGTTCTTTTTTTTGCTCATAAGCCAACCCGTCCTTTACATTTTTGTAAAAAAACGTTCTGCGCGCCGGGTGCCCTTGGACACCCGGCAGAACAGAACAAAAACACCTCTCTTAAATCGCTTCAAAGCTTACTGTGCATTCAGCTCATCCAAAATCGTAGCAACAACATCGCCATACTTCTCCTGATATTCGGCAATTGCATCTGCACTGCTCATCTGACCGGTAACAACCTTCTTCATCCATGTTGTCTTATCCGTTGCTAAATCAGCCTTAACCTCTGTAAGAGTCTCACATGATGCAGTAACAGGAGCGTCTACACAGTTCTCAGTGAAGAACTGATTACCCTTTGTAACCAACGGATCATCATTAACGAAGCCATTGGTCAACGGAGCGATAACCAAAACGGAATCCAAATGATTCTTCTTCCAAAGAGTATTAGGATCATTAGGAGATTGTTTCATATGGAATTCGCCTTCTGCATATTCGTAATCTTTCCTCTTCTCCGGATCATCAGCGTCGGTAGAAAAGCTTTCAGCCTTGGTAGACCAGTGAACATCTTCTGCACCATATGTCCAAAGCGTCTGTACTACGTCACCATCCAGCATGGTATCAAGCAAAGCGTCGAAAATAGCCTGCTCACGTGCATTGTTTCCATCGCCGTCATCAGTGATAACCCAAACAGGAGCCTCTCTGTTGATGTAGCCGCCCCAAGTATCCTTGATCTCCTGAATAGGAGGAAGCTGAACCAGCCTGTCATCGCCAAGTGAAACATCAATTTCACTCTTGTTCATGCTGTCTGTAAGATTCCTGAGCCATGTACCTGCCCAATAAGTAAATACACCTTCAGAGGTAGACTGGTCATTGGAGAAGAATTTCTCACGGGCAACCTTTGTTGATGCATCCTCTGTATCAGGATCGATCAGACCGTCTGCATAAGCCTGAGCCAGTCTGTCCAAAGCGTCAGCCGTAGCCTGCTCTGAGAAACCGTCAACCCATACGCCGTCTTTCTGATAAAAGTCAGGATATGCGCCCCACCAGAACTCAGGCATGTAGTTGATGTAAGGAGCTTCGTCAAGCTTACCGAATCCGGCAGCAATTACGCCATAAGTCTTGCCGGTGGTGCCATCGCCATCGGGATCTCCGTCATGGAACTCCTTCAGCAATGCATAATAATCATCATAGGTCTTGATGTCATCAACTGTCTTACCAACTGCATCTAACCATGACTGCTTAATATAGGTTACACAGCCATTACCGTAAGTAGGTGCGAAGCCGTACAGTTCACCAGAGGAAGTCTTCATATTCTCGTTTACGGACTTCAACTGAAGCCTGCTCTGGAACTCAGCGTTCTCATAAGCATCAGCAAGATTCCAAAGCAATCCCGTAGGAGCGTACTCACGGAACATGGAAGCGCTCATAATAAGAGCATCGGGATACTGTCCGTCACCGGGTGTACCTGTAGTCAGGTATCTGGAGACAGTTCCTGAATAGTCAGAGTGGTCAAGCTGGTCGATAGTAAGTTTGATGGGATGCCCCAATTTTGCAGACACAGCTGTCTCCCACTGCTCGATAAATGCGTCCTGACCGCTGTCAACAGTCGCGGTAATAGTACCGTCTACGACGATATGCAGTTCATCCAGAACATATGCTTCTCCACCGGATGATTCAGTGTTTCCGCCGGATGATTCAGTGTTTCCGCCGGATGATTCAGTATTTCCGCCGGACTGTTCAGTATTTCCGCCCGACTGGTTGTTTCCATCGTCACCGCCACAGGCAGTCAATGAAACTACCATCGTAGTGGCGAGAAGTAGAGATAAAATTTTCTTCTTCATTTTTTCCTCCCTTTAATATAATTTAAATATTTTGTTATATCAGAAAAAATCTGACTAATTACATTTTACCATTATAGTTTACAAATTGCAAGCGATAAATAAACTGTGAGTAGAATTATGCAGACTGTACAAAAATGTTTCATCATATCTTAAATACAGAAATTTCTGATTTTAATCCCTGCATATTCTCACCCAGCAAATCCGCAGTCTCATTCAAATTCTCCACGTGAGCCAGGAGCATACCCGCAATATCCTGTACTTTCTCGGCGCTGTCAGCGGTTTCTTCTATAATATTTGAAATATTCTGCACACCCTGAACGGTATTACTCCGCTCGGTATCCGCCTTCTCCATACTTGCAACAATTCCTTTTAAGCCCTGCGCAAGAGCGCTCATCTGCTCACGCATATCTCCAAATACTTTAATAACCTGATCTACCGACTCTCCCTGCAATGCAACCATCTCTTGTGCCTGGTCTGCATTTTTGACGCTGCGCTCTGTCTGCGCCATAATACCGGCAACATTATTCTGGATTTCTCCCGCCGCCGCCGCCGAATCATCCGCCAGCTTGCGGATTTCCTCTGCAACAACAGAAAATCCTCTTCCCGCTTCTCCCGCTCTGGCCGCTTCTATGGAAGCATTTAAGGACAAAAGATTGGTCTGTTCTGATATAGATGTAATCGTTTCCACAAATGAATTAATAATTTCATATTCTTTCTTCAAAGACTCAATGCTGCTGCCCACTTCCGCAGTCATCTCTGTTGTCTGCTTTGCGCGCTCACCCAGAAGTCTGATAATCTCTACGCCACGATTGATCATATTTTCATTTTCATCTACAAGAACTTCTACTCTCTCTACTACCCTGCCTACTTCCTGTATTTCGTTAGATAAAATATCCGTTCTCGTTACGCAGTCCGCCGCATTCTCCGACTGTCTGGCTATACCGTCATGAATCTCACCGATTACCTGCGTAATATTCTGGGAGCATTCACTGATAACCGCAGAAACCTCTTCTACGCTCACTGATGATTTTTCCAGTTCGTTTGTCGCATTACTTACCTTATTAACAAGGTTTTTCGTATTTTTTATCATATGGGTTGCTGAAGAAGCAAGTCCCTGAAACTCATCGTGCCCTTTTGCCTGTACTGTAACAGTCAAATCTCCCTTTGCCACTTCGCCGAACTTTTTGGAGATGCTGCTCATATTTCCCTGAATACCCGCTACTACAAAAACTCCGATTACCAACGCAATTATGCACGCCATGATAACAAGCACTACCGTCAATCCTTTAATCTCCTGAGCCTGGCTTGTGACAACATCCATTGGTACAAGCGCGCATATGGTGACATCCTCCACTTCCTCACTTCTGCTGTAGAAGAACAGATATTCCTTCCCATGGAATTTAATCTCCATGGAGCCGCTCATATTTTCTTCAGTAATGCCGCTGTAAAAATCCTGACCGAAAAATACCTGTTCTCCTTCTGTCAGTATACCGGTCTCTCCCTCTTCAAGCTGTTCCGAAATAATTTCCCTGCCGTTTTCCGTAATGAATCCGATAATGCTTCCATTTCCTAAATCAAGCCCACTTAAGAATTCCTCAATCGCACTTCGGCTTACATCAATAACAATACACCCATTTTTGGATTTTGCCATGATTTCATAAGAAAATATGTATTCCTCATCTGTTTTTCCCACTGCCTCATCTATAAGCGGATGGGAGTCTATCCATGTTTCAATCGTGCTTTTCCCGGTTGCAACCGACTCCCTGTATTCATTGAAAATTCCCGAAATGTTCGTATTTACCGCTGTTGTAATAATCTTCTGCTCCTGTCTGGGAATAATGTATATATTGCCTATAAAAGAAATCGCCATCTCAAAAGATACCATATCCGATTTGACAGAGTCCCTTACGTTCTTTACATCCAACGGTGTTTTCAGCGTACCCGTCAAATATTGGCTGACATCCCAATCAAAGGCATATTTCACTCCTTCTGCTTTGACAAAAGAACAGAGTAAATCCAGATTTTCTGTCGCCATTCCAACGGTTTGCAGTGTAGACTCCCGGAATTTCTCGTTCAAGCCCTCCTCCGCTTTCCGATACGCACAAACACCTACAATAACCATGAAAATAATAGGAACCAGAAAACAGATAACGATTTTATTTCGGATTCCAAGCAACATGAAACCGGAAGCATTTTCCGTTTTTTTCGTTTTTCCTGCTTTTTCAGTTTTCTCTGTTTTTACTTTCTTTTCTTCCATATTTATTTTTTTCATCGTAATCCATCTCCCATTCCTTTTACTATTAAAATATATTATACAATATTTTCTGTCTATATAAAACAGTTTTTTCCTTTATTTATCAAATCATTTCAGCTATAATACAATAAATAACAGTATAATGTTTAGACATTATAAACAAAATAAGGAGCGATTTCGCTTGCGGTGAGACACTTATTTTGTTTATAATGGCTAAATATATATAATAAACGAAAGGATCTGTTCTATGCTGACATTTGAAGCAACAACGCCGGAAGCTGCCGGCATTCCCGGTAAGTGCATTATCAATTTTATTAACCGAATGAGTCATCGGAAGGTTCCCATGCACAGCCTTCTTCTCATGCGACATGACAAGCTTGTCTTTGAGGGATATTATGCTCCATACACAGCCGATACCCTGCACCGCATGTTTTCCATCAGCAAAAGTTTTACTTCTATCGCTATCGGTCTGCTTGCCGAAGAAGGAAAGATTTCTTTAGATGACACCATCGTCAAATACTTTCCAGAAAAACTTCCGCCTGAAGTTCATCCGTGGATTGCTTCGATGACTATTATGGATATGCTGATGATGCGTTCCTGCCATGCCTCAACTACATACAAGCTCAATATGGCATCTGACTGGGTGGAAAGCTTTTTTACCACACCTCCTACCCATCCGCCCGGCAGGCTTTTTCATTATGACACCTCTGCCGCTCATACACTCTGTGCTCTGGTAGAGAAAATGACCGGTATGGTCATGCTCGATTACCTCAAAGAGAAGCTTGACTGTCTGGAATTTTCTAAACAGTCATATATGCTTAAGGATCCCTTCGGCGTATCTATCGGCGGCTCCGGTCTGGTAGCGCTGCCTATGGATTTACTTAAATTTGGGTATTTTATAGCACATAGAGGATTGGTCTGCGGCAGACAGCTTATATCCCCGGCTTATATTGACATGGCAGTATCCTGTTTAAGCGGGACATGCGTCACCGCCCCTGTTCCAAGCGAAGCACAGGGATATGGAATGCAGTTTTGGCGTGGTGATAAGAACGGCTATACCTGTTACGGCATGGGCGGGCAGCTTATCATCTTCCTTCCCGATTATGACATAATCTGTGTTACCACCGCAGATACGCAGGATGTCGGAGGCGGCAACCAGCAGATTTATGACGCTCTGTATGAGGAGATTCTTACCTTTATTCAGGACGAAGCTTTATGCGCCGATGATGAAAGTGCCCAAGCTCTAATAAATAAGGCTTCATCGCTTAAAATAGAACCTCTTATGACTGCAGCACCGGCTGCAACAGTCAGTGAGACGGTCGAAAAAATAAACGGAAGAACCTTCTGTGTCCGGATGCCTGATTCCGGCTTTGAAAGTTTTACCGTTCATTTTAATGCTCCGTCCGCTTCGGAAATACAAGGCGGCGGAAGCCTATCGTTTATTTACAAAAACGAACCATATGTCATTAACTTTGGAATGGGCAATATGCAGACAGGTTCTTTTCCTATTTACGACCAGCAGTATGCAGCAAGCGGCGCATGGCTTAGCGATGGCACGCTCTATATCAAAGCCCACATCATCGACGCTTATGTAGGCAGTGTCCATTTCCAGCTATCCTTCGGCGAAAACGACCTTACCGTTTTTATGCGCAAAAAGGAAGAAAGTCTATTTCAGGAATTTAACGGTCATCTTTACTGCGTTAGTGAATAAGTATGTCATGGGTGAATAAGTGCATCATACATACACATGTATACAACTTCTTATTCAGGACACCAGCCGTCACTTCCACCAAGTACTCGTTCTTTGGCAAAAGCTGTCTTCTGCTCCTCATCAAGTTCCCGTACAAAGTCAGCCTTTTGCGGGAACGAAGATGCGGACTCCGATTCATATTCACAGTTTCCGATAGCATATAACACCGTATTCCTTGCATTTTCCTTATTCCAATCATGAAAAAGCTCAGAACGGATATGCTTTCCGAATGAGCATTCCACGAAGACTGTCTTAGCATATTCTCTCCACGGTCTTCCAAGATAGACCGTACCGGTCAAGCACTCTTTCGATATAAGACGGCAGTTGTAAAAAACATAGCCGTATGCCTGTCCTTCCGGCGTGGAGGCAGCGGTAACATACCCCTGAATCTTGGGCTGTGTCTCAGGCTTAATTTCATTTTCTCCCGCTGCTCCGCTTACAGGCTCCTCAACCTCATCTTCAAAACGTTTCAACGATTCAACAGTACAGTTTTCAAAATACGCGGTCGCGCTTCCGAAAATAAAATCAACATCACCGCAAATATAACAATTTTTATAATAATGCCTTCCATTGATACGCGGAGCGTACTGCTTGGGACCGATAAATCCGTTTTTCTGTATTTCTTTAGGCGGAAGCGGTCCCGTAAAAAGGGTATCCTGATGCCCGATTAAGCGGCATGAATCCACTATCAGCCTGTCACCGTCCGCATATAAAGCAATCGCCTGACCATGCGTAACGGAATCCCCTGAGGCATTCTCTATGGTGAGATTCTTCAAAGTCACATCATGGGCATCAATAAATACGGAATAAGAGCGGAATGTGCCCATTTTCATTCCATCATCCATAACTATGTTGGCATAATCGTCATATGTAAGAACAGTGTCCTCGCTGTTTCTCCCTGTACCTTCGAGAGTGACAAAAGCTCTGTCAATTGTGATTTTTTCATGATAAACTCCCGGTGCAATAAAAATTGTCACCGGTTTTTGATTATCTTCCGGAATACTGTGCAGCGCGTCTGAGACACTTGTAAAGCATCCCGGATTATCCCTGCTTGGGGATACATATATTTTATCCTGCATATTAAAAGCATACTCCTCTCTTAACCTGAGAGTTTGACCTTCTCACTTAACATTTTAATACGAAAAGATATTGTTGACTCTTTCGGTCATTTTTATTTTTTCATTTTAGGCTTAAATATAAGGCTCGCCAAATATCCGAAGACAAGCGCCGCGCTGCAGCCTACTGCTCCGTTCGTAAATCCGCCCTTAAACAGACCGATAAAACCATCTTGGTCAACCGCTTCTTTTACGCCCTTCATCAGTATGTTGCCATATCCAAGAAGCGGCACTCCCGCTCCGGCACCGGCATATTCCATAAAAGGCTCATACCAGCCGAACACGCTTATAACCGCACCCAGACATACAAGCAGCACCATGATACGTCCCGGCATCATCTTCGTTTTTTCCAACAGAATCTGCGCTAATGCGCAAATCAGTCCTCCTACCCAAAAAGCATTTACATAATCCATCTGCATAACCTCGCTGGTATATTTTTCTGTAAAAATAACAGGTATCACTCTGCTGTTATCTTTATCCGTTATTTTACGCATTATCTGCAAAGTTATACATTCTTTATGTATATTAATTATCCAAGATACGCTATAACCTCAACCTCGCACAAAACATCTTTCGGGAGCTGTTTGACTGCAACGCAGCTTCTTGCCGGTTTCTGTGTGAAATATTTCTCATAAACAGCATTAAATGCAGCAAAATCTGCCATTTCTGCCAAAAAACAGGTTGTTTTTACCACATTTTCATAATCCGTTCCCGCTTCTTTTAAGATTTCACCCACATTTTTCATTACCTGTTGCGCCTGTTCCGTGATATCCTTGCCGGTAATCTCTCCTGTTGCCGGGTTAATAGGAATCTGTCCCGATGCAAACAGCATCTTATCTACTATAATTCCCTGTGAATACGGCCCGATAGCAGCGGGTGCCTTGTCTGTTGCGATTTTCTTTAACATGATGAATTCCACCTTTCCACTTATGATAATATATACTAAACTTTAATATTATAAACAAAATGTTATCACCCAGGACTTGCTTAAATATATAATACAGTCACATAAAATACACTGTTACATCATATGCAGTACTCCTGAACATACTTTTTTGCATTCTCATCTGTTATCTCATATTTTTCTACACATTTTTGCGTTATTATTTTCTTAGACATTCCCAATTCCTGACATGTCTGAATCAGTATGCGTATTCCTTCTTCCCTTCCTTCATCGTATCCTTCTCTCCTCATATCTTCAAACGCCTTGCACATATCGTATCTCTCCTTTCCGCCTTCAACTATCTTAAACTTCTCAGGTATTTTAATGTTCGCCACTACTTTTAACATATCTTTCGTGTCGCTGTCTATATTGCTGTATGCCTCACGGTTTTCTTCCATTATACTCCTAAGCTTCTCTTTGTCTTTTGAATATCTGACTGCTTCAAACACCTGACGCAGCTCTGTATGAAATTCATTAAAGGTATCATGTTCCTGACAGTCGTACAAGTTCAGCCTGTAGTTTGTTACATACTCCTTCAATTCGTCATCAATGTCCAACAAATCATGCAGGCATCCTGCTCCATCCCACTTATGTTCGGTTCCGAAATATACCACCAGCGTAATAATCGGCGCAAACTTCTCTTCCTTACCCATGGCTGATAAATATTCATCCTGACTTGTTAAATCCCTCTCATCCCTATGTATCCGTTTCTTTTGTTTCCACTGCTTTCGATAACCGATACTCTCAGAGAGCATGTTCCTTAACACCATCTGATAATCCACATAATTCTGGTTTTCTACCACAAGAATATGTAATTTCCTGCCTCTCCAAATGCGCGCCTTGTCCACTGCCGTCCTGATGCTTTCCGCTCTCTTGTTCCCTTTTTCTTCCATATTTCCGGTAATTACATTCAGCGAATCTTCCGGTTCTAATTCTTCTGGTTTTACTACCTGTTTTCCACTGAATAATGCTCCGTTTATCTGGTCTGCAAATCTTCTGTTATCATCCAGATAATCAAACTGATAATCATCTTTTTTACCCATCAGTCTTCCTCCCTTATTGTATTTTTCATATAAGGGATTCAGATTCTACGATGTGCATTAGAGATGTTCAAGAATTTCAGATTCCCAGATATGTTTTATTAATCATAACATAATTATTGTAATTTTGTAAAGCACAATATATTATATATTTTATCCAAATACAGCCTTTACATAGTAGCCACGTGCGTTTTCAATGATTTCCATAACCTCGCCCTCGCGTTCCAGCATTCTTTCGTTAAAAGGAAAGTTGCCTGACATGGCCAATGAGGGATCGATTGTGTAGTAGTAATTGCTTGGCAGCACGCCTTCCGTTACTGTAATATGGTCGCCTTTTTTAAGAAGACCGGGTCTCTCCATCTTAAACTCCATTTCACGCATATTTATCTCCTCGTATCATATATCCATAGTCTCTCAAAATATATTCGCCAGACATAGGGAACGCCTTACTTAATCAAATATTTCTCATAATAACGGTAGTCTTCCGCTTTACAGTTAAGCCACATGAAAACACCCTCTTCCTGATACTGCGTATCATGGACCACTGCGTTTTCATTCAGATAAGATACTGCCCTGCCGTCGGTATAAGGAATCAACATTGTACATTCACGATAACTTCCTGCAAGCTTTTTTTCAATCAGACAGATCAGCTCTTCCAACCCGATTTTCTCTTTTGCGGACATATAAATGCCATCCTGCTTCACAATCGGGAGCTTATCCGACTCCACTTTATCCGCCTTATTATATACATAAATCATGGGAACCCCGTCTGCTCCCAATTCCTTCAATGTTCTCTCGGTTTCTGCAATCTGTTCCTTATAATTGCTGTCGCTGTAATCCACCACCTGCAATAATATATCAGCCTCTCCTGCTTCTTCCAGCGTCGAATGGAACGCCTCTATCAGATGGTGCGGCAGTTTATGAATGAAGCCTACGGTATCCGATAGTAAAAAGGCGTGATGATTTTCCGGCGCAATTCTGCGTACCGTTGTATCAAGTGTAGCAAAAAGCATGTCTTTTTCCATGACTTTCTTCTCTTCTACATCAACTTCATCCGATCCGTATGTGTCCAGCATGGCATTTAATAAAGTGGACTTTCCGGCATTCGTATAACCTACAAGCGCCACGCGCGGCATTCCCGAACCTGCACGCTGTTTACGCTGCGTCTTCCGCTGGGCGCTTACTTCTTTCAGTTCTCTGCGGTATTCTGTCAGACGACGCTCCAGCACACGCCTGTCCAATTCAAGTTTCTTCTCTCCGGCTCCCCTGTTACTCAATGAACCGCTGCCGCCTCCCTGACGGCTAAGCGCCGCATGCAGACCTACCAGTCGCGGAAGCATGTATTGCAGTCTCGCCACTTCCACTTGCAGCTTAGCCTCTCTGGACTTGGCACGGCTGGCAAAAATATCCAGAATCAATGTACTTCTGTCCAAAATCGGTTTACCGATTCTATCCTGAAGGTTGCGCAACTGAATCGGAGAAAGTGAATTGTCAAATATTACTATATCAGCTTCCTTTTCTTCCGCTTCCTCTTTTACCTCTTCCACCTTACCCGTACCGATATAAAACGCCTTGTGTATCTCCGTAAGGTTCTGCTCCGCTACTCCCACTACTTCCATATCGCAGGCTGTAGCAAGTGCTCCAAGCTCTTCTAATGAAAGTTTATAATCTTCCCCGTCATTCAGATTTATTCCTACAAGTAATGCTTTTTCCATAAATAACCTCTTGTGATATTATTTTCACTGTTAAATATAGAGACCTAAAACACTTTCCTTCATTGTACACATATCAGTATACCTTTACAAGTGAATTCACATGCAAATTTGCAGCATTTTATCTCTATCAATTCCGGATATGTTTTCATATTACTACGCCTTCCCATCCCCCAGAATCTCCTTCACCGCTTTCATAGGTGATTTCCAGTTTGTTTTCAGTCCCTTACACTGTGATGCAACAACTACTCCTTCTTTCGGTATCACCCAGATCAAAGAACCTCCGGCACCGGAAGCAAAATAGGTATCTTCATCGAGCCACCACAGATAACCGTAATTATTTCCATAGTTTTTGTGTGAACTTTCGACCCATTGCGCATCAATGACCTGCTCTCCATTCCAGCATCCATTCTGCAGATATAATTGACCAAACCTTGCCATATCTCTGGTTGTCAGACACATATTTTCGGGAATCAGTCCATTCGGATCACAATAAGCCCATCCCGGGACCTCCATCCCTGTTTTGGAAAATAAATGCTGCTTAGCATAATCATATAAATCCATTTTAACAGCGGTATGGATTATGGCAGCACATAAATCCGCATCAAAGTTACTATAACAGAATGTTTTCAGATCAGGATGCTTTACCGGCAGATCAAGCATATATTTTATCCAGTCATCACTGCTTTTCCTTCTCTCCGCCACCGGCTGACTGTCCCCTGCCAGCCGCAAATAATACAAACCGGAGGTCATAGTAAGGATATTTTTGATACGCAGCCGAAGTATATTTGGATCACTATCTATATTCAGATATCCCGGGAAGAAATCCAACACCCTTTCTTCCACATCTTTTATCAAACCCTGTTGTATCGCAATTCCCATTAATGCCGAGATAATACTCTTTGTCACACTCATTACATCCCGCGCATCTTCCCTCTGGGCATTTCTATAGTATTTTTCAAATATAATTTCTTTATTCTTCAGTATAATCAGACTGTACACATTGGGATACAGATGATTGATCGTGCTATGAAGCTGATTAAGCGCCTCATCATTAAATCGCATACCCTACCCCTCCCGGTTTTCTATATATTTTCTGCAGTAAGAGCCAATTCTTGAATTTTGGTTATGTATTATATCGTATACGGTTCCTTCTGCGATGACTTTTCCGCCTTCCTGACCGCTTCCCGGTCCCATTTCAATCAGCCAGTCACACAGAGTTATCATCTGCAGATCATGCTCTATTATGATCACTGTATTACCTTTATCTACAAGCTCCTTCAATATTTGCAGCAATTTTTCCGTATCATGGCAGCTTAAACCGGCAGTCGGTTCATCAAGAACATATAAGCTGTCCGTATTGGATTCCTTACATAACTCTATAGCTAATTTAATTCTCTGGGCTTCTCCTCCGCTGATGGTTTTGGTGGATTGACCCAGTTTCAGATATCCCAGTCCCAATTGATTCAGGATATCTAGTGTACGGATTATCTTAGGCTCCTTTTCAAATAACCATATTGCTTCTTCTATTGTAATATCTAAGATATCAACAATATTATAGCCTTTCAGAAGTACCTCCCTCACTTCTTTTTTATATCTGCTGCCGCCACAAGCTCCGCAGACAAATTTAGTACCTGCTATCTCTATTTCTCCCTCACCATGACACTTCTCACAAGCTCCATCCGAATTAAAGGAAAAATGACCTATTGAAAATTTTCTATTTTCAGATAATGCCTGCATGAGAAATAATTTTCTTATTTCATCCCAAATCTGGATATAAGAAACAACCATAGACTTTTTATTGCGGCCGATTGGTTTTTGTGACACATACATTTTTTTCTTTACATTTTCTATTCCTGCCACTTTACAATGTTCCAGACAGTCCATTGATGTCGCCTGACCAGTTTCTATATCTTCATCCACGCTCTGTGCATCAAGCAGGGGAATTAACGACTGGCTGATAAGTGAACTCTTGCCGCTTCCCGAAACACCGACGACTCCGATCAATCTGTTTAATGGTATTGTGAGGTTCACATTTTTCAGATTATTTGTATTGATATTTTCCAGCCTGATACATGCTTTTTCTTCCAAACTGTGTATGGGCTGTTTTCTCGTTTGCTCAAACTCCTGCATCATTTTTGTGTTTTTCATCGTATTGCGAATGACGCTGCTGTCTGATTCAAGAAATTCATCATAGGTTCCCTCAAATATGACGGTTCCTCCCTCAGATCCTCCTCCCGGTCCCAGCTCAATAATGTGATCAGACAGTTTCAGTGCCCCTAAGTCATGTTCCACCACAAGTACTGTATTGCCTTTCTGACTCAGTTCTTTTATCTTCCGAAGAATATTTTCCTTTTCAGACTCATGCAGTCCCAATGTCGGTTCATCAAATACATAAACAAGATTGTCCAGAGACAAATCAAAAAAGGTGGACATCAATAACCTCTGAAATTCACCTCCGCTTAATGTAGGTATTTTCCTGTTTAAATTCATATATCCCAAATCCAGCTCAATTAAATTCTGACATCGCTGCTTTAGCAGGGTAAGCAGATGGGAAGCAACGGGGGCCTCCTTATATTCCTCAGAAAGCGCTTTGAAATCCGAGTATAGTGATAGTATATCCTTTTCTTTCATTTCTGCTATATTCTGCCCTTTGATCTTCACTCCCAGAGATTCAGTCCGCAGACCGGCTCCATGGCAGACAGGACAACTTTTCATAATTTGTTGATCGTCCCTTTGCCAGACAACGCTCTCTCTCAAAAATGGTATTTCTCCTTTAAAATATACCTCATCATCTCCAAACAGAATGGCTTCTTTTGTATCATTGTCAAGTTCTTTAAATGACCGCTTCAGGTCGATTTCCTTTGCTTTACAATATTTCTTAAAAGGCATTCGGAGCATTCTGTGCATACAGTCAATCGCCGGTCTGTCAGAGAGCATTAATTTTCTGAATTCAGCTTTTTCATCCACATCCGGTGATAAGCCTGAACCATAACAATAGTAACACATCCCGGATGCAGAGTTTGAGGAAAACATTGCCGGCGTAAAAACAATATTATCGTTCGATGACTCACCGATCTGCGCAAACAATTCCTGCAGCAATGACAATATCCCTGTCCTGCTGCCTATAGTACTTCTTGGATTGCTCTGCCTTTTCAGATTCTGACTGACACAAACGGTCGGACTCAGTCCCCTGATATCAAACTCACTCACGGTATCCTTATCAGGTATCATATTGATGGCGGATAAATATTTTGTCTGCCCCACTTTATCCAGTATATCAAATACCAAAGTGGATTTACCTGAACCGCTCACCCCTGTTATAACAGTAAATTTATTTTTGGGAATTTTCACCGATATAGATTTCAGATTATGCAGTTTTAAATTATTGCATTTTATGTATTCCATTCATGCTTTACCTTCAATACATCATTGATAATATTAGTCGTTGCCTGTGTTTTCAGGAAATACGACAATGTTATTATAGTATATCGGCTATTATAATATTATGCAAGTTTTTATAATCTTTCAAAAGTTAAAGACTTGTTAAGAATTTCTATGCTATGATTCAGAACAAAGAATAAATCAAATGCAGGAAAAGAGGTATACACTATGTTCCGGAGGATATTGAAAAAAGACCTTAAACGCAAAAAGACCATGAATATCATTCTGCTGCTGTTTGTCATTTTATGCTCAATGTTTGCAGCGGCGGCAGTAAACAATATTATAGCCGTTACGGGCGGTATCGAGCATTATTTCGATGCAGCAGGTGTCCCCGATGCCACCGTACTGATAATGAGCAGCGGTGAAAACGATCTTGAGGAAAAGATAGGGGAGCTTGCCTGTGTCAGGGAGGTAAGGACCGAGCATTGGCTGTGTGTATACAGCTCAAAGTTTTTTAAGTATAACGGAAAGGAACTTGATAATTTCACGAATGCCGCCGCTTTAATTTCAGATAGTGAAATGGCCATCAACTATTTCGATGAAAATAATAACATCATCGAAAGCGTGGACGAGGGCTGTTTTTATGCCAACACTCCCTTTTTACAGGACATAGATATAAAAGAGGGCGACGAGGTGGAACTTGATGTCGGTAACAGTCATCTCACGCTTAGATTTATGGGGCGGTTCAAAGGTGCGCTGTTCGCTTCGGGAAACACTAATCCCCCGTATCTTATCATAAATTCTGCTGACTATGACTATCTTGACAAGGACGAAGCCACTCATATCGTGAATTACAAAGAGATTCATATAAATACATCAGATGTTGATGAAATAAGGGAACTTGCAAAGAACTATAGCGGTGTATATGTCTACACACGGGAGGAAAGGAAGGATATTTATCTCTATGATATGATTCCGGCTTATGTTTTAATGGTGATCAGTATCATGCTGATGCTCACAGCCCTTGTGGTGCTGCGTTTTACAATAGGCTTTACGGTCAGCGAGGAATTTCGTGAGATCGGCGTAATGAAGGCGGTGGGTATCGACAACAGTGGTATAAGAAGTCTGTATATCGTCAAGTATCTTGCCATTGCCGTGGTCGGTACACTGATAGGATATTTCTGTTCTGTCCCTCTCGGGGATATGATGATGAAAACTGCATCGAAAAATATAGTTCTTGGCAGCGAGAACGGCACTCTTATGGGGCTTTTAAGCTCTGCAGCGGTAGTTATCATTATCCTGCTGTTCTGCTACGGCTGTACACGCAGAGTAAATAAACTCTCGCCAATCGACGCAGTAAGAAACGGGCAGACGGGCGAGCGTTTCCGAAGAAAGAGCCTTTTGCACTTAGGGCGCTCTAAGCTGCCGTCATCTGCGTTTCTCTCAGTCAATGATGTAATCAGTTCGCCGAAGCAGTTTTCTATCATGATAGTTGTGTTCGCACTCTGCATACTGTTGATGACAATTATGTCAAATTTTGCATTGACACTCAAAAGCGAAAAGATACTGCGCTTTTTCGATGTGCCCTCAAGTGAAGCGCATATCATGGATAGCGATATGATGGGATATGTCATACTGGATCAGAGTACGTATAAGCAGATCATCCCGGATATCGAAAAGCTCCTTGCCGATAACGGAATGCCCGGCAAATGCACAATAACAATCGGCACACAGTTTGAAACATCACACAAAGACAAAACTGCAAAAATCACTTTCTACATCACGAAAGGCGAAACAAATGATACACTCTATGTTGATGAGGGCAGCGCTCCGCAAAGGACTGACGAGATTGCCGTAATGGTAAGCGCCTTAGACGACTTAGACGCAGAGATCGGCGACAGGGTAACGGCAGTAATTAATGAGAAAGAGTACGAGTTTATCATCACGGGAACATACTCTTCATTCGACAGACATGCCGCTTTTCTATATAAAGATTTTGACCTTGGAAATCTGCCGGGAAACAATATATGGGGAGTGCAGATACACTTTGACGGCAATCCCGGAAAAGTGCAGATAAGCCAAAACATTGAAAAGCTAAAAGACCTGCTCGACACTGATAAGGTGTATTCCACGTCGGACTACATCAAGAATTTTACGGGTATTTCCGATACGCTGAATGCGATTAAACAGATGATAATGCTCATTACCGTGATTGTAACGGCATTGATTGTCATACTCATGGAGCGTTCATTTATCTCTAAGGAAAAAAGCGAGATTGCACTGATGAAGGCAGTGGGTATCGGGAACGGCAGTATCATCCTGCAGCATTCGCTAAGATTTGTAATCGTATCGGTCATTGCCTGCATCGTTTCTTCAGCAGTGCTTATGCCGGTCAGCGACGTAATGATGAATTGGATTTGTAATATGATCGGTGACATTTCAGGCATGAAATGCGATTTTGACCCGCTGGAAATATTTGTAATCTGCCCGGTAATTCTCATCGGCGTGACTGTCATCGGCTCATTCCTGACAGCGCTTTACACAAAAACAATCAAGGCTTCCGATACGGCAAGCATAGAATAAGGAGGACAGTGTGAAAAATAAA
>CAZRKN010000033.1:41487-45715 GCA_964600805.1 uncultured Bacteroides sp. | reverse complement strand
ATTCATATCAGGAAAGATTATTTCCCCATAGACACAAGATTTTTTACAGCCTCTAATGTGGTTTTCCCTATATCCGGCAATACGTCATATACGGAGCATCCCATCCTGCTTTCAAAGTACTCCTTGGTTTCAAAAGTGACATCCCAGCCTTTAATATAGCTTTCCATTATCCCATATCTGCGGGTCACATCAACAAATCTCTTTTCCAAAATAACAAATCCATAGTCAACGGCTAATGCATCGCACATCTGAATCAGTTTGTCATAGTCGTCGGCTTCACCGCAATGTATAATATAATTTTTTATTTCCCTTTCTTCCATGTTATCAGGCTCATAGTCAAATTCATCTTTCATGAAGACATAGGAATGAGTCATACACACTCTTGCCACCTCATCCCAACCCTTTTCCATGCAGTATTTGTATCCTTCATACACATGTTTTGGAATATTAACAATACCAACCCGTCTTCCTATATCATGAAGCAATCCTGAAATATATGCTTTATCTTCATCAAGCTCCGGTATCAGACGGGCGATATTCTTTGCTGCAATACCTACATTTTCTGAATGCTTAATCCATGGTCCCGGATTCATTTCACCCGCTGTTTTTAATTCATTCATCGCTTCATCAATGGTAGGTAACATTACTTTTCTCCCCTGCAATATTGCTGAATTTACTACAATTGTACCATACTGCCCAATAGCTGAACAAGAATTTTCTGACCAATACTACTACATAGCGCAAGTCATGAAAAATGTGAACACCTAAAAAAGACATTTATCTTAGCTGACAAAGTACCGTTTTTGGGACACTATGTCTGATATCATCTAATCATAAAAATTCACTATTGCACAAACCGAACATTTGTTTTATTATATAAACAGAACATCTGTTCTGGTTTCGGGACGGAGGACAGAATGAAAAGAAAAAACATTTTATTAACAGCCATAGCCATATTTCTTATTTTAGTAATCTTATTCTGCCAGGTAGAAATTGTGATGAGCAGGGATAAGACAGATGCTGGAGGAACCAGACAGTATTACGCTGCTATGGAGGAAGAGTACCGCTGCAATATCTCACGTACACTTGATGAAAAAGGATTCGTGAACAGTGGAGTTAATATCAGATGGGTATCTTGTGAAGATGGAACGAGGATATACACGGTAATCATCCATCATGGAGGGATAAATGCACTGGATGACAATGATAAAGACGAACTGCTGCATGAACTTGCAGGGCTTGAGTTTAAGGATGAAAGCTGTAGTTTCAGGTACGAGTTCTTAAAGGCATAGATAAAAGAGAAATTAAATTTTTTAATAATAGAAGTGAATGACATTTTCAGGGTTTGGGATTATAATAATACAATAAGAAAATAAGGATTCTTTCCGTAACAGAAATGGAGCAAAGTGTGAAAAAAATTTTTTCACACGCAAATTTGTGCAGGCATCAATGATGCCTTAGGCACTTAAATTCGCAGGCTGAGTAAGGAGTGAAGTTATTGATATGAGACATAATCCGCAACCACAGGAAATTTACAGACACTTTAAAGGCAATCTGTATCAGATAAGATGCCTTGCGAAGCATAGTGAGACCGGTGAAATGATGGTCGTTTATCAGGCTATGTATGGTGATTTTCAGATTTATGTAAGACCGCTTTCATTGTTTATGGAAGAGGTAGACCGTGTCAAGTATCCTGATGCACCGCAGAAGTATCGGTTTGAGCAGGCATTATCTTACAGCGAAAAGCAGGCAGGCATCCAGAGCCAAGAGAGGAAAGCCGCTCCCGGTAAAGAGCAGTCAGCCGCAGATACGCCAATAGTGCATTGCGAAACGCAGCAATATGAAGCACAACAATATGAAACACAGGAAGAACTGAATATTGATCCTCTGGTGATGCAATTTCTGGATGCGGATACTTATGAGCGCAGGCTGGAAATACTGAGTATGCTTCACCCACGTATTGATGATGATATGATTAATACAATGGCTGTTGCCGTAGATATCGAAGTCAAAGAAGGGGAAATAGAAGACAGGTATGAAGAGTTAAAGAACTGCCTTCTGACCTTTAAAAGATATGAGTGTAACAGATTAAGGTGATTTTAAGCATACGGCCGGACATGTGAAGATGCAGTCCTGACGGAGAATCGGTAGACAGTCAGATAATTATTTATTTCGATTTTAAGTCAGGAGGGATATGGTATGTCTTATGATTTGGAGAACAGATTGGTGGTCGGCGTTTCTTCCAGGGCATTGTTCGATTTGTCCTGCGAGAATCAGATTTTTGAGTCGGATGGCGTAGACGCTTACTGTCGTTATCAGGTTGAACATGAAGATGAGATTTTGCAGCCCGGACCGGGATTTCCTTTGATTAGGGCATTATTGAATCTGAATAATCTGCCCGGCAGGGAGGATTGTGTAGAGGTCATTATAATGTCACGCAATAGTCCTGATACATCGCTCCGAGTTTTTAATGCAATCAAACATTATGGACTTAATATTACGAGAGCGGTATTGGCGAGCGGAGCTTCTCTGGCGCCCTATCTGGAAGCCTTCAAGACAGACTTGTTTCTGTCGGCATATGAAGATGATGTACAGAGCGCAATTGATTCGAATATTGCTGCCGGAATTATTTGCAGCGACGGAATCCATACGTATGACTGTGAACATCAGATTAAGCAGATAAGAATTGCATTTGATGGGGATGCAGTGCTCTTTTCGGATGAGTCAGAGCAGATATTTAAGGAGAAGGGACTTCAGGCATTTGAAGAGAATGAGCGCAAGAATGCCGATAATCCATTGAAAGCGGGACCTTTTGCCAGATTTCTTAAGATATTATCAGAACTTCAGAAGGGATTTACTGCAGATGAAGCACCAATCAGGACAGCGCTTGTAACATCAAGATGTGCGCCCGCACATGAGAGAGTCATCCGTACCCTGCGGGCATGGAACGTCAGGATTGATGAAGCCTTTTTCCTTGGCGGCGTGCAGAAAAAAGATGTATTGAAAGCGTTTGGTGCGCATATTTTCTTCGACGACCAGCTTGTACATACGAATAATGCTTCAGAAGTAGTGCCCGCAGCAAGGGTTCCGTATAAAAACAGAGAAAACGACAGCAGTTAAAAAACCGCTGCCGTATGTCAGAAGCATATCTTTAGAGAGTATATGTAAATGTCAGGCGAGAAATTTCAATTTTTGTTTCTCACAGGATAAATATATGTGGTCTGATTTAAAATACACCTCTCCGTCAGTATGAACCCAGAGCGGAGCGGAAGTTTTTATTTCCACTTTTTGAGCGTTGTAATGAAAAATATGCGGAAAAACATAGTGCTTTCCGAAGAAAGCTGTGGGTAATGCCAGGAGTATGAGCGGCTTGGGAATATTGCCGACAAAACATAAATCAAGCAAACCGTCAGCCGGGTCTGCATCCGGACAGAATTTGAATCCGCCTCCTTCGTATTTATGTATCATAGATGCAATGAAAAGAAAACGATTCGTATGTACAGGCTCTTTTCCGTCAAGATACAAATCACAGGCTATGGGCTTTGCAGCTATCAGTTGTTTGAGTGCAATGCCAAGATATGTGAGCTTTCCAAGCTTTAATTTATTAAGCAGGTCTTTAATATTGGAAGAAAGAGCCTCTTCGCATACCGCGGCGTCAAAGCCGATTCCGCTGCTTACAACGAAATATCTTTTAGTCGAAATATCCTCCTGAACATCTTTATTAAGGCGTTTGGATGTTGCCGCACCGCGGTTGCCATAAGTAAGAATACCGATGTCAACCATGCGTGAAACTTTGCCGCTCAGAATGGTATTAAGAATTTTCATCGGGTCTTTATCAAGTTTCATGTCCCTTGCCAGATCATTACTTGAACCTGTAGGAATATAACCGATGCTGACTTTGGAAAAATCTCTGATACCCTGCAGAGCTTCGTTTATAGTACCGTCACCACCCAGAACAATTAAATTAACATTTTCGTCAGTTTTTGTGATTTCTCTTGTAAATTCCTCAACATGCCCAATATGTGTTGACAGCATGAGCTTATACGGTATGTTTCTTTCCTGAAAAACAGGTTTTAATTTTTGCCAGATTCGTATCCCTCTGCCGGACTTAGAGGAGGGATTTACTATAATATAGTACATAATCTTATCCTTTTCCTGTGAAGTAAGCTGCCGAGCCTGAGCTTAGTATATCAAAGCCACAGAAGCGATAGAAGTATATCACTCCATT
>CAZRKN010000033.1:0-41387 GCA_964600805.1 uncultured Bacteroides sp. | reverse complement strand
AAGAATTACGAAGTAATTCTTATAGCTCAGGCTGCCGAGCCTGAGCTTAGTATATTAAAGCCACAAAAGCGATAGAAGTATATCACTCCATTAAGAATTACGAAGTAATTCTTATAGCTCAGGCTGCCGAGCCTGAGCTTAGTATATCATGATTTTCGGAAAGTGGAAAGAAAATATTGCACCTTTATACTTCATTGTGATATACTAACTCTGGTTTTTTATATAAATATGAGAATATAGGAAAAGGAAAGGCAGGAGTAAGAATGTATTCATTAGACGAAATAAAGACGGCAGATCCGGAAATTGCACAGGCAATAGTGGATGAGCAGGAAAGACAGAATTCCCACATTGAACTGATTGCATCTGAGAACTGGGTAAGTAAAGCGGTAATGGCAGCTATGGGAAGTCCGCTTACCAATAAATATGCAGAAGGCTATCCGGGTAAAAGATATTATGGCGGCTGCGAATGCGTTGATGTAGTAGAGGATCTGGCAAGAGAGCGCGCGAAGGAACTGTTCGGTTGCGAATATGTAAACGTTCAGCCGCATTCAGGTGCACAGGCTAATATGGCGGTATTTTTTGCGGTAATGGAGCCAGGCGATACGTTTATGGGAATGAATCTGGACCATGGCGGACATCTGTCACACGGTTCACCGGTAAATATGTCGGGAAAATATTTTAAATGCGTACCTTATGGAGTTAATGACGACGGATTTTTAGACTATGATAAAGTTCGTGAAATTGCACTGGAATGCAAGCCCAAGATGATAGTAGCAGGGGCATCAGCTTATGCAAGAACGCTGGATTTCAAGAAATTCAGAGAGATTGCGGATGAAGTCGGAGCTGTTTTGATGGTAGATATTGCTCATATTGCGGGTCTGGTGGCTGCAGGACTGCATCCGAGTCCAATTCCGTATGCGCATGTAACCACGACTACGACTCATAAGACTCTGCGTGGGCCTCGTGGCGGTATGATAATGTCAAGTCAGGAGACAGCTGATAAATATAACTTTAATAAGGCAATCTTTCCGGGCATTCAGGGCGGTCCGTTGATGCATGTAATAGCAGCAAAGGCTGTCTGCTTCAAAGAAGCCTTATCTCCGGCATTTAAAGAGTATCAGCAGGGTATAATTGATAATGCGCAGGCGCTTTGTAAGGGATTACTTTCAAGAGACGTAAAGATTGTATCCGGCGGAACAGATAATCATCTGATGCTGGTAGATTTAACTAACTATGATTTGACGGGAAAAGCGGTAGAGAAACTCTTAGATGAGGCAAATATTACGGCTAATAAGAATACGATTCCAAACGACCCGAAATCTCCGTTCGTAACAAGCGGTATCCGCCTCGGAACCCCGGCGGTAACTTCCAGAGGTTTAAATACCGATGACATGGACAAGGTGGCAGAAGCGGTTTCTATTGTGATAAAAGAGGGAGAAGCCGGCGTTCCGAAAGCTCAGGCAATTGTTAAGTCGCTGACAGACAAATATCCTCTTATTTAAAATCGGTTATAATGATTACGAAAATACCGGTATCCAAATAAGCAGTTTAGAAATTATCCGTAACAAGATTTATCGGAAGGGAGAATAACAATAATGTTTGAAATAAAAATGAGATTTCCCGAAGGCAGGAAAAAAGCTCTTACCCTAAGTTATGATGACGGAGTAGAGCAGGATATTCGTCTGATAGATATTATGAAGCATAATGGACTAAAAGGCACGTTTAACTTAAACAGCGGACAGTATCGGGACGCTGATACGGTATATAAGCCCGGAACCATTCACAGGAGACTGTCTATGGAAGAGGCGACGAAACATTATGCTGACAGTGGTATGGAGATAGCGCTGCATGGTCTGACACACCCGTTCCTTGAGCGGATTCCCGGAACCTTTTGCCTTGAAGAAATCATAAAGGACAGGGAGAATCTGGAGAAGCAGTTCGGAGTTTTGGTGCGCGGAGCGGCTTACCCATATGGAACTTATAACGAGCATGTAATCGACGTATTGCGAATGGCCGGAATTGCTTATGCGAGAACGACGGTCAGCACGGAAAATTTTGACATTCCGCAGGACTGGCTCAGACTGCCGGCTACCTGCCATCACAACAACCCGCGTCTTAGGGAACTGGCTGAGGATTTCGTAGAAGATAAAAGAGACAGACATGGCAGTCCGCAGTTGTTCTATGTGTGGGGACACAGCTATGAGTTCGAGCAGAATGACAACTGGGAAGTGATTGAGCGTTTTGCCTCATATATCGGCGGTAGAAGGGATATCTGGTATGCAACAAACATAGAAGTCTGTGATTATGTGGAAAATTACAGACGGCTGATTTTCAGCATGGATGGAACACGGGTATTTAACCCGACATGTCAGGATATCTATGTGGAGGCGGCAGGTAAGCTTCACTGTATTTCATCAGGAACAACAGTTGAATTATAATTTAACAGACTTAGGACAAGAGTTTTTTAATTACTTATATATATGTAGAAAGAGAGGAATAGCGGAAAAATGGTGCATGTGGCAGTTTTAGGATATGGTACGGTCGGAAGCGGCGTCGTGGAAGTAATAGAGACAAACAAGGCGGATATTGATAAGAAAGCGGGAACGCACTTAAATGTAAAATATATTTTGGATTTAAGAGATTTCCCCGGAGACCCTTATGAGGAAAAGGTGGTTCATGATTTTAACATAATTTTAAATGACCCGGAAGTTTCCGTTATCTGTGAGACGATGGGAGGCAAAGACCTGGCGTATACCTATTCAAAGAATGCCCTGCTTGCAGGTAAAAGCGTTTGTACCTCCAACAAGGAGCTGGTTGCGAGTCATGGACCGGAGCTGCTTAAAATCGCAAGGGAGAAACATTGCAACTATTTATTTGAAGCAAGCGTAGGAGGAGGCATACCAATAATCCGCCCGCTGAATTATTCTCTGACTGCAGAAAGGATTGATTCCATCACAGGTATTTTAAATGGAACGACAAATTATATCCTTACAAAAATGGACAAGGAGGGCGCCGGTTTCGACGAAGTGTTAAAAGAGGCGCAGGAAAAAGGCTATGCAGAGAAAAATCCGGAAGCAGACGTGGAAGGATACGATGCCTGCCGGAAGATAGCAATCCTTTCTTCCCTTATGAAGGGCAAAAATGTAGACTATGAAACTATCTATACAGAGGGCATTACAAAAATCACGGCGGAAGATTTCGCATATGCAGCAAAGATGAACCGATCTATCAAGCTGCTTGCCATGAGCAAGGATACGGAGGAGGGATTCCTCGCAATGGTTGCACCTTTCATGATTTCAAAGGAGCATCCGTTATACAGCGTAAGCGACGTATTCAATGCGGTTTATGTGCATGGTAATATGTTGGGAGATTCCATGTACTACGGACGCGGCGCCGGCAAACTGCCTACGGCAAGCGCAGTCGTTTCCGATGTAGTAGATTGTGCTAGACATCCGGGCAAGACCATTATGTGTTTCTGGGATGATGAGGATATAACACTGACTGATATAGCGGACGTGAAGCATAGATTTTTTGTCCGCATAAGCGCACTGAAAAAGGAAGAGGCAGTCACCGCATTTCCTTCCGTTACGGAAATAAATGCAGAGGTTGACGGTGAATATGCTTTTGTTACGGATATGATGACGGAGAAGGAATTTGATGAGAAACTTGCTGCTATCGGCGGCGCTGTCAACAGAATCCGTATGGAAGGCTAAAGGATTCTTCTGACATAGTGGTTATACAAGGAGGCACGCATAGAAAAATGAAGTATATAATAGTTTTAGGAGACGGTATGGCGGATGAGCCGATAGACAGTCTGGGTGGTAAGACACCGTTAGAATATGCGGCAACGCCGACGATGGACTCTCTTAGTAAAAAATCGGAGCTTGGAATGGTGCACACTATTCCGGAAGGAATGAAGCCGGGCTCGGATACAGCGAATCTGTCTGTGTTGGGATATGACCCGGAGAAATATTATTCAGGGCGCTCCCCACTGGAAGCATTAAGTATCGGTGTACCGATGAAAGATACGGATATTGCGCTTCGTTGTAATATTGTAACAATATCTGAGGATGATGTGCCGTTTGAAGAAAAGACCATAATAGATCACAGCTCGGGTGAAATCAGCACGGAAGAATGCGACGTTTTGCTTAACGCTGTCAGGAAAGAACTGGAATCTGAAACATATAGATTCTATACGGGAACAAGCTATAGACATTGTTTAATCTGGGATAATGGAGAGGTTGTAGAACTGACTCCGCCTCATGATGTGTTGACGCAGGTAATTGGACAGTACCTTCCGGAAGATGAAACCTTACGCGATATGATGAAAAGAAGCTATGATATTCTGGTGAATCATCCGATTAATATAGAGCGAAAAAAACAGGGAAAGAATCCCGCTAACTGCTGTTGGTTCTGGGGCGCAGGAACGAAGCCTATGCTCTCATCTTTTGAAGAAAAAACCGGGAAAAAGGGTATGATGATATCCGCGGTTGATTTGCTTAAAGGTATCGCTGTAGGAGCAGGCATGGGAGTTGCCAAAGTGGAAGGCGCAAACGGAGGTCTACATACCAATTATGAAGGAAAAACGCAGGCGGCTTTAGATGCATTGCTTGATGAAGGCTATGATTTTGCTTATATACATCTGGAAGCGCCTGACGAGATGGGACATCAGGGCAGTGTGGAACGTAAAGTACAGGCAATCGAGTATCTGGATTCAAGAGTCGTCAGACCTCTTACGGAAGCACTGGATTCAAAAGGCATAGATTATCGTCTGCTTATTCTGCCGGACCATCCGACTCCAATCAGAGTCAGGACTCACACATCTGACAGCGTACCTTATATGCTTTATGACAGCACAGATGAGCTTAATAAAACATGGGATTATAATGAAAGAGAAGGCAGAGAAAGTCAGAATTATGTCGCAAAAGGACATATGCTGATTGAACGCCTGTTTATGAAATAGATAAGCCAATAAAGTAATTAATATAGAAAAGAGGAACATAATGTGAAAAAGGTAGTGAAATTTGGCGGAAGTTCTCTCGCCAGCGCAGAGCAGTTTAAAAAGGCAGCTGATATAATTCATGCAGATAATGAACGCAGGTTTGTAGTTCCGTCTGCTCCCGGAAAGAGATTCTCCGATGATATAAAAGTAACGGATATGCTTTACACATGCTATGACTTGGCGGAAGAGGGAAAGAACTTCAAGGAACAGCTGCAGGCAATCAGACGGAGATATCAGGAGATTATTGACGGATTGGCGCTGGATTTGTCTTTGGATGAGGAATTTAAGATTATTGAGAAGAATTTCAAAGATAAGGCGGGCAGGGACTACGCGGCTTCCAGAGGCGAATACCTGAACGGAATTATTATGGCGAATTATCTCGGATTTACATTTGTTGATGCGGCGGAAGTTATTCTGTTTGGTGAAAACGGAGAATATGATGCCGACAGGACGAATGCGTTGATGAAAGAGAAGCTTGCTTCCCTGGACTCGGCTGTAATTCCCGGATTTTACGGAGCGTATGAGGACGGCACTGTCAAGACTTTTTCGCGTGGCGGTTCTGATATTACAGGCTCTATCGTAGCAAGAGCAGTAAGTGCGAATATCTATGAAAATTGGACAGATGTTTCGGGAGTTTTGATTGCAGACCCCAGAATCATTTACAAACCGGAGAATATTGAAACCGTTACTTATAAGGAACTGCGTGAGCTTGCCTACATGGGATTCAATGTACTCCACGAAGACGCTATTTTCCCGGTCAGAAGCGAAGGTATTCCGATTAACATCAGAAATACCAATGCACCGGAGGATGAAGGAACCTGGATTGTGGAGAGTACCTGTCAGAAGCCAAAATATGTAATTACCGGAATAGCCGGTAAAAAAGGTTTCTGTGCCGTAAATATTGATAAAGACCATATGAACTCAGAAATAGGATTCGGACGTAAGGTGCTGCAGGCATTTGAAGAAAACGGAATCTCTTTCGAACATGTACCATCAGGTATTGATACGATGACAGTATTCGTACATCAGGACGAATTCATGCATAAAGAACAGAAAGTAGTTTCCGGAATACACAGGCTTGCCGATCCGGATTCGATTGAAATTGAAGCGGATTTGGCACTTATTGCAGTTGTGGGGCGCGGCATGAAATCCACGCGTGGAACAGCAGGAAGGATTTTCTCAGCGCTTGCGCATTCCAATGTTAATGTAAAAATGATAGATCAGGGCTCCAGTGAATTGAATATTATCATCGGAGTTGCTAATGCGGATTTTGAAACAGCAATTAAAGCAATATATGATATTTTTGTACTATATCAGCTGTAAATACCATATTTTATAACATATGATATAATAAGCTCAGGCTCGGCAGCCTGAGCTGATATTTTACCTTATAGGAAATTACGCTGCAGTATAAATCATTCCATTGAGAATGCGAAGCATTCTTGGAATCGTCGCTGCTGAGCGACGATTTTTTATCTTATAGGAAATTACGCCGCAACGTAAATCATTCCAAGGAGAATGCGAAGCATTCTCTGAATCGAGTGCGCTGGCACTCGATTTTTTAATAGCCCAAGTCTTCTGCAACCAGATATACTTTAATTCTGCCGGTGTGACCGCTTCTTCTGGTGACTACAATCTGATTGCAGAAACATTCGGGTGCAAGGCAGTCATGGCAATGACCCGTAGCGGCACAGGGTAGATTTCTCTTTAACCTGATGGCATTTGCCGGGGAAGCCATATTTCTGACTCTGGCAATGCCGCTTGGCACATCGGTGACAACCTTATTCATTCCGGCAACTATGATAACATGGCTTGGACCCTGAATCAGACAGGCGACACGGTTACCGTTGCCGTCGATATTGATTAATTCGCCGTCTGTTGTAATAGCATTGGTACTCATAAGATAGTAGTCAGCCAGAACTGTTTTTGCATAAATCTGCCTTGCTTCGTCAGGGGTTTTGGCATCAGCCCTGTCAATGAGTTCATAGGAACCGTTTCGGACTGCGTCCATCAGACCTGCCTCCTTGATAGTTTCGCTTCCGCCCCAGCTTATTATGCTGCCCTGCGGCATGGAATCGATAATAGCTTTTACGCATTCCTTACTTGTCTCAAAATAGTACCCTTCCATATTCCTTTTTTCCAGATTTTTTATAATGGACTGTGCCATGGCGGCAAATGCGTCGGTTTTATGTGACATAATAATATCCTCCGTTTCTTTACTTCTGTTTGGGCAGTGACCCGGAAAACCTTTGGTTTTCCGGGTTCGCTTCGCTCGTCAAATGGACAAAAAAACATTTGCTTGAGCAAGCCCGGCATCTGTTTTTTGTCCATTTGACTCTGCCCTTTGCGTATATTATATCAGTTTTCTTGGCTGCTGAAAAGGGCTCGCGCATAGGAGTATTTTGAGCAGAAATGCGCCAAACTGCCAATATTTCCTATATGTTATGGATAATATTGCTGCCATATGATACAATGGGACTGCCAAATAGAACTTAGAAAGCCGGAATAAAATGAAAAGACAAAATATTACAGCAATTATATATGCCGTGGCGGCGGCCCTTTTTTATGCATTAAACGTACCTTGTTCAAAGATACTGCTTGATTATGTAGCTCCAACGTTTATGGCAGCTTTTCTTTATATTGGAGCAGGTTTGGGCGTAGGTATAATGTACCTGTTCCGGTGGAAAAAGGAAAGCAGGGAGGAAAGGCTGAATAAAAAGGATTTACCATACACATTAGGAATGGTATTGCTCGATATAATCGCTCCAATTTTTCTGATGATTGGGGTAAGCATAGGCACATCTTCAAACGCTTCCCTGCTTGGTAATTTTGAAATCGTGGCTACAACGGTGATTGCCCTGTTTATTTTCAAAGAAAAAGTCTCTAAGAAGCTTTGGGCGGCTATTGTTTTTATTACGCTCTCAAGTATTATTCTGTCGTTTGACGGCAGTGGCAGCTTTGAATTTTCGATTGGCTCGCTGTTTGTGATTGGCGCTACGATGTGCTGGGGTCTGGAAAATAACTGTACAAGGAGTATATCCGACAAAAGTACATATCAAATAGTCAGCGTCAAGGGATTTTTCTCAGGTGCGGGTTCATTTATAGTTGCCATTGCGCTCGGTGAAAGCTTCCCTGATATTGTGTATATTCTCTTTACCCTAATACTCGGATTTATAGCCTACGGACTAAGTATCTTCACTTATATACGGGCGCAGAAAGCCCTTGGTGCAGCCGGAACCAGCGCGTACTATGCGGTGGCCCCGTTTATTGGCGCATTTTTGTCATTTGTACTGCTTCATGAAAAATTGTCTGCCGGATATATTGCCGCTCTGCTTATAATGATAGTGGGCACAGCGCTTGTGGTGTCTGATACGCTTTCCAAGAAGCATGAATCTTAAATACCTATGAGGTTTGCAGCTTATAGTGATGCCTCAGGTTACAAAACACGGCATATGTAAATATTCATATTGACTGTATTTGGCTGTAAAAACCACATAAAAACATAAAAAATAAGAAAAATTGGAAAAATATGTAAAAAAATAAAATAATTTAAGGGAATTTGAAAAAATGTGTTGACAAATTAAAATCACATGCTATAATTAATTCATAAACAACAGCAAATGATATAGATAACGCTATAGAAAGAGAGGTATGGACCACCAAAAACATAATTTAAATCCATTTTAATGTACAAATGAATAAGGAACTGAAGACAAACCATAGTAGAAATGATTGAAAAAAATCAGATCTGATTCGTAGTCGAGTACAGAGGAAAAGGTAACGCAGAACCTAAGATAAAAAATAAGGTACGTTACAGTATATTAATACAAGCGAGGAATGGAAAGAGTACGAATGAAAAGAAAATGGAGGTATAGACCAGTGGACAGTATAGTTTAGAAGCGGATATTAGTCGTAAAGATTGATATCCGCTTTGTCATGTTCAGTTTTTTATTCTGACGGATTATCAAAGCGCAGAAACTTGACAACATTTGGGAATGAGAATAGAATGAAAAAGCCTCTGTAATGGGGATTTTAATCAGATTGAGGAACAAATGATGCTTGGAACAATGGAATATTATGATAAGACAGCAGCAGATTGGGCGGAACGTGGATATGCGCCGGACGCAGAAGTGGAATCCTTAAGAGATTTCCTGAACATGCTTCCCCAAGGAGCCAGGATATTGGATTTATGTTGCGGTGCCGGATATGAAAGCAAAAGAATCGTCGAATTAGGATATGAAGCGGTAGGAATTGATTTCAGTGAGGAAAGCTTAAAGATAGCAAGACAGAAAAATCCTGACATCTCTTTTTACCGTGAAGATATGCTTTGCGATTATTCATATATAGGTACTGTGGACGCTATTATGATAATTGCAGGTCTTGTTCATATAGAAACCGAAAAACTGCCGCTGGCTTTTGAACAGATGTGCAAAGTGCTTAAGAAAGGCGGAAAGCTTCTTGTTGCTATCAGAGAAGGCGTTGGTAAAATGGAAGACAGAAGCTTTTGTGAGATAGAGGGAGTACAATACGACAGAAATTTTATTGCTCATACACAGGAAGAACTCAAAAAAGCATCAGAGGGACTGCTTTCTTATCAATGTGAACTGAAGTCTGATATGCAAGTCTGGAAATATTACGTTTTTTCTTATTAACATGTTTATATGGAAAAACCTTTTTCGAAAGCGAATAGATTTATAAGAGGGGGAGATTATGTGAAGACACCCAAAATGATATTGTTTGATTACGGTCAGACACTTGTTGCAGAACAGAAATTTGACGGGATAAAGGGAACAGAGGCCGTTTTACAATATGCTGCTAAAAATAAATATAATCTGTCAGCAGAGCAGGTGCAGGCCAAAGCAGACGAGATAAATCAGGAATTCGGAAGATATGACCCGGAGAAAAGGCATTTGTTTCAGATAGAAATACCCAATATAATGTTTACACCTTATCTATACGAATCGCAGGGAATAGAGATTGCGCTAAGTAATTCTGAAATTGATACTATATTCTGGAATGCCGCTGCACCGGGGACTCCGACAGAAGGAATAAAGGATTTTCTGGAATATCTGAAAAACAAAGGTATCCGAACGGGCGTAATCAGCAATATTACTTTTGCTCCATCAGTCGTTTCAGAGCGTATCAATAGACTGCTGCCGGAAAATACTTTTGAATTCATTATTACTTCAAGTAATTATATGTTCCGAAAACCACATAAAAGACTGTTTGATCTGGCTTTGGAAAAAGCCGGTCTGGAACCGGACGAGGTCTGGTATATCGGAGACCAGTACGAATGTGATGTAAAAGGCTCTTTAAATGCCGGGCTGTTTCCTGTATGGTACATAGGTGCGATTGATTTACCGTATATAGAGGATAAAAGTATTTTGACAGTAACAAATTGGGATGAATTGAGACTGCGGATGGAGGAGTGAAACAGTCCCTAAAAAGTTAATATAAATCCGATTCCGGAGTATATCGTAGTCAGGTAAGGTAATACATTTTATTAATAACGGGAAGGAAAGCAATATGACAGAGCAATATAAAATATTTGAAGTTGAACTGACAGGCACGGATAAAGGAAATCCATATACGGACATCTGGCTTAAAGCGGACTTTATTAATGATTCCGAAAAGATAGAAGTAAATGGATTTTACTGTGGAAACGGCAGCTATAAAGTTCGTTTCATGCCTGCAAAACCGGGAAAGTGGATAGCAGTTACAAAATCCAATGACCCTATGCTTGATAATATCGAATTGGCGTGTGAGTGTACACCTGCCAAAGAAGGAAATCATGGTAGGGTAATGCGCATGAATGAAGTCCTTCCGCAGAGTGCATCTTCTGAAGAAAGCAGGTTTCATTTTCTGTATGAAGACGGCACACGGTTCCAGCCTTTTGGAACTACATGCTATGCATGGATTAACCAGCCGGAAGAAATTCAGGAGCAGACTCTGAAAACGTTGAAAAATTCGCCTTTTAATAAAGTGAGAATGTGCATTTTTCCTAAGTTTTATACATACAACAATACAAACCCCAAGGATTATGCGTTTGAAGGAAATGAGGAAGAAGGTTTTGATTTTACTCGTTTTAACCCTGTATTTTGGGAAAATCTGGAGAAACGCATCGGACAACTGGATGAGCTGGGGATTGAAGCTGACGTTATTTTGATGCATCCTTATGATAAATGGGGATTCTCTAAAATGGATAGGGAAACAGACGTATTTTATCTGAAGTATACGGTAGACCGTTTATGCCACTTCAAAAATGTATGGTGGTCTATGGCAAATGAGTTTGATTTGCTTCCGTGGAAATCCATTGAAGATTGGGAACTTTATGCCCGCGTAGTTATGAGAAGGGATTCTTATGGACATCTCCGCTCTATCCATAATTGTGTGAAACTGTATGACCATACCCGACCGTGGATTACTCATGTGAGTATGCAGCGTATTGATATATATAAGACATCAGAGGCAGTCAGCGATTGGAGGCGGCAGTATCAAAAACCGATTGTGGTGGATGAATGCGCCTATGAAGGAAATATTAATTACGGCTGGGGTAACATTTCGGGAGAAGAACTGACCAGACGGTTCTGGGAAGGCTGTATTCGTGGTGGGTATCTTTCCCATGGTGAGGTTTATGTCCAATATGACCGGATTTGGTGGGCTCATGGGGGAAAACTGCATGGCACCTGCCCGGCGAGGATAGCATTTTTAAAAGAAATTATGGCGGATGCGTTCGAATGGGCGGCTCCTACGTGCCTTACTCCTGATAATTCCGGAGCAAACTGGGATGTTCCCTGTCTGTGTAAAGAAGATGATAAATCTTATTTTCTGTATTACTTTGGCTTTTTTAAACCTGCTTTCCGCACGTATGAGCTGGAGGAAGGCTGTACTTATGAGATTGAGTTGATTGATACCTGGAATATGACCATCCGGAAACTGCCGGGAACTTACTCAGGAAGCATCAGGATTGATATGCCTGAGAAACAGTATATGGCCATCCGGATGAAAAAAGTCTGATTAAGCTGTCCAGTCAATGCCATTCGTTATCTTATGGCATTGACTGTCTGCATAGCGTTTTATATGTATCTATTTTTTCAGTAATCCCTTTAAGGAATCCACAGCGCCGGACACCTTATCAACCGTAAGCTTTGCTTTTACGCCCTCAATAACCTGATTCACAATGTTATCAGGTAAATCTACTCCAAGTACACTCTCCAAAGCTTTCACCGGATCCTTTTGAAACTGTTCCTGCAATTTCTTGTCCTTGGTAATTTTATCTACCGCTTTCGTTATTAACTCTTTTACGTCCATTCTTATATCCTCTCTTTCTGTTTTGCCCCTGCAAAGTATACTTAAGCCCAGCTTCAAATATACTTTTAGTCGGGAAGGTTACTCATTCATTGTAACCTCATTCATAGGACTATGTAAAGAAGATTATTGCATGCAGATGTGGATGGGTGTGAAAGTTTTGCCAGAGCCTGAGTAAGGAAATATAAAAGCCTATTTCACCTTTGGGGGAAATGATATATAATGGCAGTAAAACAGGAGGTACTTTACCATGGAACAAAATATTAAAAGAATGCCGACACACTGCGGTGATAAATCCTGTCCTTCCTGCGTAATAGCAGGTGATTATATCTATCTTGCGCATCATGCCGGAGGATTTGAGAAAAGGGACATCAAACATCAGATGAGAGCGGTTTTTGAAAGAGTGAAAAATACACTTGCTGCAGCGGGTGCAACACTGGACGATATGGTTCAAATTCATTTATACCTTTATAATTTGTCGGATTTTGAAGGAGCAATAGAGGTGTTCAACGAATATTTTGACGAAGGCTGCTTTCCGGCGAGAATGACGTCCACAAGCGAATTTCTCGATAAAGAATGTTTATGTATGATAGACGGAGTGGCGTATAAAAAGAAAGCGCAGTGTTAATATAATATTTTCGATAAGCAATTTCGAAGTTACGGAGTGGACAATTATGGATTTTTGTGCTGAATGGCTTAACAATTTATTATGTTCGATGGATAAGAATTGCGATAGCTGTTTGTTTGAATCCTGTGCAAATCTGCACTATCAAGTGAATGGAATGGATAACATATTAGAAAAATATGTGGGTAATTTACCGGCATTTATCTCGTTTCTTGAAAAAGAGTGGGGATGGAAAATAACATATAGTGAGGATGGAAGTCAATTATTAGTTGATGAAAACAAAGATTTTTGTGTATGTCCTGTCACACAGAACGTGCAAGGGAAAGTTTCAGGCATGCTTTGTAATTGTTCCGTAAAATTTGCAGAACAAATGTTTTCAAAGGTATGTCAAAAAAAGATAGCAGCAAAAGTGAAGCGTTCCATTTTACGTGATGGAAAATCATGTATTTATGAAATTTCAATCAGAAACGAGCAGGAAAAGGATAAGCGTATATGTGCAACGTAAATATTCTGCATTTAATTGAGGGAGCAAAACAGGCAAAAGGACTAACCGTTATTATTGATGTTTTCAGGGCGTTTTCACTGGAATGTTATTTGTATGATATGGATGTGAAACTGATACGCCCTGTGGGAACGATAGAAGAAGCGTTTTCTCTTAGAAACAGTATCCAAAACAGTGTTCTTATAGGTGAGCGGCATGGCAAAAAATGTGACGGATTTGACTACGGCAATTCGCCGTCATCTGTTTTGAAAAATGATGTGGCCGGAAAAACCATTATACATACCACCAGTGCCGGAACTCAAGGAATTGTCAATGCCGTCCATGCGAGTGAAATAATCACAGGAAGTCTGGTCAATGCAAGTGCAGTGGCTGAATACATCATTGCCAGACAACCGCAAACAGTTTCTCTTGTATGCATGGGCAATGGCGGTGTAAGACCGGCGCCCGAGGATGAACTGTGTGCGGAGTATATTAAAAGTATCTTGGAGGGCAGGGAATTTACAGACATTGAGCAGAAAGTAAACTGCTTAAAAAATCATGGCGGTGAACATTTCTTTGATAAATCCAGACAGGATATATTTCCGGAAGCTGATTTTTATATGTGTATAAAATATAATATATTTCCTTTTATAATTAAGATTGAAAAGGATGAAATAGGCTATGTTGCAAGTAAGGAAAAAATAAAATGCCAAATAACAATTTGAAGCTACAACATTTTACTTCACTGGAGAGCGCCATAAATTCACTCTTCGGAGAAGGAACAAAAATTGAAAGTGCCAGCCGGATATCCGGCGGTGATATTAATGAAGCGTATGGATTGACGCTGACAGGCGGCAAGTGTATTTTCATGAAATCAAATACCAAGGAAAATCTATCCTTTTTTGACGCGGAAGCGGAGGGACTGGCTGCCATTGCCCGGACAAAAGCCATTGGCACTCCGCATATTCTTGGTGTTGGAACCAACAATGACAGAGCCGGATATTCATTTTTGCTGCTTGAGTTTATCTCCGGTAAGAGCCGCAATAGAAATTATTGGGAGGACTTTGCCGGAAAACTATCCGATATGCACCGGGCGTCAACAGCCGGATTGGTTTCAAACGGAAAATATGGTTTTGACAGCGATAACTATATCGGCAGGCGCAGACAGGTCAATACAGGGTATGACAGCTGGGTAAGTTTTTTCCGTGACTGTCGTCTTGAACCGCAGTTTAAAGATGCCGCCCGGTATTTTGACAGAGAGGATACGAAAAAGATAACCCGGTTTCTTGATCACATTGATGAAATTCTTGTGGAACCAGAATATCCGTCACTGTTACATGGTGATTTATGGTCAGGAAATGTAATTACGGGAAATGACGGAGGGGCATGTCTGATTGATCCGGCAGTCTATGTGGGACATGCCGAAGCGGATATTGCAATGACAGAACTTTTCGGGGGATTTCCGCCTGCTTTTTATGATGCCTATAAAGAAGCGGCATCTTTACAGCCGGGGTATGAACGCCGCCGCGATGTGTATAATCTTTATCATCTTCTTAATCACCTGAATATGTTCGGGAGGACGTATCTTCCGGGGGTGAAACGTATTATAGGGGAAATAGGCTTTTGATGTTCTATAAATAGCTAAAGTAGCAGGTTCACCAAATACTTTCATAAAAAAACTTCCATATAACTACTTCCATATAACTACCTTCATAAAAATTCTATCTGAATTTCAGGTAAATTCTTATGGATGTATTCTTATGGAGGTATTTTTATGCTCTAAAATGAAAAATGTAAGGAAATGACACAGATGTAATAAGGCAATACACAGCTGCGGAAATTACTTCGACGATTTAAAAAAGACGGATGATAGAATAATTTAATAAATAAATTTAAAGGAATTTTTACTTAAAGAAGGGGGGCTTGAGTATGAATTTTATGGATGCCGTTGAACATGTATTTGTTAATTATGCAAAATTTGACGGCCGTGCCAGACGCAGTGAATTTTGGTTTTTTCAGTTATTTCAATTTATTGTACTAATTGGAGTGCTTCTTTTTTCAATGACCGGGATTTTGGTTATCTTGTTTCCTATTTTTCTTTTGGGAACTTTTATTCCCAATTTAGCAGTCTGCTTCAGACGTTTCCATGATGTCGGCAGAAACGGAGGGTGGCTTTGTATTGCCTTAGTACCGTGTATCGGATGGGTATTAATGGTCATATGGCTGGCTCAGGACAGCCAGCCCGGGAGCAACCAGTATGGACCGAATCCAAAAGGAATAGGGAATTCAGGAGCATATGGAAGACATACCGGAAGCAGCGCCGGTTCCATACCGGGGCAGGGACATCTTGCAGTACAGTGTGTTGCGGGACCGCTGCAGGGGCAGACTTACCCGATTCGCGGAAATGAAATTGTATTTGGCAGGGAAAGCGTTTGTGCGATCAGAATGCCGGAGAGAACGCCGGGTATCAGCAGGCGGCATGCCTGTATCCGCTGGCAGCAGGGAATGCCGATGTTAATAGATTTAGGTTTCAGCTATGGTACATACCTCGCGGATGGCAAGCAGCTTCCGCCCAATTATCCGGAGCCTGTTGCGGCAGGAACTAGGTTTTATCTGGGAAACAAAGGCAATATGTTTCAGATAATAGTTTTCTGACAGTATCTATTAAATTTTAAAGATTAATAAGAAAAACGGAGGAAATCAGTATGGCAGAGATCAGACAAAAAATCATCAGTTGTTCTAAAGGGCATTATTATGACGGTAATCGATATGAAAGTTGCCCTTATTGCAGTTCGGGAAGTTTTTCCCCGACAGTGGATCCTTTTGCGGAAGTTGCAGACGATAATACAAATTACGGTGGAATCGGAAAAACAACGGATGTGGGAGAAACAGATGATTATGGTAATTTCGGACCAACGGAGGTTCCGCAGGTCAAAAATCGGGCGGCAGAATCCATGAGTAAGACACAGTTTGTAGATCTGTCTACGCCTGCCGGTGCACCGGTACCTGTGGTTGGCTGGCTGGTGGCGATAGAAGGTCCATGCAGAGGAACCGATTATCGGATTCATACCGGATATAACTACATAGGAAGAGAAGTCGGTGATATTTGTATCCGCGGAGATAATACAATTTCGGCGGAGAGGGATGCAAATGTTACATTTATACCACAGACAAGAAAATTCTATATTGCGCATGAGCAGGGTAAAAATGTTCTGTTGGTAAATGACACACCTGTCATTGGCGGCGGTATGGAAATTAAAAACTATGATCTGATCACAATAGGAACTACGAAGTTGATGTTTGTAGGTCTATGTGGAGAAAAATTTATCTGGGGTGAGGAATAGATTGAAAAATCAAAGATTTTTCACACACATGCTTGTATGTGTTATGCTTTGCATGTGTTACGCAGTATTTGTGCTTGAGAAATGTGTGAATAGCACACATACAAATTCGCAGATAAAGGAAGGAGCAAGGTTATTAATATGATACTGGACGATTTGGTAGTAGATGATTTAAGCGAGTTGGCGGAGCAGACAGAACAGAAGGCGGATATGCTTAAAGGCTGTGTGGCTGTCAGGACACCGTTGCTTATAGCAGCAGGAATTTTAGTTGGTGTATTGATATTGACGCTCTTTTTCCTGCTGTGGGTTTGCATGAAGCAGAAAAAAGGAAAGAAAGCACTGGATACGGCATCAGCCTTGCCATTACCGGAAAAGCCGGTGGAAACTGTTACAATAGGTAAGCTGCATGAACAAGGTGAACGTTCCGGGCAGCAGGATTGTTTCGGGGTGTCGGATGAGTCTTTGATACAGACACGTGGATTATTGGCGGTAGTAGCGGACGGAATGGGCGGACTTTCAGATGGAGATAAAGTGAGTACGGCAGCAGTAGAATCCATATTGGACAATTTTGTTCTCTATCAGGGAAAGTGTACTCCTGAGCAGCAGCTGCTTATGCTGACGCAGTATGCAGTGGAAAGCGTAAATAAACTGCTTGGACCGGCAGGCTTTAGCAAAAGCGGTTCAACGCTTGTTATGGGGCTTTTGCGCGATAGTGCATTTTCGTTTCTGTCGGTAGGCGACAGCAGAATCTGTTTGTATCGGCATGGTGTTTTAATGCAGCTTAACAGGGAGCATATTTATAAAAATAAGCTGGCGTTAGATGCCGTCAATGGTGAGATAGCTTTGCCGGATGTATATAGTGATACCCGGGGGAGCGGTTTAATCAGTTTTTTGGGAATGGAGAAGTTACAGTATATTGATTTTCCGGCAGAACCGGTCAGATTGTTTGCAGGAGATAAACTGCTTTTAATGAGTGACGGTGTGTATAATGCACTGGATAATGATGAAATCAGAATGTGTTTGGAGGCAGCTCCGGAAGAGGCTGCAGAACAGATTCGGAATGCAATACAGGAGAAAGGGTATACCAATCAGGATAACTACACTGCGGTTATTATCGGTTGTGCATAAATTAAAAGGAGGTGGAGCAGATTGATTTGTTATGCAAGCTGCACGGATGTCGGAGGACGACCGTACAATGAGGACAGTGTGGACTATAAGAAAATTGATGAAGAGCATTTATGTGTGGTGCTGGCTGACGGGCTTGGAGGACACGGCGGCGGAGAAATTGCCTCCGGAGAAGCTGTAAAATTAATATTAGATGGCTGGAACGGAACGGCAACGCCTGCCTCTTTGTGCGAACTGGCACAGGCAGCGCATCGTAAAATCCTGTCTTTGCAGACGCCTGTTTGTAAAATGAAAACAACAGTTGTTATTCTGACGATAGAAAAAGGGCGGGTACAGTGGGCACATGCGGGAGATTCAAGGCTTTATCATTTTGTAGACGGAAAACTTGTTTTTCAGACGCGTGACCACAGTTCATCACAGATAGCGGTATTGATGGGACAGATCAAACAGGAAGAAATACGTTTTCATGAAGACCGAAGCAATATTTTCAGGGCATTGGGACAGGAAAGTAATTTCAGTGCGGATGCTGAAGAACAGGAGCTTTCACCGGGACAGCATGCCTTTTTGCTATGTACTGATGGTTTCTGGGAATATGTCTATGAGAATGAAATGGAAAAGGAATTACAGGTATCAGAATCTCCGCAGGATTGGATTAATCGGATGAAATTTCATCTAGAGAAGCGGGTAAATGGTGATAACGATAATAATACTGCTGCGGCGGTATGGCTTACTGTTTGATAAAAAAATGTGTAAAGGAAAGGAAGGCTAAATAAAGTATGGATATAAAATATAAAAAGAATATTAAAAAAGCAGATAAAAGAAACTACATAGGGCTGTTTATGTGCATTATTCTATTGGTTGCCATGTGCTGTGCGGGATGTTCTGATACTAATTCAAATTCGAATACGCAGGGGTATGTAGATGCTAAAAACAGTGTTGTAGTAGTTACTGAAAGCGTTACTCTTGATGGCAGAGAGGAGGCAGCGTGGCGTGGCAGTGGATTTTTTGTCGGAAAGGAAGGAGAAAATCCACAGTATCTGATTACAAATCATCATGTTATCGCTGATTATTTATATTATGGTGCGGGGCAGAACGCTACTTATATAGATGAGGAAAATTTAGTTATAGAAGAGGATGGAACAATACATGCAGCGACATACGCACTGAAAAGTTATATCCGTGTTTATTATGATTCAGATGATTATGTAGAGGCATATGTAGTCGGTTATAATGAAGTGGCCGATGTCGCAGTACTTCGGCTTGAAGAACCCACGGATAAAAGGTGCGCCCTGCAGCTATGTTCTCCTACATCAGATATGGCGGGCTCAAAAGTGTATGCAATCGGATTTCCGGGAATCGCTGATAACAATATCGTGGATGCCGTATCAAGCTGGGGGTTAAAGGATCTGACAATCACATCGGGAGTTATCAGCCGCTTGACGACAACATCGGGAACCGGAGTACGAAATATACAAGTTGATGTTACAATTGCACACGGTAACTCCGGCGGTCCTATTGTAAATGAAAACGGTTCGGCAGTGGGTATCAGCACATGGGGAGTTAAGAATGAAAATGCCGAAGAAGCTGCCTATGCCGTAAATATAGACGAAGTGATCACACTCTTAAATCTTTACGGCGTTCCGTATGCAATGGAGTCTGAATCCACTGCAAAAGGAATGTTACCGAACATTGGAATTGCAGCAGGTGTTGCAGGTGCGGTAGTTTTACTTATTATAATCGTTATTATAATATGTCTGACAAAGAATAAGAAGAGCAGCAGTCAGGCAGGATATGCTGAAAAAAATGCAGCAGCAACAGCTGTTCAGGAAATGTCAGCGCCTGCGCCGGCACCGGCATCACATTCTTCTAATTCAGATGATTCCGGATATCGTTTACAAGGTTTATCAGGAGCTTTGGAAGGAAGACGTTTTATGATAAGAAAAAATACTCCTTTGACGCTCGGACGAAATTCGGATAACTGTAATGTGGTATTTCCGGCAGCAACCGCAGGTGTCAGCGGTAAGCATTGTCAGGTTTGGTATGACGGCGGAAAAATATTGATAAAAGACCTTGGCTCCAGTCACGGAACATTCCTTTCGGCAGGAGAAAGACTGCCTGCGGGTCAGGCAATGCAGATTAAACCGGGAGAGCGGTTTAGTTTAGGCTCGGATACGGAATCATTTGTTTTAGCGCAAAAGGGAGGCAATTAGGATGTCTGAACAGTTTTGTCCATACTGTATGAAAGAAGTGAGCAGGGATATAAAAATTTGCCCGGACTGTGGCAGCAATATTGATGTAAGTGTACCGTCCCACCATCTGCCTGTCGGAACAGTATTAAGAAGTCAAAACGGGCATAGCTTTTTATTCGGTATTGTCAAAGGAGAAGGCGGATTCGGTCTGACATATATAGGAAAAGAAATAAATTCGGGACGGATGGTTGCAATAAAAGAGTATTTTCCATCGCGATGCCAGCCGCATAGAATGCAGGATACATCTATAAGGCCGCAAGAGAGATTTGAAGAGATATATGCTCACGGAATGCAGAGCTTTTTAAGTGAAGCCAGTATGCTGCGGGCTGTATCACATCTTTCCTCAATTGTGCATGTTATGGATTATTTTGAGGCGAACAGGACCGCGTATATGGTTATGGAGTACCTGGAAGGCTCCACGCTTTATC
This sequence comes from uncultured Bacteroides sp., assembly GCA_964600805.1. Lineage (GTDB taxonomy): Bacteria > Bacillota > Clostridia > Lachnospirales > Lachnospiraceae > UBA3282. The sequence goes on along the minus strand of CAZRKN010000033.1, from coordinate 20,828 downwards.
AGGTTATGCAGTCGCAGGAGAGAATTCCTGTGGATACGTTGCTCCCTAAGTTTTTGCCGTTAATGCATGATCTGGATAGTCTGCATAAGGCGGGAGTATTGCATCGGGATATTGCGCCGGATAATATTATGCTGATGCCGGATGGAAGTCTGAAACTGCTGGATTTTGGCTGTGCACGTTCTTTGGAAGACGGCCGTTCCATGACGGTCGTACTGAAACCGGGTTTTGCGCCTATTGAACAATATCAGACAAGGGGGCAGGGACCATTTACTGATTTATATGCACTCTGTGCTACGATATATTATTGCATTACCGGAAAAATTCCGCCTGCTTCACCGGAGCGGTTGACAACTACTTTTGACAATCAGCCTGACCCTTTGATGCCGCCTTCGGCATGGGATGTTTCGATTTTGCCGGAACAGGAGCAGATACTTATGTGGGGATTATCACTGCAGCCTTCTGTCCGGCCGCAAAATATGGAAACGCTTGCTTCGCGTTTGGAGAAAGCGTCTATCCCTAAGGCACAGATATCCGGGACACAGCAGGAAGCAGCCGGTAACAGCTCTTATCAGAATACGTCACCACAGAGTACTGTGCATCAGAGCATGGATAACCAAAACACTGTATGTCAAAACGAAATGATGGACGGCGCCTATCCTATGGGGGAAAATGCTGCTCCGGATAACCGCAGAAAAAAAATCCTGCCGATCATAATTGCCGCGGCAGTGGCGGCAGTTATCTTAATCATTGCCGCAACATGTCTGTTTTGACAACATAAGGATATTGAGTATACAGCAAAATTGAATTATATTATTTATAAAGAAGAAACGGAGAGAGGCTCATGAGTAAGAATTATTGTCCCTATTGCATGACGCCGGTGCCGGAAGGGGAAAGCTGTTCTGTATGCGGACTGACTTCAGGCACCTATATTCCTTCACCGCATCATCTGCCTCCGGGAACGGTTCTGATGGATCGTTATCTGGTCGGACGCGTTCTGGGTGAAGGCGGATTTGGAATTACTTATATCGGATGTGATCTGAGACTGGAATTAAAAGTTGCGATTAAAGAATATTATCCGGTTGACCGCGCTACGAGAAACGCATCGGCGTCATTGGAAGTTACAAATTTTATCGGACCCTCAGAGAAGAGTTTTGAACGGGGAAAACAGAAATTTTTGGGAGAAGCACAGGTTATGGCGCGGCTGGATAAACAACAGGTCATTGTCAGCGTACGAGATTTTTTCGAAATTAATAATACAGCCTATATTGTTATGGAATACATAGAAGGCATTACATTTCGTGAATTGTTGGAGAAAAAAGGCGGAAAGATTCCGGCCGAAGAATTATTTCCGATGGTGGAACCGCTTTTTCATGCGCTTTCAATTATTCATGAGAACGGTCTGATTCACAGAGATATTTCTCCGGACAATCTGATGCTTGAAAACGGCAAGATTCGTCTGCTTGATTTTGGTTGTGCCAGAGAAGCATCCAGAGGAACGGAAACCATGACTATTGCTTTAAAGCATGGATATGCGCCGATTGAGCAATATCAGCAGAAAGGGCAGGGACCCTGGACCGATATTTATGCGCTCAGCGCGACGATTTACTATTGTCTGACGGGGAAAGTCCCGCCGCAGGCATTAGACCGCATTACGGATGATGAACTGCTTTTGCCGAGCAAGCTGGGTATTCATCTTTCACCCGGAATAGAGAAAGCCCTGTTAAAAGGAATGAAACTTCAGCCGAACCGCCGATTCGCAAGTGCGGATGAGATGTGGAGAGCTATTTATGCAAAACCGGTAGAGGAAAAAGAAACGGATGCTGTTGTGGACACGGCAATTGCTGTGGAGCCGCGAGCAGTCATGGCGGATATAACGGCAGAAGACGAAACAGAGCTGCGGACCGGTTCGGAGACGGATGGCGATGAAGCGCAATCAATAGCAGAAAAGTCTGATTCGGAAGCAGAATCTGATACAGCGCGGCTTGTCACGGAGCAGGCTGAGCCGGAGGAAGAAAGTAATAACGTACAGCCTGTAGAAACAAGGCTTAATACTGATAAGAAAATAAAGTTATTTTTCTTGGCAGGTATTGCAGCAGTCTTTCTCATTGTGATAACCGCTGCATTGATAAATCATTATGCAGGAAAAGATTCCATCAAGGTCGATGCCTCTGTTGATTATTCAGATCCTCAGCTTTTTAACAATGCGGTTATGTTTACCAGTGGTGATAATGAGGAATTTCAAAACCTGATGGAAGATGATTCTGTTGAAGCAGTGATCATAAACTGTGAAGAAGCTTTTGGAAACAGAGCAGCAGTCATAACCAAACCGGTTTTATTATCAGAAAATACAGTCTGGTGTCCTGACAGTTTGACCATTGCAGAGAACGGCTATTTACGAGTGGAAGGGACTCTGGATATGGAATCCCGTTATCTCAGGATGTGCGGAGACGCTCTTAGGCTTTATGTAGCAGATAGCGGAAGATGCCTGATGAATAGCGCATTTGCATGGATGGATAACGAGAATTGTATTGCTGTGGCGGAAAACAGTGAATTGTCGATGAACCACAGGATCGTATTCTCCGAAACTGTTTTTGAGGAAAATAATGTATATTCCGTTACGGATTTTGCCTCATTAAAGCGCGCTGCTGCAGCTGGCGTGACAATCAGCATTGATGCGGATCTTACGTTGGAGGAGGACGTAGTATTTTTAAACGCTGTTCGTATTTCGGAAGGCGTAACTGTAAATACGATACAGAAAGAGGAGGGGAAGTGTTATTATTTTTCAGTAAAAGGAGCTGTTTTGATAAATAACGGTATACTGGAAGGAAATCTGACTGTACGGGATGGGGGAACTGTCATTAATAATAATGAGCTTAGAATGAGAGTGGCAGAAAATGCAGTGTTCTCCTCTTTATGGGTTCAAGATGAGAGTACAGTGATTAATTTCGGTACGATGTATGCTTATGATTGCAGCCGCTTCTGGGAAAACTCTTTATTTGTGAATATGGGTGATTTTAACTGCTATGATTTCTATCTGGTCGGCGGGTATATGACCAATATGGGACGCGTCATTGTAGAGAGTCAAGGGTACCGATTTGATATTCAACACGACAGCAGATTCTGGAATAAGGCCGGGGGTGTGGTAACCGTCAAAGAATCGGCATGTATGTGCAATTACAGTTGGATTAATAATGCAGGAGAAATTGTGATAGAACATGGCGGAAATTTTGAGAACACGCTGCTTATAAATTCCGGAACATTTCAGGTACAAAGCGGTGCCATAGTGGATAGTGACAGTGCCGGTATTTATTATGGAAGCGGTCAATTTGATATTAACGGAGCGGATTTAAAGATATATCACGCCCCTTTTTATGAACCGGAGGATACGGGAGGACTGGCAGAAGTAACAAATGAAGAGGAACTTCTGGGAGCATTGGAAGATCCGAAAATAAATGCAGTGTATGTCAGGGAAGATATTAATGTATATACAGAACTGACGATAAGAAAACAACTGTTTATTGACAATGGTTGTTCGCTGACTATGGAGAATGATGCAGCTATCATAGATTATGGAAATGCCATTATGCTGAAAGAGCATGCTTCTCTGCGCGGAAATAACATTACGCTGAAGGAAGATGCACAGATTTATATGGTAGGAGATTCAGATTTGATAGTGGATGAGAACGGAAGTTTGACATTAGACAGTTCTGTTATATATGGATGGGGAGCCAATATCAAATTAAGCGGAGCCGTTTTACTTTTGGAGAATAAAGCAGGATTGACATTTGATTATATAAATTCTCTGGAAGTATCCAGCAGTGAGATCATACTGCAAAACAAAAGTGTATTTGCAATGCCGCCGCGCTGCGACACGATGAATATCAGCGGAAGCAGTATTACTCTTTCTGAAGAAGGCGGGCGTTCATATTTTTACACGGGTTCGGATATGAAGTTAACAGACTGCAGCCTGAGTATTGACGCAGGCGTATTCCGAAACACAGATAGAAATTTGATTTTGTCAAACTGCACCATAACCGTTGCACCGGAAGGCAAATTTATAAATTACCTGTCTAACTTGTCGCTTATTAACGGAACAACACTGCGTAATGAAGGATCCTTTTTTGTGAGAGGATGGAATGGATTCAATTTCATGGCACATGGAGAGATAGAAAATTACGGGTCAATGGAATTTGCGATATTTATGAATCTGTTGAAACCAATCAATAATCAGAATAAAGTTTATTATATTGGCTCTTATTATCAAAATAGTAACTGTGAATGGGATGATGCCTGCGTAGTCGGGAATGCACCGATTGAACGATAACCTGCGTTAATAGAAATATTTTTATATGAAAGAGATGATTGCCTATGTGTCAAACACATAGGCAATTACTTGCTCTAATCGCTCACTCATAGACTCTTCCGCATTGCACGAAATAGCATAAAGAATCAGCCAGTCTGCTGCGTTGCGGGGGTCTAAAGGTGCCATACCGCAGTCATCCAGAATGGCGTTTAATGTCCACCAGTGGTATTCTACCCGTTCTTCCAAAGGTGTATAGTCTTCGTCCAGTTCCCTGTAAAAATCGGGATCTGATGTTTCGTTTTCCGTTACAACATAAAGCAGCAGTAATAGCTTACGTGGAACATCTTCTTTATGATTACGGATATTTTTAACAGAGGTTGCGTTGGGCCAGTTTTGTTTTAACAGTTTCTGGACTACGCTGTAATCTGTCCGCTTTCTGCCGGAAGGAACATTCAAAGAAAGATATATATTCATTACGGCTTCCAAAGAGTAATCCGGCTCTGTACTGCTTTCCCAGCAGGGAGTCGGATGAATGAGCTGGTTTAAAAATTTATTAAAGTAATAATAGGCGCGCAGATGCATGGCACCAAAATTATTCAGATTCTTTACATAGCAGTTTTTTAAATCGTCCAACGTACAGACGACCTGAAATTCGGCCTGTATTTCATGTGTGAGACGGGATGTCCGCTTGGTTCTGGCCAGATTCAATTCCTGAATCGGCGGCAGCGAGAAATAAAACTGTATGGCATCCTGATAACTGTAGCCGTTACGCAGAAACCATGCGAGAATGATTTCACGGTTATCCCGGTATTGAATACAATAGTCCGTGCAGAGACATAGCAGATAGTTTAACTGCTGTTCGCTTAGCTGAAGGGCAAAAGCAATCCGAAAAATGTCGTCTCTGTTTGAAGGGCGATTTTTATCGGAAGTCCAGTTGCGGATTTTTTTAGAGATTGATTGTGAATTGGCATTCGGAGTAACTGACAGAAAAAAGTCAGTCAGACGTTCAACAAGGTCGGGAGCAGAATACATGTCTTTCAAACTGTCTGCAAAGCTGCGCATGATGATACTGCCGTTTCGCAGATAATCCGCAGCCATGGCAGGCGTCATTTTCCCATACACAATATTCTCATATTCAATGGCAGATAAGTGCGTTAATTCAACCGGCATAGATATTCCCTTTGCTGATGTATTTCGGGTATGTATATCCCGATATATTTATTATATTGTGTGAGATATGAAAATCAATCAAAATTAATAGGTAAGCGTTAAGTTTTTGTTTTGCTGTGGAAAAATCTTTTGAAATTTGATGAAAACCTACAGGGTTAATTTCCGGTCGGGAGATGTAATCATTGAAAAAGATTCCTTTGACAGCTACGGAGATGAAATAACATCAGTTATTCATTGTAATGAAACATTTAACAGATTATGCGGTTTCATTTTACAAGATTAAGGCGTAGTTTATGAATAATTTATAGTAATTTCTATACTAATACAAAGAAAAGAATGGAAAATTTATTGACGTACGTAAATACGTACGGTATAATGCGATAGAAAGGAGTTGATTCCATGACTGCAATTAGCGTGACAAAAGCAAGAGAAAATATATATCAAATACTGGCTGATGTTAATAGTAACAGCCAGCCAATTACAATTACTAATAATCGCGGAAAAAATGGGGTTCTCATATCAGAAGATGACTGGAATGCTATTCAGGAAACATTATATTTGAATTCTATACCGGATATGACAGAAAGTATTATTGAAGCAGGAAGAGAGCCAATAGAAGAGTGCTCTGTATATAATCCGGATGAGGAATGGTAAATGTATATAATCAGATTTAGTAAGCAGGCTGAAAAAGATAAAAAATTGTTAAAAGGAGCAGGCCTTGATTCAAAAGCAAAAAATCTGCTTAATATTATAGCGCAAAATCCTTTTCAAAATCCGCCATTATACGAGGGATTAGTAGGAAATCTAAATGGTTTTTATTCCAGAAGAATTAATGTACAACATAGATTGGTTTATCAGGTATATAATGAACCGGTTGTCATTGATGGAATAGAATATGAAGGTACAATAAAGGTTGTTCGTATGTGGTCGCATTGTGATGCTGTAAGATAAAAATAAATCGGGTCAGCCGCCCTGTAACACAGTGAACATATCAGTATAATAGCATTGGCGAAAATTATAGCATCAAAGTTTTGCATTAATTTTCTGTAATAATGCCTCCTGTAATACCTGTGAAAAATTTATGCCAAGAGAGATGGCTTCTTCATTAAGCCATTCAGGGATAGTAAGTGTTTTTTTTACTGCTTTAGAATTTGTGTGTTTTTGATAAGCAAGCATATCAAATTCGATTACAACACAATATTCATCTGCAGAGGTACTTATTTCATGGGGCTTTGAAGGAACAGGAATTTCCAATCGTTCTTTCTTGCGGCTGGAAATAGCAAGACCAAGGGCATCAACTGCCATCTCGTAAGCATTTTGCATGTCGTCTCCCTGTGTCATACATTCCGGGAGATCGGGAAAAGTAATCCAGAAACCGCCTTCTTCAGCCGGATGGAAGATTGCGGGATAAAATAATTTACGCATTAAGATACCTCCATGAATTGGTATTAGGATTATTTTAAACCAGCCTGTTTTAAGATTGCCTGCTCCATACCTTTTTTCAGGTCTCTAGCATGACAAGGAACAATTACAGCTTTTTGTGTCTGAGGATTTTTCAGCTTGATATGTGAGCCGTTTTGACTGATTATTACAAAACCATTTTTCTTTAAGTACTTAAGCATTTCAAAAGATGTCATTGGCATTTTGGACAGATCCTTTTCTTAAGTGTATTTATTGTAACACGTGTTAATACGTGTGTCAATTGCGCAAGTTTTTGTCTACATAAGTTGGCAAAATATTGTCTGTTCAGCATAAGTATAGGGAGATTGCTTCCGATGAACGGAAAGAATCTTAAATCAGACAAGGAAAATTTCCCTGAGAAACAATTGTTAATAGATATAAATAATTTATTTATGTTTTATTTATTATATGGCATGGTACTGATAACATGCAAGGGTTTTTTAAACCGAAAGTTAAATCAGTCTCTTCAATTTCAACTTAAAGGCTGGCTTTGTAACATATTCCATATAAATCGGCCGGTCGGTATACTCCAAATATGCTTTGTATAGTTCAATGATGGCTGGTGTTTGAATTAACTCCAACACTTTATCTTTTGGAACATATGCGGATTCTGAATTCTCATCAGATGGTCTTGGAATTCCGCCTTTTGCCTTACATATAAAGTCAAGCATAATTTTGGTTGGTATTTCTTTTACACCATTATAGCCGGGATGTTTACCTGTATTGGAAGATATACAAAACACTTCTCCAACCTCAATATCAATTCCCGCTTCCTCCATAATTTCTCTTTTTACGGCGTCAATTACATTTTCGCCAACTTCAACTTGTCCTCCGGGAAATACCCAACCTGCATTATATGTTTTTACCATAAGGACTTCGTCATTCTCGTTTATTACGATTCCTGCTCCGGCAATGATATGTGTCGGCATAACCCACTCTTTATTTTCCAAACCAAGTATCTCCTTCATAAAATAAATCTGATTTTCCTTTTGGCAGCCAACAAATTACAATTTATTATTTTAATTATTTCATAGCCACAGAAGCGATAAAAGTATACCACTCAAATAAGAATTACGAAGTAATTCTTATAACACAAGCAACGCTTGTGTTTTCTCTGGCTGTTGAGCCTGAGCTTATTATATCATATCATATTAAGTAATCGTATAATTATTATGAATATATTTATTTCTTAATAAAATGTTTGCTTTTGCATTGAGTAAATATTTGTATACAATAAGTTGTATTGTATTAAGCGATTGCTCTATATAAAGCATAATGATATAATATGACAAATTCCTGTTAGAGGAGGTTGTAAATGAATAGTTCGGACAATAGTTTTTGGGAGACATTGGATTCATTAGTGAATAATTCAGAAATAGTTATAGACAGACCCAAAGGAACAGCTCATCCAAAGTATCCGGATTTTATATATAAGGTTGATTATGGATATTTGAAGAACACTTCATCAATGGACGGTGCAGGTATTGATGTGTGGGTTGGAACGGGTAATAAGCGAATAGATGCCATAATGTGTACTGTTGATTTGATGAAACGGGATTCTGAAATCAAAATTTTAATTGGTTGTACGGAAGAAGAGAAACAATTGGTATATCAAACCCATAACGAAAGCCCATATATGAAAGGTATAATGATAAGGCGGTAGAATTCTGATATATCTTTTTTAAGGAGTAATGCGGATGAATATAATATTAACAAGTTCCTTAGGCGGTTCAATTAAGGTTAACGGAAAAAGGATTCCGTCTGTTTTACTTACAGATAATGGTCTTTTAGATAAACTGAAGGAGTTATGGGTGGAAGATTCTAAAGTAATGATTATTTGTGCTTCGCCAAATGAGCATGAAATAAATGACAGTGTATGCGCATGTCTGAAGGAAGCATTTCCCATGAGTGGATTGAGCATTTCGTATATAGAAACATGCGATGATAGAAATGAGAAACTGATTGAAAAGCTTCCGGAGACGGATGTTATCCTTTTAGCGGGCGGACATGTTCCCACACAGAATATTTTTATGAAAAAAATAGGATTAAAAGAGAGGTTAAGCGGTTTTAAGGGCCTACTTATAGCATGGAGTGCAGGCACGATGAATTGTGCATCTAATGTGTATGCTGCTCCGGAGCTTGAAGGGGAAGCTGTTGATACAAATTTTAACAGATGGATTTCCGGATTGGGATTAACAGAGATTAATATTCTTCCTCATTATCAATCTATAAAGGATGATTATCTTGATGGCCTTAGAGTAATGGAAGATATTACATATGGTGACAGTTACGCTCATGAAATATTGGCAATGAATGATGGAAGTTATATTACTATAGAAAACGGTACGAAAATATTGCATGGCGAGGCATATCGTATTAAGAATGGTAATTTGGAAATGATTTGTAAGAATGGTGAAGTATTAGTGTTAAAAGAATGCCGGTAAATCAATATACTGTCAAAACAAAAAGTGGGAAGCCTGTTTTTTCAAGCTTCCCAGATTTTAACTCACTGCGGAAGATGGGACTTGAACCCACACGACCTAACGGTCACAAGATCCTTAGTCTTGCTCGTCTGCCAGTTCCGACACTTCCGCGCATATTAACAATGCAAGTAATATCTTACTATCGCATTAAAAAAAAGTCAATACATTTTTTCATTTTATCCCTATTTTTTTATATTATAGGAAATTACGCCGCAGCATAAATCATTCCATTGAGAATGCGAAGCATTCTCTTAATCGTCGCTGCCGAGCGACGATTTTTTATTCATTTCTTTGGTCGTTTTCTATAGCTATCGCGTAAACAGAGGAACATTTGACTTATACCAGCGATTATGATAAGTTAATCCCGTAGGTTGAAGCCCGATTTGAGTCTGGCACAAGAGAACATTTTATGCAATCTGCCCCTCAGCCTAAAAACCACACCTTTTGACACTCGTTGTAAAATAAATAGGAGCCCTGATATGGAACCATTAAAAGCCCCCAATACAGAAACAACTGCAAGAGAGAAACTTCCCGACCTCCTCAAAGGCTTCGGCATTATACTGGTAGTGCTTGGCCACTGCATCCAGGTAGGAAGCGGAACCACGTTCAATGCTGAATCACTCTATTTCAGCGACAAACTTTATCAGTTCATTTACAGCTTCCACATGCCGCTTTTTATGATGGTAAGCGGATATCTTAGCTGGGGAAGTATGCAGAGAGCGACTTCGGGAAAACAGCGTGCTGATTTGTTAAAACGCCGCGTCAGGATATTGATAACACCTGTTTTTTTATGGATTACAGCAGAATACTTGATAAAGCTTGTTATAAATCTTGTTAATGGTAATTTTCCGCAGAAAACATTTGTATTTGAGTACTTTTATAATGTACTAAATAATTTCTGGTTTTTATGGGCGGTATTCTGGTGCTTCCTTATTGTCTTTGTAATGCACTATTTTTTCAAGGATTCTGTAATATTGTATATACTTGGGTTTATTGTGATGTTTTTTATACCGGACGGCATGGCGCTTGGGGCGTATAAATATATGATGCCGTATTTTATCATACCTTTTTACATGCACAAATATATGGATAAACATAATATAAACCTTGACGTAAAGCCCAAGTTCAGCCGGATAGTATTGACAGGGATTGTCTTTGCGGGGATGTTTTTATTTTTTGATGAAGATTCATTCATCTATCTGTCGGGATATAAATTGATTGGAAAAGATGTTGTAAGACAGCTCAAAATAGACTTTTACAGAATGATAATTGGTTTTGCCGGAAGTGCCTTCTTTATTCTGATATGGCAGTATATACTGGCAAAGTTTAAGCATTTGTGTGAGTTTAAGATTCTGACTGCACTTGGTAAAAGCAGCATGGGAATATACATTATATCGACCTATCTTTTAGTATATGTGGTTCAGAATCTCAATCTGTCAAACCGGCCTTTTTATCTTCTGAACGCAGCGCAGGCGGTTGTTGTTCTGGCAGTCTCACTCTTGTTGACGGAATTGCTTGGGAAACTTCCTTTTATGCGAAAATTCATCGGAAAGTAAACGGTTGTAAAACTATGCTTTGATTGCCCATATCTTATTGAAAAATAAGGAAAAAAGAGTATAATAATTTTAAGCAATAAATATATACATATGGGGGTCAGAGCAGTGAGTGAAATTAAGCAGGAAAATTCAACGAAGTGGTCAAAAAGTATTGCAACGGTTATTGTATTAGTGGTATTTTGTATGATTGCGTGCACTGTAATCATTCTGGGTTCTCTGGGAATTTCTTTCCTTAAAAAATCCATGAACGACAGTATTGAAAATTATGAAGCTACTATGTATGATGGATACAGGAGAGAAATCAAATCGGAAATTCAGACGTCGATAGCTGTCATCCAGGCGTATTATGAGCGCAGCCAGTCAGGTGAACTGTCCGAGGAAGAGGCAAAGGAATATGCGAAGGAAGACATTCGTTACATGCGCTATCGTGAAGATAATTCGGGATATATGTGGATTGATGATACGGATTATAATCTGGTAATGCATCCTATTCTTCCTGAGCAGGAGGGCAATAACCGATACGATCTGACGGATCAGAATGGAGTAAAAATCATTCAGAACATAATGAAATCTGCCAATGAGGGCGGCGGATATAATGAATTCTACTTTACGAAGGCCGATGGAGTAACGGTTGCACCTAAACTTGCTTATTCGGAGAAGTTTGACGCATGGAACTGGGTTGTAACGACCGGCAATTATATTGACGATATGGCTGTGGAGATTGAAGAAAATGAGCAGTACATAAGACAGCAGTTTACAAGCATGCTGGCAGCCTATGCGGGAAGTATTGTAATAATTCTTGTTGTGGTTATGGTTATCTCCATTTTCTTCGGTAGACGTCTTGCAGACGGAATAAGGAAGGTTGAAGCTAATCTGCGTAAGATAGAAGAAGGGGATCTTTCATTTGAGATTGATCCTAAACTAACATGCCGATCTGATGAAATCGGAAAGATTGCGCAGTCGCTTAATAAGGTCAAGCTTGCCTTGGCGGGAATGATTGGTGATGTCAGCAATTCCAGCGTGCAGCTTAAGAAAAGCAGCGGGGACTTCAGTGATAAGTTCAGCAATATTACCGACAGCATAAATGATACGAACCGTGCCGTTGATGAAATGGCAAAGGGTACGGCGAGCCTTGCCGAGGAAACGGAAGTTGTCAGTGATAAAGTACAGAAGCTGGGTGAAGTTGTAGATGTAGAGAATGATGAGATGGAAAAACTCGGAGCTTCGGTTGACACTATGATGCAGTATTCGAATGGTGCTTCCGACAGCATTAAGAAGCTTTATGAAATTACTGAAGTCACAACAGGAGCTATTCAGGTAGTGTCGGATCAGACGAAACAGACAAGTGATTCAGCGTTACATATTAACGAGATGGTAGAAATTATTAAGGACATGGCTTCCCAGACCAATCTTTTGTCCCTGAATGCGAGTATTGAATCTGCCCGCGCAGGAGAAGCAGGAAGAGGCTTTGCGGTGGTTGCAGAGGAGATTCGTAAGCTTGCCGAGAAGTCTGCAGAAAGTGCAGCAGGTATCGAAGTTGTTGTCAATGAACTGACCTCAAACGTGGAAGTTTCAACCGAAAGAATGCAGGCAGTTATGGCGAATGTATCAGAGCAGAAGAAACAGCTTAATGAAACTAGAGAGGCTTTCGATAATCTGTACAATGAGATTAGCACGGTAGATAATGTGGCTAAGGAGATTAGCAGACAGACTGATATACTGAATGAATTGAAGGCAGTAGTATCGGATTCTGTGTCTAACTTAAGCAGTGTAGTGGAAGAAAGTTCTGCTTCTGCAGAGGAAACAAGCGCAGGAATGCAGGTGGTAGCGGAATCTATTCAGGAATGCTATAGGGATACTCAGATGTTGGTTGAACTGAGCGACAGCCAGAATGAGAAGACTCAGAGGTTTAAGTTATAAATGTTTTGTTAAAAGTAAAATTAAAATTAAAAGTGTCTTGACAGGAGCGCTAAAAGAAGTTACAATATCATTTGTTTGTAGCGTTTAAAACAATAGAAAGTATGCTTGGCGGACTTTCTATTGCATGCAGGAATGGCGGAATTGGCAGACGCGCACGGTTCAGGTCCGTGTGATAGCAATATCATGAGGGTTCAAGTCCCTTTTCCTGCACTATATAATATAAGAAAACACCGTTTTCGCGGTGTTTTCTTATATTATATGAAATTATGCCATAGCGTAAATCATTCCAATGAGAATGCGACGAGTTTGCCGTAGGCATACTCTTATTCTCGGAATCGAGTGCGCCGGCACCCGATTTTTTCTATAGAAAATTGTATTATTGAGTTTTACAAAATAGCATATGATTGGGAGAAAGAAACTGCTTCATGAATAGAATCAGGGGAATCATTTATACGGACAGGTTTACTTTTGAGCCGGGAACGGTGATTATAGAGGACGATAGAATAAGTTCTGTGGAAAAATGTGATATGGCGGAACTTACGGAGGAAGAATCAAAGAGTTATCTGTTGCCGGGACTTGTAGATATACACTTGCATGGCTGCGCCGGGTATGATTTTTGTAATGGAACAAAAGAGACTCTTGAGGCAATAGAAAATTATGAGATTAGTCATGGCATTACTTCTTTTTGCGCAGCGACGATGACGCTCCCTGCGGAAAAGCTGAAAGAGATTTGCGTGGCTGCCGGACGTTATAAAACGGCAGCTTTACAGGGTATATATCTGGAAGGTCCTTTTATTTCCGCAGGAAAAAAGGGTTCACAAAATTTTGAATTTATTCAGATGCCGGATATGGAGCTGATTGAACGGCTGCAGGAGAGTTCAGGCGGGCTTGTGAAAATAGTTACTATTGCACCGGAAGTACAGGGGGCATTGGATTGCATTACGAAAGGAAACGGAAGCTTCCGCTTCTCTATTGCGCATACCTGTGCAGACTATGAGACTGCTTTGAAAGCGATAGAAGCCGGTGCAGCGCATGTAACGCATCTTTATAATGCAATGCCGCTGTTTTTGCACAGAGCGCCGGGAGTGATTGGTGCGGCAGCTGACCGTGAAGAAACCAAGGTAGAACTTATCTGCGACGGCATTCATGTGCATCCTTCCGTAGTAAGGAGTACATTTAAGCTTTTTGGTGACGAAAGGATTGTTCTTATCAGCGACAGCATGATGGCGGCCGGAATGCAGGACGGCACATATACGCTTGGAGGACAGAAGGTACTGGTGAAGGGGAAAAATGCTGTTCTGGAAGACGGTACTATCGCGGGAAGCGTCAGTAATCTGTACGATTGTATGCTGACGGCCGTTTCCATGGGAATACCAAAAGAATCCGCCATCAGGGCGGCAACCTTCAATCCTGCGAAATCGATAGGTATAGACAATGAGTACGGTACGCTGGAAAGCGGAAAGGCGGCTGATATTCTGGTGACGGATTTAGATTTAGGCTTACGCGAAGTGTTCAAATCCGGGCGTCCTGTCGGGCTTAGAAATGTAAACGTCTGTTGACTTCGTTACGCAAGCGTTTTTTCGTCAGAATCGTAATCAGGGCGATGTCGATAATGACACATACCGTTAAAACGACTGCAGACCATGTAATATTATAGGAACTGTCACAGAATCGTCTGATGAGCAGTTCTAAGGCTACACATAGAATCGGGATCTCTACGAAAAGATAGAGTGAAGCCGACAGTATGTTGAATGGAAACTTGCGTGCCAATAAGGCGAATAATTCGATTAATGCGGTTGACATAACTACAATAGGTATTCCAAGCTGCCACAACCATTCGGAAGAAGTGGTAATATAGCTGATTAAATACAAATATATTAACACGGCAGCGCCGTCCAGCAGAAGGATAATGTAAACTGAAGCTTTTGTATAAAAAACTGCCGGAGCAGCAAGGAAAAACAGGCATATACAGGCACCAATGACCGTGAAAGACCATAGGTGTCCCTGAAAAACAAGAAGATTTAAAAGCAGACATGTGATGCTGGTAGCAGACAACACGACAGTCAGAAGAATGCCGAAATCCTTTTTGCTTGCAATTTCTACCTGCCCTTTGGATGACGGATAAGGATTGGAGGCAGCGGGAGAGATTTGATTGGGGTTGATTACGGGCGTGTTGCAAAGAGGGCATTCCTTTAAAGAAGACTCCAGCTCCACACCGCAATTTACGCAGTAAGACATAGACATTGCTCCTTCATAAATTATATATTTGAAAATACTATTTTAGTTTTGAGTCACGATTGCTTTCAATAGTTACATGAATTCCGTCCTGCACCAGTTTTTGAAAGAAGAAGCGCTCCACATCCGCTTCAACTATGCTGCTGGCAAAATTTACGGTAAGGATGTCCTCAAAGCTGACGATGGCGCAGTTGGTGCGGGAAGAAAAAGGCTGTCCCATATAGATGTCAAAGCGTTCAATAAAGGCTTTCATTTCTTCCGGAACCTTCAGGGCACCCATATTGGTTAGCCCGGCGGAAGAATTTTTGTCCTGGACTTTCGTATAAAACGTACGCACCACGAAATCCTTAATAAAAAGCGGTACGATACGAATGAAAGGATTGCGCTGTGTGGCAGCATTGGTAGTGATATCACCGCGCAGGAATTTTTCATTGATATAGTAGTTCATATAGTAGTGGACATGACTGACTATTTCCTCGAAGCTATAGTCGCCAAGCCGCGGGTCTATTGACGGATAGACCATTGTAATAAAATTACGCAGAGTCCGTGATGGAAAAAAACGTCGCAAATTGACGGGCATTGCTATTTTAACAGGCCTTGTCCTAAAGGGACGGTCGTTTTCCTGTTTTTGTAACAGTGCATAAAGCAGGACTGCGTTGAAGTATTCGGTAAGCGTGGCATTGTATTTATCTGCAACCGTCCGGACTTCATTGACTGACATGATACCATCGATGATATTTAAAGTATAAAAAGGTTCTTTCGTGCCTCTGACACGGTATGTCTTTTCACCGGGGCGCGGAGGACACACTTTTGCATTGGCATAGCGCATATAGGCATCTTCCAGTTCCTCAGGGTCGGGAGCGTTATGGATATCCATTACGAAACCAGACGGGGCAGTGGAATGTCCCAGAAGTTCAAGATATACAGCCGTAAGGGTCTGCAGCACGCACATGCCTCCGGTTCCGTCGCCAAGGGCATGATGAGCCTCAAGTGAGATGCGCCTGTCATAATAATAGACTCTGAGCAGATATCTGTTATTTGCCTTAAAAGGCATGGGCATGCAGGGATTTTTGATATCCTCTTTGACGAAAGGTCCCGGTCTGTTGTTGGGCTCAAGATAGCGCCAGAAAACCCCTTTTCTGATAGCGACTTTATATGTCGGAAAACGGGGAAGCGTCATGTCGAGCGCTTTTTGCAAAAGTTCAGGATTGATTTCGTCCTTAAGAACGACGGATAAACGGTATACTGAGGAAAAGTCTCTTCTCTGCAGGGTCGGGTAGACGATGGCAGACAGATCCAGCTTGTACCAGATTTCTTTTCTGTTCTTTGGAAGCGATGGCTTCTTTTGGTCATAAGTGGACATAGGAACTCCTGTGGTATATTTTTATCGGCCTTTAGCATTTCAAAGAGAATGCGGCGAGTTTGCCGTAAGCATACTCTTATTCCAGTATACCACATGAGGAAGATATTCTGTATTAAAATTTGATTAAATCTGTGGCGGTGTATTACAAGACGTAACAAGGAAAGGAGAATAATCATTTTATGGCAATTACTAAGGCTAATCAGAATTTAATGAATCTTATCAAAAAAATGCACAGCAGGGTGGAAAATACGGATATTGAAAAGCACAGGCTGTCGCAGGATCATCTTGGCGCTCTGTTTGGCAGCAATAAGGAAGTGGATATTAAAGAAATCGAGATTGATAATATTCATTGCGAGTGGATTTCAGTGAACAGGGCGCATATGAAGAAGTATATTATCCTTTACTGCCATGGCGGTGGCTATTCCACTGGAAGCAGCCTGTATGCGCGGACCCTGACGACGAAACTGGCGGTCTCAACTTCTATGGATGTCCTGAGCTTTGATTACAGACTGGCGCCGGAAAATCCATACCCCGCAGCTGCTGAGGATGCCATGAAGGTCTGGAACAGCCTGATGCTTCTGGGATATGGAGCCAGAGACATAATCGTTGCGGGGGATTCCGCCGGCGGTAATCTGGCGCTGTCGTTGATGTTGAAGCTGAAGCAGGAAAAAAGACTTTTACCGCGCGGTGCGGTTCTGATGTCTCCGTGGACGGATTTGACTGCTTCCGGCAAATCGCATCTGAGCAGGGCGAATATCGACCCGATTCTGGATGCTGCATACCTTAAGGAAATGACCGATAATTATGCGGCGGGCGAGGACTTGAAGAATCCGTTGATTTCACCGTTGTTTGGAGAATATGACGGCTTTCCGCCTATTTATATTCAGGCAGGTGACAATGAAATTCTGCTTAACGATGCAACTATGCTGCATAAAAAGATGGTAAAGTCGAATGTTTCCGTCAAACTGGACGTGTTTAAGGGAATGTGGCATGTGTTTCAGATGTCGCCGTTTAAGACGGCATATGAAGCGATGGATAAGAATGCGGAATTTATTTATGATATATGCCGTTAAAAAGGAATTTGTGCAAGCGATGTCATAAAAATATATTAAGAATAAAAAAGGATTTTGGGAAAAGAAGTAGAATATTATAAATAAGGTTATTTTACATTATAGGAAATTACGCCGCAGCGTAAATTATTCCAATGAGAATGCGACGAGTTTGCCGTAGGCATACTCTTATTCTCGGAATCGAGTGCGCTGGCACTCGATTTTTTGAAGAAAGGCCGTTCAATGAATATAAGGGAAAGTTTGGAACAGTGGGAGAAAGAATACTTAAGTCCCTATGCGATGTTAAGCATGAATTCCAAAGGGAGAAGCAAACCTGAAGAGCAATGCGATATCAGGCCCGTATTCCAACGGGACAGGGACAGGATCATACATAGCAAATCTTTCAGAAGGCTTAAGGATAAGACACAGGTATTCCTGACGCCTGAGGGAGATCATTACAGGACACGTCTGACACATACCTTAGAGGTAAGCCAGAACGCGCGTACTATTGCCAAAGCGCTGCAGTTGAATGAAGATTTGGTAGAAGCTATTGCGCTTGGACATGACCTTGGACATACGCCTTTTGGACATGCAGGAGAACGTGCCCTGGACAGAGTATGTCCATATGGATTTTCCCACAACGAACAGAGTATCAGGACGGTGGATTTAATAGAGAAGAACGGTCAGGGAATCAATCTGACTTATGAAGTAAAGGACGGTATTCTGAATCATCAGACTTCAGGAAAACCATGTACACTTGAAGGCAGGGTTGTCAGGTTTTCCGATAAAATCGCCTATATTCATCATGACATGGATGATGCGATAAGGGGCGGTATACTGAAAGAATCGGATGTACCGAAGGAGATTGGAGAAGTAATCGGTTACAGCTGTGGGGCGCGTCTTGATTTTTTCATTCATGATATAGTGACATCTAGCAGGGGAAAGAATAACATAATGATGTCGCCGGACGTGGCGGATGCGATGCAGAAACTCAGGGATTTTATGTTTAAGAATGTTTATCAGAATCCTGTCGCCAAGAGTGAAGAGGGAAAAGCGGAGGAACTGATAGAGACGCTATATAGGTATTATCTGGAGCATATTGATAAACTGCCGGATTTCCTGCGAGGTTTATTGGACAGAGGCGAGCCTGCCGAAAAAGTAGTGTGTGACTTTATTGCTTCCATGACAGACCGGTTTGCAATTGCTACTTATCAGAATATTTTTATCCCGAAGACGTGGCATGGGTGAAAAATAAATTTTTCCCACACATACTTGTATGTGTTACGCAATATTTGTGCAGGCATCATTGATGCCTTAGAAATTGTGTGCAGCGCACACATACAAATTCGCAGATCAAAGAAGGTGTATTGGGTATTTTGTAGGAACGGAGATGAAATATGTATTATCCGGATGAACTGATAGAGGAAGTAAGAACGAGAAATGATATAGTGGATGTAATTTCCGGATATGTCCGCATCCAGAAAAAGGGAAGCAGTTATTTTGGTCTGTGTCCTTTTCACAGTGAAAAGTCTCCGTCTTTTTCTGTTTCTCCGGACAAGCAGATGTATTATTGTTTTGGCTGCGGGGCCGGAGGTAATATTTTCACATTTTTGATGTCCTATGAGAATTATACGTTTCAGGAAGCGGTTGCAGAGCTTGCCAAGAGGGCGGGGGTGGCGCTGCCGGAGGCGGAATATTCCGAAGAAACAAGGAAGCGTGAGAGCGTGAGGTCAAAGCTTCTGGAAATCAATAAAGAGGCGGCCAAATACTACTATTATCTGCTGCGGACTCCGAAAGGAGCGGCAGGGTATAAATATTTATCGGGCAGAAACTTAAGTGAAGAGACTATGAAACAGTTTGGTCTTGGTTTTGCAAACGTATCAAGCACTGAGCTGATAGGGTATCTTAAGTCTAAAGGATATGAGGACAAGCTCATTATGGAAGCGGGGCTTGCCGCCTTTGATGAGAAACGTGGGATGCATGATAAATTCTGGAATCGGGTGATGTTTCCGATTCAGGATATCAATCATAGGGTAATCGGCTTCGGAGGAAGAGTCATGGGAGATGGTAAACCGAAATACCTTAATTCTCCGGAGACGATGATATTTGATAAGAGCAGGAATCTATACGGTTTGAATTTTGCCAGAACTTCACGCAAAAATAATATTATTTTATGTGAGGGATACATGGATGTCATCGCCATGCATCAGGCGGGTTTTACACAGGCTGTCGCATCTCTTGGGACGGCATTTACGGCAGGACAGGCTAACCTGCTTCGAAGATATACGCAGGAAGTGCTGCTTGCTTATGACAGCGACGGTGCGGGGGTGAACGCTACACTCAGGGCAATCAGCATTTTGAAAGAGACAGGGCTTAGAGGCAGGGTAATAAACATGAGGCCGGCTAAAGACCCTGATGAGTTCATTAAGGCAAATGGAGCCGAAGCTTTTATGGAGCGGATTGATAAAGCGGAGAACAGCTTTTTCTTTGAACTGCGTATTTTAGAGATGGATTATGATTTGAGCGACCCTGACTCCAAGACCAGATTTTACAGGGAGATAGCCAAGAAACTGTGCGGATTTGAGGAGGAAGTAGAGCGGAACAACTATATGGAAGCGGTGGCGGAAAAGTACCGGATAGGTCTTGAAAATCTGAGAAAGCTGACAGTCTCATACGCAGCACAGACCGGTTTCATTAAGCCGGCGGAAAGACCTAAGTCTACGGTTGTAAAGAAAAACGAGCCTCAGGAAAATATAAAGAAATCCCAGAAACTCCTGCTGACGTGGCTGACCGAGGAGCCGGAGTTATATCAGAAGATTAAAAAATTTATAATAGTGGAAGACTTTACGGAAGAACTGTACCGGAAAGTTGCCAATAGACTTTTTACCGATTTGGACGAAGGAAATTACAGTCCTGCATCGATTATAAGCATGTTTCAGGATGAAGAGGAACAAAGAGAGGCGGCGTCCCTGTTTAATACCAGACTGCAGGAGATAACCACAGACGCGGAACGGGAAAAAGCGTTCCATGATATTGTGTACGCAGTCAAGAAAAACAGTTTTGAATATTATTCATCCAGGGCAGGTGCAGACATGAATGCGTTAAATCAGGTGATTTCAGGCAAAAAAGCGCTGGAAGAACTTAGCAAAACGCATATTTCCCTGAATTAAAGGCAAGAATAATCGCAAAGTTAATCCGTAAAAGGAAGGATGGACCGGATAATGGAAGAAAATGTACAGGCAAAATTTGAAGAGCGTTTGAAAGAACTCTTAAATATTGCTAAGAAGA
>CAZRKN010000032.1:0-49938 GCA_964600805.1 uncultured Bacteroides sp. | reverse complement strand
ATTCACTCCGCTGCTCCAAGACGCCTTCCATGTCTTCTTCATAAGGGTTCGCACCTAACACCCTTTCTCTGAAATCAGACAAACATGTACTATTTCTCTTCTTTGCATTTTCTTTTTTATTTATAGAGAAGCATATCTTATCTCGAACCAACTGTCAAGAGACATTTATAATTTAAAAACACTTCAATTATAAACAGCAATATTTCTGGTATAATTATGGTAAAAACACGAAATGCAGTATATAAAAAATAACTGGCTTACACCCGGATTGTGTTGTATAATAACCGCAAGTTCATCATTATTCCATTTTTGTATATGAGAGCGATTTTCGGAGGTCTTTCATGAAAAATGATAAATACACAACAGTCCGGTTAGGTGATAGGGATGAAAACGGCAATTTTAAAGTTCCTTATACGCATTATGGACTTATAAAAAATATAAGATATATTTTCCAAAAGATATGGAAGTACAGCAGGATTCTGGTAGTGATGTATATATGCGGAGCATTTACACAATCAATTATGCGCTATTTATGAAGCTATATCGGAAAATTCCTGATAGATATAGTGGAAACGCAGGCTACATTGCCGACCAAGAGCATTACACCGTTATTACAACTGTTAATCGGAATCCTGGCAGTGGAAATTATTGCGATAGGCGGAAACACTTTGATATCCAATCGTGTAGATATCAAAATAGTCTATGTAATAAAGCAAATGATCACGGAAAAGAATGATAAACTTCTTTCCATGAACTATCAGATGTTGGAACAGCCTCATATATTAAATTTGCACCAAAGAGCCAGCAATGCAACCGGCAGCGACCGTGAAGGCATTGGTGGTGTAATGACTCGCGTATATAATCTTGCACCACTGTTAATTACAATGATTGTAACAGCAACCACCATTATTGTGTTGGATCCAAGACTGATTCTGGTCCTGACAGTGGCAATGCTTATTAATTATGCATCCCAAAGATGGTCTATACGTGATGATAAAAAATACTTCTGGGATGCATCTTCTCCTATTCGAAGGAAAATGAATTATATGGAACGATGTACGCAGGACTTTGACTATGCGAAAGATATTCGACTGTTCTCATTAAAATCATGGCTTTTAAATAAACAGCGGAATATAATGAACGATTATGAAAAAAAATATAAATTGAACCGGAATTTTTGGCTGCGTCATTCAATCATTTATTCAAGCACGAGTCTTATTTCTGCATCTGTAATGTATTATATATTGATTACTCAGGTACTTCATGAAAATGTTACAATAGGTAATTTTACATTGTACTTAGGACTTTGCAGTGCATTTTCTTCAGCTCTTTCAGATTTCTACGATAACTTCGGACAATTGCAGTTTTCATCTTACATGGTAGATGATTTCAGAACTTTCATGGACCTCGAACCCGAAAACGAAGATGAATGTCTGGATATCAGTGTCTTAGGAACAGAATATAACTTTGAGTTTAAAAATGTGTGTTTCAGATATTCGGGAGCAAAAGAGGATACAATCAAAAATCTTAATTTATCCTTTCCGGCAGGACAAAGACTTGCCATTGTCGGTTTAAACGGTGCAGGAAAAACAACATTCATAAAACTTATCCTGCGGCTTTACGACGTGACTTCAGGTGAAATTCTTGTAAACGGTTATAATATAAATCTCTTTAAAAGAAAAGAATATTATTCTCTGTTTGCACCGGTATTTCAGAATGTTGAATTGTTTGCCTTTCCGTTATCGGAAAATGTATCAATGAAAGAACCGGAAAAGACAGATAAAATTCGCGCGGAAGAATGCTTGAAACGTGCCGGTATGACAGAGAAACTAAATTCTCTGGAAAAAGGAATCGATACAGAAATTCTGAAGGTACTTTATGAAGATGGCATTGACCTTTCCGGGGGAGAAAAACAGAAGCTGGCTTTGGCAAGAGCTCTCTATAAGGATGCACCGATTGTCGTTTTGGACGAACCTACGGCAGCGTTGGATGCATTGGCAGAATATGAGCTTTATCAGAATTTTGACAAAATAGTCAGTGGTAAGTCTGCAATTTATATATCACACAGACTTTCATCCACTCGCTTCTGTGATAAAATAGCAATGTTCGTAGACGGACAAATCATAGAATACGGTACACATTCAGAATTACTGGAAAAACGCGGTGAGTATGCAAAAATGTTTGAAGTGCAGGCACAGTATTATGAAAATAATGGGAAGGGGGAAAAACTCTAATGAAAAAAGAAAATAATGATGTACTAAAAAACGTATATAGATTTTTTGTCCCGTCTGCCTGGAAACTGCATAAGGGCTACTTTATAGCCAGAGTATGTAAATTATTTGCATCAACAGTGTCTCCCTTTGTTTCGATTATTTTTATTCCCGCAATTGTATCTGAATTAATGGGCAGGAAAGATGCAAATACACTGATAAAGCTTGCTTCAGCAATAGTTATCATACAATTTATTTTAGCTATCGCAAATGGTATATTAGGAAATATTATAGAACGTTATGGACTTAAATATGAGAATTACTTTAAAATTGAACTAAGCAAACGAATTATGGAATTGGACTTCCAAATGACAGAGGATAAAAAAGCGTTAGACCAACTTGAACTGGCAAGAAATGGAATGAGCTGGTATTCCGGTGGTGTTAATGGACTGATGGAACCCTTGTTTGATGCAATATCAGGTATATTTACATTATTAGGTGTTACCTACCTGATTGTATTAAAAGCACCGATTGTATTGGCAATTGCAACAGTTATTGTTATTGCTACAGCAATAGTTAATTCAAAACAGAATAAAATTGAGCAGGATGGTTATAAGAAATTAGCAAAGATCAATCGAATATTCACTTATCTCGGGTGGGGACTTGCCGACTTTCGTTACGGAAAAGACATCAGATTATATGATTCTAAAGATATGATGGTAGGCAAGTGGAGCAGGTTCACTGAAAAACAAAATAGTGAAATAGAAGAAATCGCCGATAAACAATTACCGCTGCAGCTTCTAAATGTGTTGATTAATATTTTACATGACACCGCAATTTATTTTTATTTAGGATTTTTGACAATTATGGGAAAACTTCCTGTATCTTCCTGCATTCAGATGATTTCTTCTGCAAGTACGTTTACCGACGCCTTAAAACAGATTATGAACAGTTATCTTAATATGGTAAAACGGGCAAACTATGCAAACGAGTTTGTTAAGTTTATGGATTATCCTGCTGCTATGCCAAAGGGAGAAAAGGGCGTAAACAATGGAATGCATATTTTTGAGTTTAAAAATGTGTCATTTTCATATCCGGGATCAGACGTAGAAGTTTTGAAAAATGTTAATCTCTCCATTCGGGAGGGAGAACATTTATCTATTGTAGGACTTAACGGAGCAGGTAAGACAACTATGATCAAACTGCTATGCAGATTATATGATCCTACTTCCGGAGAAATCCTTATGGACGGTATAAATATCAAAGAATACGATTACCAGCAATACATGAATGTCTTTGCTCCGGTATTTCAGGATTTTAAATTGTTTGCATTTTCTATTAAAGATAATTTACTTCTGAAAAATTTATCTACAGAAGATGATGAACAAAAAGTAAAAACGACCCTCAAAAAAGCGGGAATTGATAATAAGATAGAATCATTTAAAAACGGAATCAATACCGTTTTATTTAAGCAGTTTGATGAAGAAGGTATTGAGCCTTCCGGCGGTGAGCAGCAAAAAATTGCCATAGCAAGAGCTTTGATAAAAATGCACTGGTAGTAATTCTGGATGAACCTACGGCTGCATTAGATCCGATTGCAGAATATGAGATTTACAGACAGTTTGAAGAACTGGTAATGGGCAAAACTGCTATCTATATTTCTCATAGGTTATCAAGCTGCCAATTTTGTGACAAAATCGCTGTTTTTTCGGATGGCAATGTAAAAGAATATGGAACTCATTCGGAATTAGTTGACAAAGCAAACGGTATTTATGCAGAAATGTTTGCAGCGCAGGCGCAGTATTATGTTTCGTAACTTATATGCAAAATGCAGCATATAGAGGTACAGTCTTTTTTCCGTCTTCAAAGCCAAAATTTTTAGAAGAAAGTTTAATCGCATAATCAGGTTTGTAAGTTTCCATATATACCTTTAAACTCTTGGCTTTTGTGTTATCTGCAGATTTGACCTCAATTGGTATCAGCCGTCCTTCACGCTGAATAACAAAATCAATCTCAGCTCCACGCTCAGACTCCCAATAATAGGTGCTGTAACCGTTAATAGCTAACTGCACATAATATTCAATGTATTTTACTTATTTTTTTGCATTATATTACACGTTTAATTTTAATATTTTTGCATTAACTGACAGATATATTTTTTAATTAACCTTGCAATCCCCGTGACTGCCTATCCATGTCTTCAATGACAATATCATATATTTCTCCTAAAGACGCACAATATTCAAGTACTTTCCATGGCTCATTTGTATGAAAATGAATTTTTATCAATTCATCATCACCAACTGCTAATAAACAATCACCTTTAAAGTTATTTGTAAAATATTCACTTATTACATCTTCATCAAGATCTTCTCCCTCAATCAATAATTGTGTGTCATATCTGAATTCCAACATTTTTTATTCCTCCGTGGTTCTTTAATTAACATCATATAAAACAGAATACAGCATTTCCTTTGCCAAGTCTATACAATAAATCAAAATAAAATCATCCTATAAAAACACATTCACCCAAACCGTAATTAAAAAATCATACAGCCCATGACCAATAATCAGCGACAGAGTAGTACAATGTTTCACCTTACACCTTACCAGGCACAGTGCCAACCCAAACAGACCGGTCATAAACACTTGCATCAGTGAGCCTCCAAAAAAATGAAACAGACCAAAAGCCACAGATGAAATAAGAATCGCCACTACCTGTGAGTTGAAAATGGCATTAAGCTTCTGATACAGAAATCCACGAAAAATAAATTCCTCAGTGAATGCCACCGCCACTATACAATATACAATCTCATACATAAACTGCCACAAAAATTTATAATGATGGCCATTATCACTCCACTCTCCATGTCCTGTCAAAAAAAGCGGCAGTGTGAGAATCAATGACATGACTATACCGATACCTATACCTATCAAAATCTGTTTTCCTATTTTTTCCCCGGAAAACAAATAATCAGCCGGAGTATCCCCCATAAGAATCATAACCAGCAACGGACCTACTGACATGCACATATACAGAACAATGCTAAGTACCATCCGTGACAATATGGGCAGATTCATCAATATATAGCTGTTAAAACAAATTACTCCCCACATCGCAAGTATGCTCCAGGAAATTCCTATAACCATTTCCAACCATAAATTCTTCTTTTTCATTTTTATATTCTCCTTTCAAAATCTTCAAGTTTGTGTTATAAAACACAAACTTTACTCATGCCTTCTCGCCGCTGCATACATAGGCGCAAAAACAGCTATAAAAAATATCGGCATACAGAAAAATACAAAAGTCGTCTCAATGATATCAGGTAACAATAATCCGTAGAGTAAAAATAATACAGGCATCACCATAGATGTAAGCAACATTCCACGTATGGCTGAACTTTTGATATAACGCCAGTTCCGATTGTTAAAATAAATCCCCGGTATATTCATTCGAAATATTCCATCACTGTATATGTTAATCTTGTATTCATCATAATATTCAGGCAGTTTATCTTTGGCAAAAAAGCAAAAATATGCGGCAAATACAAAAAGCAGAGGTTCATATGTCATAAGACTTAAACTTACGCTTCTCCAACTATATCCTAATATCTTCAATCCCATCAATTCAAGTGCCACCACTATCAGACTCACTACAAATAAAACCGACTCCTGCCTTCGTCTCTTCTTCCGCTCTACAGGTGTTTCCTCAGAATAAGTTATAACTTTATGCATCAGTTCTTCCACACGATCCGAATCCATATTTTTCTGTTCTATCCGCTGACATTCCAACAATTCCGTAACCGTAATTCCCAAAGACTGGGACAATGGAATCAACAACGTAATATCCGGCATGCTCAAACCCCGCTCCCACTTACTCACTGCCTTATCCGACACATAAACTTTTTTAGCCAGTTCCTTTTGCGTCATGCCCTGTTCCTTACGAAGATGAGCTACAAAAGCACCGAATTTTTCCTTATCTATATCATACATACCCTATCCTCCTCGTTTTGAGTTCCTAATCTGTTCAGAACACAAATTATCTTTCTATTATGTACAACATATACTTTATATTTTCTTTCTGACAGGGTTTATTATACTTTTTACACATAGAATATACAACCGACTGACGGTAGAATCCTGTTAAAATAACCAACATAGGCTACTCGCTACATTCCAATCATCTTAAAAAACTTGAAACATAAGGCGATTTAAGTTAATGGCTTGAAAAAGTCCAGAAATTTGCATATTATAATAGAAGCAATAATAAAGAAAGAAAGTATTTGACTATGAGTGAAAGAGAACAAGCAAAACAGATTATCGATCAGCTTCCGGAATATAAAATAGGAAATTTGCTTTTATTTTTGAAAGGAATGCAATTTGATGATGATATAGAAGATGATTTATATTGTCAAAAATATATAAGGATTATTTAAATTATCCAGATCCAGAGAAGCATGAATCAATAACTATTGAAAAATTGGCTGCAAGGGAAGGTATAGAATTATGAAATATACAATAGTTATTGAGAATTTTCCAATGTTTAGAATGGATTGACATTTTTTATTAAAATATCACAAAGTTCCAATAAATTATTTACAACAAAATCAGGTTTTTCAATTTCCTGACTGATTTTCCAATATTGTCCGAATCCCTGTTTAATCCATATAGTATTCATACACATTAAATTAGCAGGTACAATATCATTATCTATCCTATCGCCAATCATAACTGAATTGGCAGCTTTACAATTACTTCTTTCTAATGCGATTTCAAAAATTCTCCTATCCGGTTTTGCAACGCCTTCTTCTGCTGAAGCAATAACTAAATCAATATATTTTAAAATACCTTTTTGGGCTAATCGCTCTTTAGTACCTAATGATTGGTTTGCAATTACACCAATTTTATATTTTTCACTTAATCTTCTTAAACACTCTTCTGTTTCACAATATAAAACTTCATCTTCAAATCGCCATTTAGGCTTTTCTACATTGAGAAGTCTCATGGTTTCTAAATCACCTTTTTTATTTTCCTTATAGAAATCTAATGAAATCTGATAAACATATTCATAAGATACATTTGCTGTTTCAGCAACAATCTTCAATCTTTCTTCATATGCTTTACTTTCATCTACTAATGTTGACCCAACATCAAAAAACAGCCATTCAATTCCCTCAAACATTTTTATACCCTCTATATCATTTCCTGATTACCAACAATATTATTTTTTATCGCATAAATTGCAGCCTGTGTTCTATCAGAAACATCAATTTTTCTATAAATACTAAAAAGATGATTTTTAACAGTACGCTCACATATATTCAAACTGGTTGCGATTTCCTTATTAGATAGTCCATTTGCAATTTGAAGAAGTACTTCATTTTCTCGTTTAGTCAAAGAATCAATAACTCTCTTTTCGGAAGAATCATCCATATTGCTTATAATTAACTTCATACCTATTTCATTCCCCACTATTTCACCTGTTTCACAGAATCCGACAGATTCATAAAGATCTCTTGCAATATGATTTGTTGCATAATATGCTGTATAAACCTCTTTTACTTTAAAACGATTAACTAAATAATCTATTCCAAGTCTTAAAGCTTTTTTGCCATATCCTTTATTCTGATACTTTTCATCAATCATAAATTTCCATAAAGTATAGTATCCCTTGACCTCATAATATCCCAGCATAATAAATCCAACCATTTTATCATTTGCATAAATAGCAAAGGGAAAAGCAGTATTATAATATGCCC
This sequence comes from uncultured Bacteroides sp., assembly GCA_964600805.1. GTDB lineage: Bacteria > Bacillota > Clostridia > Lachnospirales > Lachnospiraceae > UBA3282. Next base: position 41,969 of record CAZRKN010000032.1, on the reverse strand, counting down.
ATGCCTGTGCCAGCGAATGAACATTTGATGAAACAAAGTTTTTCTGACTATCAGCAATTTTCAAATTAAGACATTCTTCATAATTTTCTTTTGTTATTTCCCTTAACTCAACCATCAAGATTCCTTTCTTAATATAAGACATCTTTATAGTTCATTTTAATGCTTTCCACTTTTATGTATTATAATATAGGCTCTTTAGCAGGAGTACCGGCTTTTCGCGGATACTTAGCAGGAGTATTTTTACATTTATATATAACAACAAGATTCCTATAAATATCAGAATCAGGAAGCATAAATTTTACCTGTTTTTCTACTTTCCCTCCCAGCATTGCGATTGCTTTTTCCGCACCTGCCATTTCTTCTGCAATTTTTTCAGATTTATATGATATAAATTTCCCACCAACTTTCACGTAAGGAAGACAATATTCGGAAAGAGTGGAAAGATTAGCAACTGCCCTTGAAACACATAAATCATATTTTTCACGCAGCTTTTCTTTTCCAGCAAAATCCTCTGCTCTTCCATGAATAGCTTCAATATTTTTAAGTTCCAGCTCATTAATAACAGTCTGTAGAAAATTTATCCTTTTATTCAAAGAATCCAATAAAGTTATCTTCATATCAGGAAAAGTAATTTTTAAAGGTATACCCGGAAAGCCTGCACCTGTTCCGATATCAATAACTGAAACAGATGAGTAAAATTCAAATTTGTTTTCAAAATTATTATCTGAATCTGTATCATACGCTTTGATTAATGAAAGACTGTCAATAAAATGTTTTTTACATACTTCATCAAAATCAGTAATAGCAGTCAGATTCATAACCTGATTCCACTCTAATAATAACTCGTAATACTGCATAAACTGACACAATTGATTCTCAGATAATGAAATATTCAGTTCTTTCAAATCCTTTAAAAAATAATTTAAATTATAACTTTCTAATTCGATTTTATTCATATCTTATAAATATTTTCCCTCTTCTAAATCTTAAATCAGTAATTTATCCTTACTAAAGTTAATATGTTCAATCATATGCCCAATATTGCCTTCTCCAGCATATTTTTTTGTATTAAAAAAATCGCAGTCCAATTCTGACCAGTATAAATCATTTTCATTTCCACTGACTGCAATTTCTTTATTTAATTTTCCAACATATACTTCAACATAGCAGTCATCTAAATAATATGTAAAATCCATTAAATGCGTAAGTATAATATCTTCTTTCGTAATTGTTGTTTCTTCTTCTAATTCACGATAAGCGGCACTTATACCGTCCTCACCGTTTTCTATTTTTCCTCCTACAAAATTTGATAAACCCTTATAAGGATCTTTTCTACGTTTACACATTAAAATTCTATCTGCTTTTTTATTATAAACAGCAATTACATTAAACCCCTGCATATTTATAACCATGCTCCTCTCTCAGCCTGCAAATTAATTTTTTCTCTGCTCCAGATACACTAACAATACCGAAATATCCGCCGGCGACACTCCCGATATTCTTGAAGCCTGTCCGACAGAAACAGGTTTATAATCTATCATCTTCTGTCTTGCCTCAAGCCGCAGGCTATTTACATCATTATAATCCAAATCAGATGGAATAAGCTTCTTTTCCATCTTTTTATACTGTGCTACCTGACGCATCTGCCTTTCAATATAACCTTCATACTTAATTTCAATCTCAACCTGTTCAATTACATCTTCAGGAAGAGGTTTTCTCTCCGAATCAATTTCAGACAGAATTTCATAAGAAAGCTCCGGACGACAAATTAATTCTGCAAGATTAGCACCTGTTTTCAACTGAGAACTTCCATTTGCCTCCAAAAATTCCTGATTAACTCTCGCTGCGCCAATCGTTGTATTTTTCAAACGTTCAACTTCATTTTCAATTAATTTCTTCTTATTTAATGTAGCTTCATACTGTTCTTTAGAAATAAGTCCGACTTCATATCCAATCTCACGAAGTCTCAAATCAGCGTTATCCTGTCGTAGCAACAATCTGTATTCGGCTCTGGACGTCATCATCCTATAAGGCTCAAAATTTTCCTTTGTTACAAGATCGTCAATTAAAACTCCTATATATGCCTGTGAACGATCCAAAGTTATAGGATTTTTCCCAAGTATAGTAAGCGCTGCATTAATTCCGGCAATTAATCCCTGTGCCGCAGCCTCTTCATATCCACTACTGCCGTTGAACTGCCCACCACTGAAAAGTCCTTTAATATTCTTAAATTCCAGAGTCGGATAAAGCTGCTTCGGATTAATGCAGTCATATTCGATAGCATAAGCATTTCTGACAATTTTACAATTTTCCAGTCCCGGAACAGTACGGTACATAGCAAGCTGTACATCTTCAGGTAATGAAGACGACATTCCTCCTACATACATTTCATTGGTATGTAATCCTTCCGGCTCAATGAAAACCTGATGTCTTTCTTTATCAGCAAATTTTACTACCTTATCTTCTATGGAAGGACAATATCTTGGCCCTGTTCCTTCAATTACTCCGGCATAAATAGGAGAACGGTCAAGATTATTCTTAATAATTTCATGCGTTTTTTCATTTGTATAAGTTAACCAGCATGAAACCTGATCTATCTGCACATCTTCAGGATTTGTAGAAAAAGAAAACGGAACAATTTTTTCATCTCCGAATTGTTCTTCCATTTTACTAAAATCTATTGTACGTTTATCCATTCTGGCAGGAGTTCCCGTCTTAAATCTACGCATTTCAATACCCAGATTCTTCAAAGAATCCGTCAAATGATTGGCAGCCTGTAAACCATTCGGGCCGGTATATGTAATTGCTTCACCGCAAAGACACCTTGCTTTTAAATAAGTACCGGTACATAAAATTACTGCCTTACATTCAAATGTTGTACCTGTAAATGTCTTTACTCCTGTGATTCTTCTTTTATCACTATATTGACTATATTGGTCATTACTATTTTGACTTAATTCTTCTACTAACAACTCACAGACTTCCGCCTGCTTAATCGTCAAATGCTCCTGATTCTCTAATACTTTACGCATTGCTCTGGAATATTCGGCTTTATCAGCCTGAGCACGAAGTGAATGTACGGCAGGACCCTTGGATTTATTTAACATTTTTGACTGGATAAAAGTTTTATCGATATTTTTACCCATTTCACCGCCAAGCGCATCTATTTCTCTTACCAGATGTCCTTTAGATGTTCCTCCGACATTTGGATTACATGGCATCATGGCAATACTTTCAATGCTTACTGTAAAAATGACAGTTTCCAAACCAAGTCTCGCACAGGCCAAAGCCGCCTCACAGCCTGCATGTCCGGCGCCTACTACACATACATCAACTTTTTCAACTAAAGTATTCTTAAGTTCTGACATACACACACATCTTTCCAATTATTAAATATCTTATTTTCCCATACAAAACTTAGAAAAAATCTCATTCACTAAATCTTCCCCGACTTCTTCCCCGATTATTTTTCCAAGCGACGCATAAGCGCTCATCAAATCTATCGAATAAAAATCTTCCGGCATTTGATTATCAAGACTTATTCTTACCTGAATCATACTATCATAGGCATCTCTGATAGCTTCTTTATGCCTGATATTTGTAATGTATACTTCATCATTATAAGATAATTTTCCATGAAAGAACATATCTTTTATTGTTTCTATGAAAAAATCAATTCCCACACCCTCTTTTGTAGAAGTTTTTATCACTTTATACCAATTAAGATCTATATTAAAATTAGCACTATCATTTATGTTGGAAGATAAAGAATTACTACCATTATTATTTTTTTTATCAAAAATCGAAGCTTTCAAATCTTTTTCCGTAACACATATATCCAAATCAAATTTATTTAAAAGAACAATTGTATTCTTACCTGATATCATTTTCATTATATCAAAATCATTTTCATCAAGTGGAATTGAAGCGTCTACTATATAAACAACCAAATCCGCCGCTTCAACCACTTTTCTTGCTCTTTCCACACCGATTTTTTCAACAACGTCTTCCGTATCCCTGATTCCTGCAGTATCGATAATATTCAATGTAATTTCTCCAAGAGATATGGTTTCTTCCAAAATATCCCTTGTTGTTCCGGCTAATTCCGTAACAATAGCTTTTTCCTCACCAACTAATATATTTAATAAGGAAGATTTTCCGACATTCGGTTTACCTACAATTACCGTATTAATGCCTTCTTTTAACATTTTTCCGTCATCAGAGGTTTCCAGCAGTTTTTTTAGCTTTCCCATTAAGATTTCAGTTTTTTCCGATAACTTATCCTGATATCCTTCCAAGCTTATATGCTCAGGGTCATCCAAAGCAGATTCTATAAATGCAATTTCATATAAAATCTCTTCACGCATATTTTTTATTATATCAGAAATCGAACCTTTTAACTGTTTCACGGAAGACTGCAGCGCAAATTCATTTTTTGAATTTATTATATCCATGACCGCTTCGGCTTTAGACAAATCTATTCTTCCATTTAAAAAAGCCCTTTTAGTAAATTCTCCCGGCTGAGCTGTTCTGGCTCCGGCTTTAATAACAATGTCCATAATTTTACGCATCATCAAAATACCGCCATGACAGTTAATTTCAACAGTATCTTCCGTTGTATAACTATAAGGTGATTTCATAATGGAAACCATAACTTCATCCACAATATTTTGATTTTCATCAATTATAAATCCATAATGAATAGTATGGGAATTATAAGAATCCAGACATTTTATATTATTTTTATTTACAAAAACAGAATGAACAATAGAAATTGCTTCTTCCCCACTGACACGTATAATACCGATACCCGATTCATTCATAGCAGTTGCAATTGCTGCAATTGTATCTGTTTTCATAATTAATTTATTCCCTTCTTCTATGCAATTATTGAATTTTGCAATTTTCTAATACAATCATTCCCAAAAGGTAAAAATTGGAATGTAAAATAATTTACATTCCATTTTTTACAATTTCTTTCATACTATTTTATAGTTTCTAAAATTTATGATTTTCCATATTTCTTCAATACTACTACAACATGTCTGAAAGGTTCATCCCCCTCACTGTGAGTTGTAACATATTTATCATTCTGCAGAGCAGAATGGATAATCCTTCTTTCATATGGGTTCATTGGTTCAAGAGATACAGGTCTTTTTGTTCTCTTAACTTTATATGAAATATTTTTAGCGAGATTTTCAAGAGTTTCTTTTCTTCTCTGTCTGTAATTCTCGGTATCAACTTTAATATGAATGTAATTTTCAACATCTTTATTTACTACCAATGATACCAGATATTGTAAAGAATCCAGAGTTTGTCCTCTTTTACCGATCAGAATACCCATTTCATCACCGCTCAAATCGATATCCATGGAATTATTATCTTCATTGTAATTTATATCAATAACGACTGTAAGATTCATTGCTTTAAAAACATTATCCAGAAATTCTTTAGCAATATCTTTTACGGAAGATTTTATTCTTGCCTTTATTACTGCAGGTTTAGAACCGATTCCAAGAAAACCTGAAGAACCTTCTTCAATTACTTCATATTCCAATTTATCACTTGTTACAACAAAATTTTCACAAGCTTCCGTAATAGCATCATCAACTGTTTTGGCTGTAAATTCAGTAAATTCCATTTTTATACCTCCTTAAATAATCTCACTATTATTTATTATTCTTTTCATTATATTGCTTTACCATATTTGCTTTTGCTGCAATACTTCCGGGTTTTGCATTCTTATTATAATACTCCGTAGCCTTCTTTACTGCCGCATCTTTTTCCTCCTGTGTCATACCAGGTTTTGATGGCTTAGAAGCAGGATTTACTTTTTTTGTATTCATATTGGCATAGGCATTCAATTTTTCCGCCCTGACTCCGGCTTTTTCTAATTTTGCCTTAGCCTTACCTTCATTCTTTTTAATTAATGCATCTAAATCCATTTTATCAATATGCTTATTAATAACTATCTGCTGAATACTTCTTACAACCGCACCGGCTACCCAGTACAAACCAAGACATGCAGGCAATGTATAACAGAAAAAAGCTGACATAATAGGCATAAACATATTCATCATTTTCATGGACTGCATCATTGCATCCTGCTGGTCATTTGAATTCTTATTCGAATTTTCCTGCTGCGGCATAAGCTTTACATTAATCCACTGAGTTACAGCTGCAAGAACAGGGATTGATAAAGCAGCGATTACCATACCGTAAGAATTAACTGCTAAAGCTTCCTTCATCGTATATGAAGGTGAGTTTCCTATATTAAGACCTAAAAAATTAGTATATCTGGTAATTAATTCAAGCGTACTATCAACATCATTAGATAAAGTTGGAAATTTTTCCTTAATACTTAGCCATTCAGCGCTTGAAGCCTTATTTAAAACATCAATATAGGTATTTTGCACATAAGTAATGACTCCACTGGTAAAAGACTCATTATTAAACTGTTTATTATAAATAGACGCATTACTGAATTCTTTAATAAATTCAGCACTGCCTTCCTGTTTAATTAAGTTATCTACAAGCGGAAAAAAAGCTTCTTTTATACTGCGCACATATGCAGGCATATTATTTATAACACGATATAACGCCCACATTATCGGCAGCTGAATGAGTAATTGCACACAACTTCCGGATGGAGAAACTCCATATTTTGCATAGACAGCATTTTGCTCTGCACTTAAAGCCATCATGGATTCATTATCTTTTTTATCTTTGTATTTGTCCCGAATTGCCTGAAGCTCAGGATTTATTTTAGCAGATAATTTTGAGAATTTCTGCTGTTTAATAGTAAGAGGCATTAACAACATATATACGGATATAGTAAATAAAATAATAGCCAGTCCAATATTTGGAATACCTATTTTATCCAATATAAAGAAAATTGCTTCCATTATAAAACCTAATATTTTAGCTATAGGTCCTATAATAATTCCGGAATCCTGAGTTAATAAAATTCCTGACACTTTCATTTCCCCTTTCAATTTTTTTACGGAACAGGATCATAACCACCTTTTGAAAAAGGATTACATCTGATAATTCTCCAAAAAGTAAGAAATCCACCCTTAACAGCGCCATATTTTTCCACTGCTTCAAGACCGTACTCGGAACAGGTAGGAAAATACGGACACTTAGTGCTCTTCATCGGAGAAATATACTTTCTATAGAATTTAATAAGATAAATTAAAAATTTTTTCATATCAACTTCTAAATAAATTCATCATAGAATACTCACGATTACTTCTCAACCTGCGAATTTGTGCTTAAAAGCACAAATATTTCACAACACATTCAGGCATGTGTGAAAAATTTATTTTTCACATTTTTTAATAAAAAAATATTTTCAAAATATGATGAATTTTTGCAAGATGTAATAATGCGCTTTCTATCTCGGCATATGAGGCAGAAGCTGCACTTTTTCTGGCAACGACTACTATATCTAAACCACTATTAAATATATTTTCATGTAGTCTGTAACTTTCCTTAACCAGTCTGCTAAATCGATGTCTTACAACACTATTGCCTACTTTTTTACTGGCTGATATTCCTAATCTGTTTATGCTCTTGTTGTTTTCCAATACATACATAACCAAATATTTATTTACGTAACTTTTACCGTTTTGATAAACATAAACAAAATCTCTATTTTTTTTTAATGATTCTGAAAATTTCATATAATAAATTTCCCAAATTTCCAAACTTATAATACTATAGGGAAAAATAGGCCACATAAATGCGGCCCATTTCTATGCTGATAATCTTTTTCTACCTTTAGCTCTTCTTGCAACTAAAACTTTTCTTCCGCCCTTAGTACTCATTCTTGCCCTAAAACCATGGACTTTAGATCTATGTCTCTTCTTTGGCTGAAATGTCATTTTCATTATGATGCACCTCCTTTAATATATGCACAAAAATAAATTTACCTGATTAAATTATCCAAAGATAATCTGCAACAACAATAATAGAAACTTTTTAAAACATCCTTTCTATTATATGGAAAACAACACTACCATTTTATATAATTATATTAAATACGTCAAGTATAATAAAAATTTTATTTTTACATTTAATAAATCTTTAATTTTTTAAATTATCCACAAATTTACATAATTATATCCACAATATGTGGATAAGTTGTGTATAACTTTAAATACATATGTTAAAAACTTTTAACTTTTATTAAATTTATAATAAAATACAATGTTAATATTTATTTTCATATTTATCCACTATGAAATAATAATCATTTAAGAATATGTAAACCTGTTTATTATTTTGTGGATAAGTACTATTTGAATTTTTACATTATTTATATTATTATATATATTAGGATATTTTTTATTATTATTTAAGGGGTTATTTAAAAGTATGGACTTTTTAAAAGACAATTGGGATTTAATCAAGGAAACATTAAAAAAAGAATATGATTTGTCTGATATTTCTTATACAACATGGATTGCCCCTCTGAATTTTTATCAGGTAAAAGATAATGTCGTAACTATACTTATACCATCAGACCAGTCTCATGCCCTGAATTATATTTCCAATAAGTATAAGAGTTATTTTCAGGTAACTATATCTGAAATGATGGATCATACTTACGATATTTCTTTTGTTTTGGAAAAAGATGTGGAGGAAAACACTCAAAACGATATTTCTCCTTCCAAGCATGTATATAACATAAACCATGAAAATGCTAATTTAATTCCAAAATATACTTTTGAAACATTTGTAGTAGGAAGTAATAATAAATTTGCCCATTCAGCTTCGCTTGCCGTAGCCGAATCTCCGGGAGAAGCATACAATCCCCTCTATTTATACGGAGGAGCCGGACTTGGCAAGACCCATTTAATGCATTCAATCGGACATTTCATTCTGGATCACAATCCTGATATGAAAGTATTATATGTAACTTCTGAAATATTTACCAATGAAGTTATAGATTGTATACGTAGCGGAAACGCAGCAAGAATGAATAAATTACGGGAAAAATACAGAACCGTAGACGTTCTGCTTATTGATGATATACAATTTATAATAGGAAAAGAAAGTACTCAGGAAGAATTTTTCCACACATTCAATACCCTTCATTCTGCCGGTAAACAAATAATCCTTTCATCGGACAGGCCTCCAAAAGAAATGGAAGCTCTGGAGGAAAGATTCCTTTCAAGGTTTGAATGGGGATTGATAGCCGATATTCAACCGCCTGATTATGAAACAAGAATGGCAATTTTAAAGAAAAATACTGAAATATATAATAAAGAGATTGATAACGAAGTATTACAGTATATTGCTACCAATATTAAGTCAAACATCAGGGAACTGGAAGGCGCTTTCAATAAAATCATTGCCTTCTCAAAATTAAATAAAGTAGTCATTAATCTTGAATATGCACAGGAAGCCCTGAAAGATATTATTTATCCTGACAAACCAAGTAAAATAACTCCTTCCTTAATTATAGAAGTAGTAGCTGAATATTTTAAAATAAAGCCCGAAGATATTACTTCTAAAAGAAGAAACTCAGAATTTGTACAGGCAAGACAGATAGTTATGTATTTATGCAGGGATTTGACTGATACTTCTTTTTCCAATATAGGTAAATTACTTGGAAAAAAAGATCATACCACAGTTATACACGGTGTTAATAAAATTACTGAAGAAATTGTTAATAACGAAGAGCTTAAGAACAAAATAGACGTAATTAAGAAAAAAATAATATCTTCTTAAAAGCAGTCAATTTTATAATAAAAATATCATTGTAGATAAGTTACAATTTATTATTAAGTTATAAAAACTTTTTCACAGTTTATACGTTTTCTTTTTAGCTGAAAAATAGTATAATAAATAGAGTTATACACATTTCAACATCTATTATTATTAAGTATTATTAAATTAATAAAATATATATAAGTGATTATTTGGAAAGGAAGTCAGGTACAGATGAAAATTGTATGCAGGAAATCTAATCTTTTAAACGGTGTTATGGTTGTTTCAAAAGCAGTTCCAAGTAAAACAACGATGTCTATTTTAGAATGTATTCTTGTAGATACAAGAAATAATGAAATTAAACTATCGGCAAACGATATGGAACTTGGAATTGAAACTAAAATAGAAGGTGAAATTGTTGAAAAAGGTATGATTGCCTTAGACGCAAAATTATTTACGGAAATTGTACGCAAGCTTCCTGACAGTGATATAACAATAGAAACCGATGTTAATTATAAAACAACAATTACCTGTGAAAAGGCTAAGTTTAATATTATCGGTAAATCAGGAGAAGATTTTTCATATCTTCCACAGATTGAAAGAGATGACTGTGTTATAATATCACAATTTACTTTAAAGGAAATTATCAGACAGACCATATTTTCCATATCTGATAATGATAATAATAAACTTATGACAGGAGAGTTATTTGAAATTAATGAAGATATATTGAGAATAGTATCATTGGATGGACACAGAATATCCATTAGGAAAATTAAGCTAAAGAATTCTTATTCTTCTAAAAAAATAGTGGTTCCGGGAAAAACTTTAAATGAAATAAGTAAGATTCTTTCAGGAGATACTGACAAAGATGTAAGTATTTTCTTCACTAAGAACCATATATTGTTTGAGTTTGATAATAATGTAGTAGTTTCAAGATTAATTGAAGGTGAATATTTCAGGATAGATCAGATGCTTTCAAGTGATTACGAAACAAAAGTCAGAATAAATAAAAGAGAATTTTTGGATTGTATAGACAGGGCTACCCTTCTTGTAAAAGAAGGAGATAAAAAACCTATAATTATAAATATTACCGATTCATCAATGGAATTAAAAATTAATACTATTATAGGAAGTATGGATGAAGACATTGATATAAATAAAAGCGGCAAAGATTTAATGATAGGATTTAATCCTAAGTTTTTAATTGATGCATTAAGGGTTATTGATGATGAAGAAGTAGATTTATATATGGTAAATCCAAAAGCTCCATGTTTTATAAGAGATGCTGAGGAAAATTATATTTATCTGATACTTCCCGTTAATTTTACTACAGTCAGCTAGTGTATAAATAAGGAAAAATATGGAAAACATAAAAATAAGGGATGATTTTATTAAACTTGGTCAGGCTTTGAAGCTTGCAGGTTTAGTAGAATCCGGTGTAGAAGCAAAAATAAATATTCAAGAAGGATATGTAAAGGTAAACGGCCAGACTCAGTATGAGCGCGGCAAAAAAATACATGCCGGTGACGTAATAGAATTTGATGGGCAACAGGTTAAGGTAGAAAACTGATGATAATTAAATCATTGGAATTGGCAAACTTTAGAAATTATGATTCTTTGGCAATTAGTTTAAGCAACGGAACTAATATTTTGTATGGAGATAATGCACAGGGAAAAACCAATGTTCTGGAAGCAATTTTTTTATCTTCCACTACTAAATCCCATAAAGGGAGCAAAGACAAGGATATCATAAACTTTAACCAAGATGAGGCCCATATAAGAGTTATAATTGAAAAAGACGGCATTGATAATAAGATAGATATGCACCTTAGAAAGAGTAAGTCTAAGGGAATAGCTATCAATGGTCAAAAAATAAAAAAAGCTGCTGAACTTCTTGGATTATTGAATACCGTGTTTTTTTCACCGGAAGATTTAAGTATTATAAAAAACGGTCCGGCCGAAAGAAGAAAGTTTGTAGATATGGAGCTTTGCCAGCTCGATAGTTTATATCTGTATAATTTAAATAATTATAATAAAATAATAAATCAAAGAAATAAGCTTTTAAAAGATATATATTTTAATGCTGATTTAAAAGATACTTTGGGTATATGGGATTCCCAGCTTGTTTCATTTGGAAGTAAGATTATCGAAAGAAGAAAAATATTCGTAGAGCAGTTAAACGAAATAATTTTTGAAGTACATAGAAAATTATCCGGTAATAAGGAAGATTTAGTTATTTTTTATGAACCTGATACTCTGATTGATGATTATGAGCATTCTTTATCGGTTAATCATGAAAGGGACATTAAATTAAAACAAACTACAGTTGGACCTCACAGAGATGACTTTTCTTTTATGGCAGGGAATATCGATATTCGTAAATTCGGTTCTCAGGGTCAGCAAAGAACTGCTGCTCTGTCTTTGAAATTATCAGAAATTGAATTAGTTAAAAAAATAACGCATGATAATCCTGTTTTACTTTTAGATGATGTTTTATCGGAACTTGACAGTAACAGACAGAATTATCTTTTAAATAGCATAGGCGATATTCAGACGATTATTACATGCACCGGCTTAGATGAGTTTGTTAATAACAGATTTGAAATAGATAAAGTATTCCATGTGAAAAACGGTAAAGTATTTGACAGAAAAATAGAAAATAATTAAGATATATAATTTACATTGTTTCAGAGGCATAAATGCAGGAGGATAATAATGGCTAACGAGTATGGAGCAGATCAAATTCAAATATTGGAAGGTCTTGAAGCTGTAAGAAAAAGACCCGGTATGTATATAGGAAGCACATCTGCCAGAGGTTTACATCATCTGGTATATGAAATTGTGGATAATTCTGTTGATGAAGCTTTGGCAGGTTTTTGTAATACCATAGATGTTACCATTAATCAGGATAATTCTATTACCGTAATAGATAACGGCCGCGGTATTCCTATAGGAATTAATCATAAAGCAGGTATTCCTGCAGTAGAAGTAGTTTTTACTATTCTTCATGCCGGCGGTAAGTTCGGCGGTGGAGGATACAAAGTATCAGGAGGTCTTCATGGAGTAGGAGCTTCTGTTGTAAATGCTCTTTCTGACTGGCTTGAAGTTGAAATTTATTCGGAAGGTAAAATTTATAAACAACGTTATGAAAGAGGTCACGTCTGCTATTCGTTAAAAATAGTAGGAGAATGTGATAAAGAAAAAACAGGTACTAAAATTCATTTCATACCTGATAAAACTATTTTCGAAGAAACTGTTTTTGATTATAACACATTAAAAACAAGATTAAGAGAAACGGCTTTCCTCACAAAAGGTCTTAAGATAATTCTTTCTGATGAAAGAGAAGGAATGGAGCAAAGAAAAGAATTTCATTATGAAGGCGGTATCAAGGAATTTGTTTCTTACTTAAATAAAAGTAAAAATGCTCTTTATGGGGACATTATGTATTTTGAAGGTACCAGAAATAATGTCTATGTTGAAGTTGCAATGCAGCATAATGATTCTTATAACGAAAGTGTATATACTTTTGTCAATAATATAAATACTCCTGAAGGCGGTACACATCTTGTAGGATTTAAAAGCGCTCTTACGAAGACATTCAATGATTATGCAAGAAGCAGTAAATTATTGAAAGAGAGTGAAGAAAATCTTTCAGGTGATGATATACGTGAAGGACTTACTGCAATCATCAGCGTTAAAATTGAAGACCCTCAGTTTGAAGGACAAACTAAGCAAAAACTTGGTAATTCGGAAGCAAAGGGAGCTGTCGATAGTATTGTGAGTGAGCAGCTTACTTATTTCCTTGAGCAGAATCCTACTGTTGCAAAAATTATTTGTGAAAAGTCTATTCTGGCTCAGCGTGCAAGAGAAGCAGCCAGAAAAGCAAGGGATTTGACCCGTCGTAAGACTGCTTTGGAAGGATCTGCTTTACCCGGTAAACTTGCGGATTGTTCCGATAAAGATCCTAAAAATTGTGAGATTTATATAGTTGAGGGAGATTCTGCAGGCGGTTCCGCTAAAACAGCAAGAAGCCGTGCAACACAGGCTATACTTCCTTTACGCGGAAAGATTCTGAATGTGGAAAAAGCAAGGCTTGACAGAATATACGGAAATGAAGAAATCAAAGCGATGATTACTGCATTCGGGACGGGTATTCATGATGATTTTGATATAACCAAACTTCGTTATGATAAAATTATAATCATGACAGATGCCGACGTAGACGGTGCTCATATTGCAACATTGATGCTTACGTTTATATATCGTTTTATGCCGGAGCTTATCAGGCAGGGACATGTTTATCTGGCAAAGCCGCCTTTGTATAAACTGGAAAAGAATAAACAGATTTGGTATGCCTATAGTGATGAAGAACTGGAAAAGATTCTTTCTGAAGTAGGACGTGACCAGAATAATAAGATTCAGCGTTATAAAGGATTGGGAGAAATGGATGCAGACCAGCTTTGGGATACGACTATGGATCCTGAGAAAAGAATATTGCTCCGTGTCAATATTAATGAAGAAGAAGAGTCTGAAATTGACCTTACTTTTAATACATTAATGGGTGATAAGGTAGAACCAAGAAGAATCTTTATAGAAGAAAATGCTAAATTTGTTAAAAATTTGGATATTTAGGTTGAAAATAAAAGGTTTTTCAACCGCAAGTTTAATGCTATAGCGCTTACAGCGCTGCACAAACTCGCAGGCTGAGAAAGGATCATGGTTATAAAAATGGATGATAGGATTTTTGATAAAATCGAAGAAGTAGATCTTAAGAAGAAAATGGAAGATTCTTACATTAATTATGCTATGAGCGTTATTGCAGCGCGTGCACTGCCTGATGTAAGAGATGGACTTAAACCTGTACAACGTAGAGTACTTTATTCCATGATTGAATTAAATAACGGTCCTGACAAGCCGCATAGAAAAAGCGCGCGTATTGTCGGTGATACAATGGGTAAGTATCATCCTCATGGTGATAGTTCTATTTATGGCGCTTTGGTAAATATGGCTCAGGAATGGTCTACTCATTATCCTTTGGTAGACGGTCATGGAAATTTCGGTTCGGTAGACGGTGACGGAGCTGCTGCTATGCGTTATACGGAAGCCAGACTCAGTAAGATTTCCATGGAACTGCTCGCAGATATTAATAAAGATACCGTAGATTTTGTTCCTAACTTTGACGATACGGAAAAAGAACCTGTCGTACTGCCAAGCCGTTATCCTAATCTTCTGGTAAACGGTACTTCCGGTATTGCCGTAGGTATGGCTACCAATATTCCGCCTCATAATATGAGGGAAGTAATAAGTGCTGTCGTAAAAATAATAGATAATCAGGTACAGGAAAACAGAAACACTGAAATGGAAGAAATATTAGAGCTTATTAAGGCTCCTGATTTTCCTACGGGGGGAATTATTCTTGGTACGAGAGGAGCAGAAGAAGCATATCGTACCGGCCGCGGAAAAGTAAGAGTACGTGCCGTAACAAATATAGAATCTATGCCTAATGGAAAGAATCGCATAATAGTTACGGAACTTCCTTATATGGTAAATAAGGCAAATCTGATTCTTAAAATTGCCGAAATGGTTAAGCTTAAGAAGATTGATGGTATTACTGACCTTCGTGATGAAACTAACCGTGAAGGTATGAGAATAGTAATCGAATTAAGAAAAGATGTAAATGCAAATGTAATCTTGAATCAACTTTATAAGCATACTCAATTACAGGATTCTTTTGGTATTATTATGCTTGCTCTTGTAAATCAGGAGCCTAAAGTAATGAATATACTGGATATGCTTCATTATTATCTTGAGCATCAAAAGGATGTTGTAACAAGAAGAACAAAATATGATTTAAATAAAGCAGAAGAAAGAGATCATATTTTACAGGGATTACTGATTGCTCTTGATAATATTGATGAAGTAATACAGATTATACGAAGCAGCCAGACTACTCAGATTGCCAAAGACAGATTAATAGAAAGGTTTGCGTTTTCTGATATTCAGGCACAGGCTATCGTAGATATGCGTCTGCGTGCTCTGACAGGTTTGGAAAGAGAAAAACTTGAGAATGAGCATAGAGAATTATTAGCAAAAATTTCAGAATTAAAAGCAATTTTAGCAGATGAAAAATTACTTCTTGGAGTGATAAAAGAAGAAATTTTGATTGTTTCAGAAAAATACGGTGATGATAGAAAAAGTAAAATAGGATACGATATTTATGATATAGATCAGGAGGATTTAATTCCAAAAGGCAATACAATTATAGCCATGACAAATTTAGGATATGTAAAACGTATGACCGTTGATAATTTTAAATCTCAGCATCGTGGCGGTAAGGGAATTAAAGGAATGCAGACTATCGAAGAAGATTACATAGAAGACCTTCTTATGATGACGACTCATGATTATCTTATGTTCTTTACTAATTTCGGAAGAGTATACCGTTTAAAGGCATATGAAATTCCGGAAGCCGGACGTACGGCCAGAGGAACTGCCATCATTAATTTGCTGCAGCTAAGTCCCGGTGAAAAAATTTCGGCAATGATACCGATTAAAGAATATGATGAAAATAAAAATCTTTTCATGGTTACAAAGAACGGTATTGTTAAGAAAACTTCCATAATGGAATACAGTAATGTCAGAAAAAAAGGACTTACTGCTATAAATATTCGTGAAGATGATGAATTAATTGAAGTAAAATCTACGGATAAAGATACGGAGATTTTTCTGGTAACAAAATTAGGTATGTGTATCAGATTCAAAGAAACAGAAGTAAGAACTACCGGAAGGAATTCCATGGGAGTTTACGGAATGAAATTGTCTAAAGGTGATGAAGTAGTAGGAATGCAGCTGGATCATCAGGGTAATTCTCTTTTGATTGTTTCTGAAAACGGTATGGGTAAACGTACCTTTTTGGATGAATTTACTTTACAGCATCGTGGAGGCAAAGGAGTTAAATGCTATAAGATTACTGAGAAGACAGGTAATGTCGTTGGCGTAAAAGCAGTGAATGATGAGCATGAAATTCTGATGATTACTACGGAAGGAATTATTATCCAGCTTCGTATGGAGGATATTTCAACTTACGGTAGAATTACATCCGGCGTTAAGATGATGAATCTGGAAGATGGCGTAAAAATAGCTAAGATTGCTAAGGTTCGGGAGAAATTAAGCGACGGGGAGCAGGAGATTGAAAGTGTAGATGATGTGGAGGAAGAATATTCTGAAGGTGAGGAAGAGGTGAATCTGCCGGAAGAAGAAATTGATGAATAATTTTTGAAATAGGGTTGTTCAATACGTCCGTTGTACAATATAGACAAATTAACGCAGGGCACGCTTGCACTGCATTGTCGCTCGTAGCGGTACATAAGGCTGCAAAACGCGCAGCCTAAAGTACAAGACCACTTTTAGTGGTCTACGGCTCCATAGTACCCTGCTTATGATATTGTCTATATTGTACAACTAGGTTTTGGGAATATTTAGTTTAGGAATCTTCCATCTCTATTCATAGAACGCACCTTTTTACACTCTAATCCTAAAATGTATTATTAGAAAGGGCATAAGTGATGGGGCAGATTGCGAATCAGATTGTGATTGAAAAAATCATTCAATTAATACAAAGGAAAAAAGATAGGAAGGAAGAAAAGAAGCAGGATAAAAAAGATAAAGGTATATAAGTATATATGAAAATAGCAGTAATGGGGGATATACATAGTAATCATATAGCGTTTGAAACATGTATAAATCATGCACTGGATAGAAACGTGGATGAATTTATTTTTTTGGGTGATTATATAAGTGATTGTTCGTATCCACAGGAGACAATGCGAATTATATATGATATGCAGAAGAATTATAAATGCAGCTTTATTCGTGGAAACAGGGAAGATTATATGTTAAATCACAGAAAGAATCCTGAAGAAAGATGGACATATTCTTCCGCCAGTGGGAGTCTTCTTTATACATATGAGAATCTTTCTAAAGAGGATTTGGATTTTTATGAAAATCTGGATATACAGGGAATATATCAAAATGATAGATTCCCTGTATTTAGGTATTGTCATGGTTCTTTAAATTCTTCTACAGAATTATTGATTCCGGAAAATGAAAATATGGAATCTATTATGGAAAATTTGGACGTTGATTTGTTAATCAGTGGTCATACGCATATTCAGGAAAGCAGGATGTATGGGAATAAAAAAATTATTAATCCCGGTTCTGTAGGAGTACCAATACAACATAATGGAAAGAGTCAGTATATGATATTGCATGGAACAAATAAAGGATGGGAAGAAGAATTTTTTCAACTGGAATATGACGTAGATTCTGTAATAAAAGAATATGAATCTTCCGGTTTAGATAAAAAAGCTCCATACTGGATAAAATTAACTACTCATGTCCTCAAAACAGGAGATGATTATACATATCAATGTCTTACGCTTGCGAAGAAATTATGCGAAGAATCGGAAGGCAGCGCAAATTGGCCGGATATTCCTGAAAAATATTGGGCAATGGCGGCAAAGACTTTTGGGATTTAGTATACCACAGGAAAAGAAATCAAGAATAAAGTATATTAATAAGATAAATAAAAAGTATATTAAAATATATAAGTCGTAAAATGACGGAAAGAAGGAAATTATGAGACAGATTTTAAGCAAAAACGTTATAAATGATAAAAAGGTGGAAAATCAGATTTCAAAACTTCTTAAGAAGCTGACTCTGGATGAAAAAATTTCCATGATACATGCAGCAGGTCTATTTAAGACGGCTCCTGTAGAGAGATTGGATATTCCGGCTCTTGTATGTTCGGATGGACCAATGGGTGTACGGTGTGAATTTCATAATTCAAGATGGATTCCTACGGGAAATAATGATGATAATGTTACTTATATGCCAAGCAATAGCGCGCTTGCATCTACATGGAATCCTGAACTTGCAGGACGCAGCGGACATGTTCTGGGAGAGGAAGCACGCGGACGTGGCAAAGATGTGATTCTTGCTCCGGGTATCAATATTAAGAGAAGCCCATTGTGCGGAAGAAACTTTGAATACATGAGCGAAGACCCGAAATTGACGGCATCCATGGCAGTTCCTTTTATTAAGGGAATTCAGGAAAATGATGTGGCAGCATGTGTGAAACATTTTGCCTGCAATGTTCAGGAGACAGACCGGCACATGGTAGATACTATTGTAGATGACAGAACTTTGTATGAGATTTATTTTCCTGCGTTTAAAGCGGCAGTGCAGGAAGGTGGTTCCTATTCCATAATGGGTGCGTACAATGTGCTTAACGGTGCGCATTGCTGTGAGAATAAGCCGCTGCTTGATTTTGTCCTAAGAGAAGAGTGGGGATATGACGGTGCGGTAATCAGCGATTGGGGCGGCATTCACAAGACAAAAGAGGCAGCAGAAGTCACGATGGATTTGGAAATGTCTATTTTTCCTGATTTCGATAATTATATGTTTGCAAATCCCCTTAAAGAAGCAATTGAAAAGGGAGAGATTTCAGAATCATGCGTAGACAGTAAGGTACGTAACATTCTCAGACTGATGTTCCGCCTGAAAATGATAGGTAAACAAAAGGATAAAAGAAAAGCGGGTACATATAATACTCCTGAGCATAGAGACATTATGCTTCATACGGCGGAAGAATCCATGATTCTTTTAAAAAATGAGAAAAATAAGCTTCCTTTGGACAGGAAAAAGGTGAAAAAACTTGCCGTAATCGGACAGAATGCTGCAAAGATTCATTCCGACGGCGGTGGAAGCGCGGAGATTAAGGCGCTTTATGAAATTTCTCCATTAATGGGAATCAAGACTCTTCTGGGCGGAAATACCGAGGTTATTTATGCACCGGGATATTATGTACCGGAAAAGAGGAAGACTTTTGACCACAATTGGCAGGAAAAAAGTCTGGATGAAATAGAAAGCACTAATATAGGGTTTCTGTTCAGACAGGATGATTCATCTCCGGAAGCTTTGGAAAGAGCGGAAGCATACCGAAAGTTAGAGGAAGAGGAGGCTGCTAAAAAAGAGGAGGAATTGCAGCTTATTCATGAGAAAAATATAGCATTGTTTGAACAGGCTCTCAATGTGGCAAAAGAAGCGGATGAGGTTATTTTCATAGGAGGTCTGGATCACAACTATGATTGTGAAGGGTCAGACAGAAAAAGTATGAAGCTGCCATATGAGCAGGATTTACTGATTGAGGAACTCTTAAAAGTAAGAAAAGACGCTATCATCACTTTTGTAGCCGGCTCACCGGTGGAGATGTCATGGAGAGACAAAGCGGAAACTATTTTTTGGAGTTATTATTCAGGCATGGAAACCGGAAATGCTTTTGCGAAAATTATTTTCGGCGAAATTAATCCATCAGGAAAGCTTGCGGAGACCTTTCCTGCAAAATATGAAGACTGCGTAACTGCGAAAAACGGACAATTTGGCATACGTGGACAGATTACTCTGGAAGAAGGTTTATATTGCGGCTATCGCTACTTTGATAAAGAAAGTATTTCACCTGCCTTTTGTTTTGGACATGGGTTGTCATATACGAAATTTGAATATAGCAATCTGGCTATTAAGCAGGAAAAGAACGGTAAAGTAAAGGTATCTTTTAACGTGAAAAATATCGGTAAAATTGCAGGTGCGGAAGCTGCTCAGCTGTATGTGGCTCCTATTATGCCAAAGATAGACCGCCCAATCAAGGAGCTTAAGGCATACAAGAAAATTAAGCTTATGCCGGGCAGAAGCGGAAAGATAACTCTGACATTAAATAAACAGGATTTTTCATATTTTGATACGGACAGTCATGGATTTATTGCCGATGCGGGAGATTATGAGATTCTAGTAGGCGCGTCATGTGACGATATACGTCTTAAAGGAATTTATACATTGGTATAAAAGTGGTATAAAATCAGTACAAAAATATGTAAAAGAATAATTTCATTTCAATCTGCACATTATATAATTACATAATCCAAGACAGCAAAGGAGATTTATAATATATCGTCACTTATTCTGTCTTGGGTTTTGCAATTATTGCGATTACAGAAAGGAATGAATATACCATGGATTATAATCAAATGCCAATCGGACTTGGGCTTGCGTTTATGGAAAATCGTCTGTCATCGGACGGGTATTATAATATGACAGATGATGAGAAAAAAGAATATATAGAGAGAAATAGAAGTAATTTATCTGACAGTGACATAGATAAGCTGACGTCTTCCATAGGAGAAGACGAAGATGACGGACCTAATTTTGAAGACACAGCAGGTATCTTTCGCGGTCCGGGTATAGGGTGAAATTAAAAATTTCATCATCCTGATTTGAATGCCTGCTGAAGCAGGCAAATGGGAGTTAGGGTGAAAATAAATTTTTCACCCTATGTTTAGCAAAGCATGTTGGTTAGAGTGATTATTTACGCGGATGATGAGTCAAATGGGCATGATTGCATGTACATTTGACTAATACCGCATTAAGGGGTCATAGATTGAAAAATCGAAGCTTTTTCAATCGCAAATTTGTGCCTGCGGCCCAAAGTTTGCAGGTTGCGGAAAGGCATGGTTATTATTATGCATATACAGTTACCATGTAAAGTGAATAATATCATAGAAATTATTCAGGCAGCGGGCTATGAAGCATATGCGGTAGGAGGCTGTATCAGAGATTCTATTCTGGGAAAAGAGCCGGATGATTGGGATATAACGACTTCAGCGAAACCTGAAGTGGTAAAAAAGCTCTTTGACAGGACGATAGATACCGGCATACAGCATGGAACGGTAACGGTTATGATAGGAAAAGAAGGCTTTGAAGTTACTACTTACCGTATTGATGGAGAATATGAAGACTGCCGGCATCCGTCAGAAGTTACATTTGCGTCAGATTTAAAAGAGGATTTACGGCGCCGTGACTTTACTATAAATGCGATGGCTTATAATGAAAGAGACGGTCTGATTGATATTTTTGAAGGCAGACAGGATATTGAGAGGGGAATCATACGCTGCGTCGGAGATGCAAATGAGCGCTTTGGTGAGGATGCTCTTCGAATGATGCGGGCGGTGCGTTTTTCTGCCCAGTTAGGATATGAAATAGAAGATAAGACAAAAGAAGCAATAAAAGAGCTTGCATCGACTTTAAAAAAAATCAGTGCAGAACGGATTCAGATAGAATTAGTCAAACTGTTAATATCCGACCATCCGGATTTTTTAAGGATTGCGTATGAAACAGGAATTACCTCATGCATACTTCCGGAATTTGACTTATGCATGAAAACAAAGCAGAACAATCCACATCATTGTTATGATGTTGGGGAACATATTCTACATACTTTAGCCTATGTAGAGCCTGATAAAGTGCTGCGCCTCAGTATGCTTTTTCATGACATAGGCAAACCTCAGACCCTTACCGTTGACGAAAACGGTATTACCCATAACCATGGGCACGCACGTGTCAGCGAGGAAATGACTGTAAAAATTTTGCGCCGGTTAAAATTTGATAATGATACAATTAGTAAAGTACAAAAGCTGGTTCTGTACCATGATTTAAATGTGGAGCTTTCCGCAAAAAGCGTCAGGCGTGCAGTGAACCGTGTAGGTGAAGAAATCTTTCCGCTGTTGTTTTGTGTAAAATATGCCGATACCATGGCTCAAAGCGACTTTGAGAGAGAAGAAAAATTAACCAGGCTTGAAGAGGTTAAGGGAATTTTTAAACAGATACTTGCACAGAAGGACTGCCTTTCGCTTAAGACTCTGGCAGTATCCGGGGACGATCTGATTGCAGCAGGAATGCATCCGGGCAGGGAAATGGGAGAGACTCTTCATAAATTACTTGAGATTGTTTTAGAAAATCCTGAATATAATAATAAGAATTATCTGCTTTCACTTTTGCCGCTTAAAGACTGACTTACAGAAAAAATCATACTTTTTCATACCTTGTCATAAGATAGGATAGATGGGGTAGGGGAGGTATGTTTGTGAATGACAGGACCGTCAGTTTGTTTGAGAATTATGAGATAGAAATCATCCGTACATGGAAAGGAAGAGGAGCGATTCTTTGCGAATCGGATAAGGGTTTGTTTATACTGAAAGAGTATAATGGCCCTGCGAATAAGATTCTTTTTCAGGATGAGTTATTAAAACATATTAAGGAGGCGGATTTTCCGCTTTCAGAGACTATCCTGAGGACCAGAGAGGATGAACTGATTGTTTATGATCAGGATAGGATTCCTTATATTGTAAAAAGCTATTTTGAAGGAAAAGAATGTAATAACAGAGAGCCTGAAGAGTGCAGGCAGGCAGTACGCATTCTTGCAAAATTACATAATTGTTCCGATTTATCAGAGTGGGAAGGTTTGTCTTCGCAGCCGGTATTTCATATTGAGAAAGAATATGAAAAGCATAACAGGGAACTGAAAAAAGTACGGCGTTTCCTGCGTGAAAAAAGCCAGAAGACTGCTTTTGAAATATATCTGATGGAGCATTATGACTATTTCCTGGATACGGCTTTGCAGGTTACGAGTGAAATGTGTTCTTATATAAATAATGAAAATATGGAAAATACGGAAAAATTTCCTATTGTATGTCATGGCGATTATCAGTATCATAATATTATACAGACAGTTGACGGTATGGCTCTTGTCAACTTTGAAAAATGTGTGCGGGATAATCCGATGCGTGATTTATATCTTTTCATGCGCAAACTATTGGAAAAGAACAATTGGTCACAAACGCTGGGAGATGAGCTTCTTTGCTCTTATGATTCGGAAAGACATCTGACAGGGAAGGATTATGAGCAGTTGTATTTTCGCTTCGCATATCCGGAAAAATTTTGGAAGATCGCAAACTTTTACTATAATTCCGGAAAAGCATGGATTCCGGGTCGAAACATGGAGAAGCTGGAGAGACTTTTTACTCAGGAAAATGCGAAAAAGAGTTTTCTGTCATCTATTCTTTCGCGATGACAGTAAGAATTTGCAAAATACACATCGAATACACACGCAGGTTCACGGGTGAGAAAGGAACAAGGATATTAAAATGTACAAGAGAGTATTTGCAGTTATAGCATTAATAATGATATTGGCATTGCTCATCACAGGCTGCGCTTCTTTCATGAACAATGGCAGCACTGTTCAGGAAAACAGCCGTGAGAGCGATGATGGGAAAATAGTATCTGATTTTATTGTGACAGAGGTTGGAAGTTATGACTCAGCAGATACGGCAGTAGTGATTTCCGTAGATGCTGAGACGGGATATGTGACATTTTTAAATATCGAAATAGGCAGGCAATATACATTATCTTACGATGGGACAACCTATGTTAAGAATAAGTATGAAGAGCCAATGTCAATGTCTCAGATAAAAGCAGGGGATATAGTTGATGTTACTTTTTTGAAGAGTAAGAAAAAATTGACAAGTCTGCAGATATCACCACGGTCATGGGTATATAATGACGTGGGAAATTATAACCTTGGCGGCATAAATAAAACCGCAACAATCGGTTCTGCTACCTATTCGCTGCCGGATTATGTTGTGGTTCTGTCAGATGGTGAGCGTAAAGAGGTTATGGACGTAGTAAATAAAGATGTGCTGACAATCAGCGGAATAGACCATACAATCTGTAGTATCAGAGTAGAAAAAGGTCATGGATATCTGCGTCTCTCCAATGATCAGGCGCTTATTGGAGGCTGGATTGAAATAGGCAGTACGGTTATTGCTCAGATTACGGAAAATATGCTTCTGACCGTGCCGGAAGGAACTTATCAGGTATTGCTTTCCAACGGCAATGCGAGCTGCGCAAAAGATATTATAGTAGAAAGAGACAGAGAAGTAATATTAAATGTAGGCGACCTTGAAATTGTGAAAGATAAAACAGGAAAGATTCTGTTTTCCATAGAACCGAACGACGCGGAACTGCGTATTGACGGAGAAACTGTGGATACCGGTAAGGAAGTGGAGCTTTCTTACGGAATTCATCGAATTCAGTTAAAAGCAGACGGATATCAGACATTGACAAAATATATTCAGGTAGGCTCAGAATATGCAAGTCTAAGCTTTTCCATGGAAGAAGCAGACGAAAAAAATGAAGGCAGCTCCAATGACAGCAGCAGCGAAAAGGTGGAAAATGCCGTAACGGGCAATCAGGTCTATATAGACGCACCGCGTGGAGTGGAGGCTTATATGGATGGAAGCTATTTAGGTATTTTACCGGTAAGCTTTGCAAAAGTAACGGGTGGACATACAATATCCCTAAGAAAAACGGGATATCAGTCCAAGAGTTATACGATTTATCTCTATGATGACGGGAAGGATATCACGTATTCCTTTGTTGATTTGGAGCCTGATAACACAGTAAACGAAAGCGGCAGCAGCAGCACTTCGGCCGGAAGTACTTCATCTGCGTCCTCAGGCAATACATCTTCTAAATCTACATCTTCTAAATCTACGTCTTCCGGTACTACGGCTTCAGGAAATACTGTGAGCGGAAATTAGATAAATGTCGATCAATATTGCTATAATATTTGTAATTACGAAAAGGTATAAGCACGAAAAGGGATAACATTATTAAAAAAAGCTTAAAAAATAGCATTTTTACCTTGACATAGCACTCAAAAGCATATATAAATGTATATAGATGTTTCAAAAGAGAAACTTCAAATAATGAAACTCATTCAAGAGGAGGAATTAAAATGAACAAGGCAGAATTAGTAGCGGCTATGGCCGATCAGGCAGGATTATCCAAAAAGGATGCAGAGAAGGCATTAAAAGCTTTTACAGATGTTGTTGCTGAAGAATTGAAAAAGGATGGAAAAGTACAGTTAGTTGGTTTTGGTACTTTTGAAGTATCAAAGAGAGCAGCAAGAGAAGGCAGAAATCCTCAGAGCGGCGCAGTTATGAAGATTCCGGCTTCTACAGTACCTAAGTTCAAAGCTGGTAAAGCTTTAAAGGATTCTCTTAACTAAATTGTAATTCGTAAAAAGAGAGAAAAGAAAACCTGTATGTGCGTCATATTATATGTCTGCACAATACAGGTTTTTTTACAATATAATTATGATACAACGCTGTTGCAACAGTAGAAGGAAGGGTATATGAGATTAGATAAATATTTAAAGGTTTCGCGTTTAATCAAGCGGCGTACCGTAGCGAACGAAGCCTGCGACGCAGGCAGGGTTTTTATCAATGACAGACCGGCAAAAGCCTCTGCAAATGTTAAAGAAGGAGACATTATCCAAATTCATTTTGGAAATAAGGAGGTGAAAGTGGAAGTTCTATCAGTGCAGGAGACTGTCCGTAAAGAAGAAGCGAAAGAATTATTCCGCTATCTGCCTTAAGTGAAATAATCCGAATAATCATTAAGTACCATGCATACATTTAAACTGGAAGGAATTTATGGGAGGTATGTATGGAGGACTTAAACAGTATAAATAAGAAGACGCATAAGCTCATGCTCACCAATAGAAGGACATGTACTATCAGCGGCGTAAATGATGTATTGTCGTTTGACGTCAATGAGATTTTGTTAGAGACAGAACAGGGAATGCTGATGATAAAAGGGACAGAGCTGCATGTCAGCAGATTGTCATTAGACAAAGGAGAAGTGGATATAGATGGCAGGATAGACAGTTTTACCTATTCGGAGACTGCCGGATATAACGCTAAAGGGGAATCCTTGCTGGCAAGATTATTTAAGTAGGTGATGTATGAGTCAGTATATTGTACAGGAAGCTGTTTTATTTCTGCATTCTGTTTTTATGGGAGTTATAATTACTTTTGTTTACGACTGGTTTTTGATTATTAGGAAATTGATAAAACATGGGACTATATGGATATCATTGGAGGACTTTTTTTTCTGGATTGCCTGCGGTCTGGGCGTATTTTATATGCTTTACCGGGAAAATAACGGAATCCTGCGATGGTTTACAGTAATTGGAGCCATGCTTGGCATGATATGCTATAAATGGCTGGTCAGTAAGAAATTCGTTAAGATTATGTCAACATGTATATACAAGATAATGTGGATTTTAGTTAAAATTCTACAAGTTATAGTAAAACCCTTTAAATGGCTGTTTAAAAAGCTTAAAAAATTGACAAAGTTTTTTAGAAAAAAAATAAAAAAATGTCAAAATTACATAAAAAATAGGTTGACGGTTTGCATAAAAACAGTTAGAATGGTTTTATGTAAACATTAAGATGGAAAGATATCTGATTGGAGAAATGTAATGGCAAGAAAGGCAGCATATCGTAAGAAGCGCCAAAACAGAACGGGTATGGTTCTGGTAACGATAGTCGTGTTAATGATGTTGGTTGTGGTAACGGTAAAAAGTGTAGAGCTTCAGGCGAAAAAAGAGGCTTATAAACTGAAGGAAGAGGCATTAATGCAGGAAATTGCTGCAGAGGAGGCACGAACCGAAGCAATAGAAGAATATGGAAAATATACCCAGACCAAAAAGTATGTGGAGGATATTGCCAAGGATAGGCTCGGTCTGGTATATGAAGGAGAAATTCTATTTAAAGATGAAAGATAAGCAGGTTTAAGAGCGTGTCAAACGTATATTGAATCTGCTTTTTGATTTCCATAAGTTAAGTCAGGATCCTACCGGATGAGAAAGGAGTATGCTGATTAAAATAATAGAATAATATGGACAACCCTAACATATATTGATTAAATAGAAAGGAATTGATATTTTGCAGTAAAGAGGGAGGCATATTATAGTATGAGAAGGCAGGCAGAGAGAAAAGCTGACAGAACGATAGCCATGATACCGGAATATGGCAGACGGAAGCTTCTGGGCTATGCTGAATCTTTCAGGGACTTGGCGGAGCTGTTTGATAAAGAAGAAGAAACGGGCGATGTCTGCGTTGAAGGCGAAAACAGACAGGAATGCCTTTGGAAGAAAAAAATATATGAAAGTAAAGGATTGATGGCGGATCATTTGAAAGAGATGGCTTTTATCATGTCCGATGTCGCGAAGGAGGCGTATCGCTGCCGCCCTATGAGTGAGCGGAAATACAAAAAGATAGCACGTTCTTTGAAGGAAGCTGGAATTGCTTTAAAAAGAATCTTTATAGTTGAAAATGACGACGGGTATCTTGAATTGGGACTTATGATGAAAACGCAGCGTATGGAACGTGTTATTGTGGCGGATGTGGCGGATATACTTTCTGTGGAAATGAATATCCGGATTCGTGCATCAAAGAATGAACCGCTATTTATGGCGAAAGAATGGAATACATATCATTTTCTGGAAGAACCGGCATTTTATATTTTAACCGGATTTGCCAAAGCGGTGAAGGAAACAGAAAAGATCTCAGGAGATAATTATTCTTTTTTTGAAATGGAACGTGGCAGAGTGGCAGCCATTCTATCGGATGGTATGGGTTCGGGAGAGAATGCATGTGAAGAATCCGAAAAAGTCATAGAGATGATGGAAAGGTTCATGGAAGCCGGATTTCGTAATAAAATGGCTATTCAGATAGTAAACGGGGCAATGGCGGCACGCGAACAGGAACAGGACATGTCCACACTGGATATATGCGAAATAAACCTCTATACAGGAGGATGTGATTTCATTAAGGTAGGTGCCGCATGTACGTATATTAAGCGCGGTCATCTGGTGGACAGGCTTTCAGCGGAGAATCTTCCGCTTGGCGTTTTCGGGCAGATAGAGCCGGAGGTAGCGCACAGGCAGCTGCAGGATGGAGATTATGTGATCATGTTTTCCGACGGCGTACTGGATGCCATTTCTCAGGGAGTAGGTGAGGAGTTCCTTCCGGAGGTTGTCGGAAGGATATCAAGTACAAATCCTGATGAGATTGCCAATCAGATACTTGGTTATTGCATTCGTCAGAGCAAAGGGCATGTGCGGGACGATATGACGGTGCTTGTCATAGGAATATGGCAGTAGGATAGCATGAGGGATCAGAATGAAGAAAAAAACAGAAGATATTTATAAGAAAGTAAAAGAATATATTGCAGAGCATAAGATGATTTCCGATGGCGATATTGTTGTGGCGGGAGTGTCCGGAGGGGCGGATTCTGTCTGCATGGTGGTCATATTATGGGAATTGTTAAAAGAGATGGATTTTAAACTGTATGCAGTGCATGTACATCATGGTATTCGCGAGGAGGCAGATCTGGATGCGGACTATGTGCAGAAATTGTGCAGTAAGCTTGAAATTCCGTTTTTCCTTAAGAAAGTGGATATGAAAGGATATGCCAAGGAGAATGGGCTCTCTCCTGAGGAAGCGGGACGCAGGCTTCGCTATCAGACGTTTGAAGAGGCAGCGGCACAGGCTGCACCCGGATGCTCATATAAAATAGCAGTTGCGCATAATAATAACGACAGAGCGGAAACCCTTCTGTTTAATTTATTCCGGGGCAGCGGCCTGAAGGGTCTTGGAAGTATCCGTCCGGTAAGAGAGCAGATTATACGGCCGCTTCTATGTCTGGACAGAACGGAAATCGAGGCATATCTGGAAAGGAATAATATTGAGTTCCGTATAGACAGTACCAATGACGAAGATACTTATACCAGAAACAGAATCAGGCATCATATTATTCCCTATGCAGAGGAGCAGATATGTAAAAATGCTGTGACGCATTTGGGAGATACAGCAGACATTTTGGCGGAAACGGAAGCTTTCGTGCAGAAACAGACGACATATGTTTATAAAAAATGTGTTACCGGTGAGACAGGGAAAGAGCTGACGCTGGATTTAAACTTTTTTCGTGCTGAAGACCGGTATTTGCAGAAAACAGTACTGTTAAGGTGTATGGAGCAGCTGACGCCTCACAGAAAGGATATTACAAAAGAACATATTGAGGCATTGCTTGAGGTAACCGGCAAAGACGGATGTAAAGAGATTTCTCTTCCTTACGGGTTAAAAGCATATAAAGAATATGACAGACTTGTCATATGCGATAAGCATGATATACCTGAATATCCTCCTGTTTCAATACCCATACCGGGTGAAGTAACGGTTCCGGAACTTGGTGTTCTGACTTTTAAATATCTGAACAGGGAAGAGCTTTTTTGCAAAAAAGGTCAAATTATTCCAGAAAAAACATATACTAAATGGTTCGATTGTGATAAAATAACTAGGGCTTTATTGTTAAGAACCAGACAAAAAGGGGATTATCTTACCATAAACAATGACATGCAAAAAAAATCCGTAAAAGAGTATATGGTTAATGAGAAAATTCCAAAAATACAGCGGGAACGCATTTACTTACTGGCAGACGGAGCGCATATCCTGTGGATTCCGGGTTATCGCATAAGTCAGTACTATAAGGTGGATGAAAATACGAAACGTATCTTACAGGTACAGTTAAGAGGAGGAGAATAATGGCTGAACGAGTAGAGGTTTTATTATCTGAAGAAGAGGTAAACGCCCGGATTCGGGAGATAGGGGAGCTGATCAGTAAGGAATATGCCGGTAAAAGCATACATCTGATAGGTATTTTAAAAGGCGGTAGTTTTTTTATGTGTGAACTTGCTAAGAGAATCACAGTTCCCGTATCTATTGATTTTATGTCTGTATCCAGCTATGGCAGCAGTACGGAATCAAGCGGAGTTGTTAAAGTAATAAAAGATTTGGATGAGAGTCTGGTCGGGAAGCATGTTCTGGTGGTAGAAGATATAATTGATACCGGAAGAACGATAAGCTATCTGGTGGATTTGCTGAAAGACAGAGGCGCTGCTGATGTGAAACTTTGTGCACTGCTGGACAAGCCGGAACGCAGAGTGGTGGATGTTAAGGTTGATTACATCGGATTTCAGATTCCTGACGAATTCGTTGTAGGATATGGTCTGGATTATGCCCAGCGTTATAGAAATCTGCCTTACATCGGTATCGTAAAATTTGATTCCTGATGATAAAACCTATATGGCGTTAAAGTTTGCAAATAGAGTTTTCTGTTATTGTAGAGAAAGAGGTATACTTTGAATAAGAATAGTAGTAGTAATTATTATATATATTTTTTTGTTATTTTAATTCTGCTTTTTTTAACGGTCTGGATTGGTACATGGAAAATACAGGGAAATAATTATACAAGAGGCGAATTCGAGTCCCAGTTGAAGGAAGACAATGTGGCAATGGTCAAAATCTGTCCGAACAGGGAAACGCCGACAGGGTCCGTGGAGATTACATTAAAAAGCGGAGAAGAAAAAGTCCTTAATGTAACGGATGTAACGGAAATAGAGAGCTTTATCAGAGGATATGGAATAGACCCTGTCATAGAAGAAGTACCGGAAGAAAGCTGGTTCCTTAACAGTGTTTTTCCAATACTGCTTGTTACTATAATATGTGTTTTCTTTTTTGTAATGATGAATTCCCAAAATGCCGCCAACAACAGCAATGGAAAGATGATGAATTTCGGCAGAAGCCGTGCGCGGCTTTCGCTGGGCGATAATAAAATCACATTGGATGAAGTTGCCGGATTAAAAGAGGAAAAGGAAGAGTTAGAGGAAATCGTAGAATTTTTAAAAGAACCCGGTAAATTTACCAGAGTCGGGGCCAGAATCCCAAAAGGCGTATTGCTGGAGGGTGCTCCCGGTACAGGTAAGACCCTGCTTGCAAAAGCGATTGCAGGAGAAGCAAACGTACCTTTCTTCAGTATTTCAGGTTCTGATTTCGTAGAAATGTTTGTGGGTGTCGGCGCATCCCGTGTACGTGATATGTTTGCGGAGGCGAAGAGACATTCGCCATGTATTATATTCATAGATGAAATTGATGCTGTGGCAAGGCGCAGAGGAACCGGCATGGGCGGCGGACATGATGAAAGAGAGCAGACTCTGAACCAGTTATTGGTAGAGATGGATGGTTTTGGCGTAAATGAGGGTATCATCGTATTAGCTGCTACCAACAGAGTCGATATTTTAGATCCCGCTATCTTAAGACCGGGGCGTTTCGATAGGAAAATCAGCGTCGTATCGCCTGATGTCGGCGGCAGAAAGGATATTCTTAAGGTGCATGCCAAAAATAAACCGCTTGCGGAAGATGTGGATTTGGAGCAGATTGCACAGACGACAGCCGGATTTACGGGAGCAGATTTGGAGAATCTCTTGAATGAGGCGGCAATCAACGCTGCTATGGAAAGAAGAGTTTTTGTAAAGCAGGAAGATATTAAGAAAGCATTTATTAAGGTTGGAATCGGCGCAGAGAAAAAGAGCCGTGTTATATCCGATAAAGAAAAGAAGATTACTGCGTACCATGAGGCGGGACATGCAATTTTATTTCATGTGCTTCCAAATGTAGGACCGGTATACACAGTTTCTATCATTCCAACCGGAATAGGGGCAGCAGGATATACCATGCCGCTGCCGGAGAAGGATGAGATGTTCCTGACGAAAGGTAAGATGAAAGAGGATATCATGGTATCTTTGGGCGGTCGTATTGCCGAGGAAATTATTTTTGACGACATTACAACAGGCGCCTCAAGCGATATTAAGAAGGCGACCAAGGTTGCCCGCAGGATGGTTACAAGATATGGAATGTCTGATAATATCGGTGTGATAAATTATGATGACAATGACGACGAGGTATTTATCGGAAGAGATTTGGCTCATGCTAAAAATCACAGTGAAATTATTTCAGGTGAAATAGATAAAGAAGTCAAAGCTATTATTGATGAATGCTATAAGAAGGCAAAAGATATTATCATGGAGCATGAGGAAGTTCTTCATAAATGCGCAGAGCTGTTATTAGAAAAAGAAAGAATCAGCAGAGCGGAGTTTGAGGCATTATTTTAATAGTTTAGAATTGCTTTACACATAGACGAAAGATAGATGTTTGTGTAATTTGCACAAAAATGAAGTGCCAAATTTGTAATATTTGTGGATACTTGGCATTGCAGCCTTTTTGGGGCTATGCTAATATACACTTGTAACCCCCAATACATTATATATAGTTTTTTGCTATACCCCATAAGAAAGAAATACCTTCTCTAAAAAAGACAGTACATAATGAACTGTCTTTTTTACTGTCTTTCAGGCAGGTCCATTAGCTGTTTTTTACTATAGGAAATCATGCCACAGCGTAAATTATTCCAATTAGAATGCGAAGGTATTCGATTTTTTATTGTATATAAACTCTTGAATATCCACTACATATAGTATAGAATAAATTTATCGCGTTTATTTGGAGGCTTCAGTGTATGGATATAAACCAATTTTATAAGGCAGAACAGAACTATCAGTATATTGCGGCAATGCGCCCTGTATTTAATAGAAAAGCTCTATTCAGCGATACCACCGAAAATTTTATTTCGCCTGCTGAACCGAGTGCTTATGATGAATTTACAATTAGATTCCGCTGTGCAAAAAATAATATTGACAGGTTATTTTTTGTCAGTAAAGGTGAAAAGCATATAATGCTGAAAGCGGAATCAGATGAATATTTTGACTATTATTCCCATAAAGAGCAGTTGGAGAATGAGAAACTGAGTTATTATTTTGAAATTCAGGCAGGGAAGATCATTTGTTTTTATGATACACGGGGCGTTGTTAAAGATATCATTCCACATTATCATTTTCAGGTCATTCCAGGTTTTAAGACGCCTTCGTGGGCAAAAGGGGCAGTTTTTTACCAGATTTATATTGACCGTTTCTACAATGGGGATACTTCAAATGATGTGCTGACAAACGAATATTGTTACTTGGGTGAAGGCTGTGTTAAAGTAGACGATTGGAATAAATATCCCGCGGCAATGGGCGTAAGGGAATTCTATGGCGGTGATTTGCAGGGCGTTCTGGATAAAATGGATTACTTACAGGATTTAGGCATAGATGTTATCTACTTTAATCCGCTTTTTGTATCTCCGTCTAATCATAAATACGATATACAGGATTATGATTATATCGACCCGCATATCGGAAAAATAGTAAATGATACAGGCGATGTATTGCAGCCCGGTCAGTGTGAGAACCGTTTTGCGTCGAAATACATCAATCGGATTTCCAATAAGGAAAATCTGGAAGCCAGTAACGCATTTTTTGCCGAAGTTGTAAGCGAAGCGCATAAGCGCGGTATGAAGGTCATTTTAGACGGCGTTTTCAATCATTGCGGTTCTTTTAATAAATGGATGGACAAAGAAAGAATTTATGAAGACTTGGAGGGCTATGAGAAAGGGGCTTATGTTTCCAAAGAGAGTCCATATAATAAATATTTTAATTTTCGGGGAGAAAAATGGCCTTATAATGAGTTATACGACGGCTGGTGGGGTTATAATACCCTGCCGAAGCTTCATTACGAAAATTCCAGAGAACTGTTTAACTATGTGCTCAGGGTTGCTAAAAAATGGGTTTCTCCGCCATATAATGCAGACGGATGGCGGCTTGACGTGGCAGCTGATTTAGGATATAGTCCCGAATTTAATCATCATTTCTGGAAAGAGTTCAGGAAAGCGGTAAAGACGGCAAATCCGGAGGCTATTATTCTGGCGGAGCATTACGGCGAGCCAAAGGATTGGCTGCAGGGTGACCAGTGGGATACTATTATGAATTATGATGCATTTATGGAGCCGGTGACGTGGTTCCTGACCGGTATGCAGAAACACAGCGATGATTATCGGGAGGACCTGCTGGGAAATGCCGGAAGTTTCTGGGATTCAATGAAATATCACGGAGCATGTTATACGATGCCGTCTTTGCAGACATCAATGAATGAATTGTCTAATCATGACCATTCCAGATTCCTGACACGCACAAATCACAAAGTAGGACGTATGAGCACATTGGGACCGGAGGCAGCGAACGAAGGCGTAAACAAAGCCGTACTCAGAGAGGCGGTAGTTATTCAGATGACATGGCCCGGCGCTCCTACGATTTATTATGGAGACGAGGTAGGAGTATGCGGATTCACGGATCCGGATAACAGACGCAGCTACCCATGGGGACGGGAGGATATGGAACTTCTGGAATTTCATAAGGAGATTATCAGAATCCATAAGCAGAACAAGGAATTTCTGACCGGTTCCCTGAAATATATGGAAGAGGATTATAATGTAATCGGATATGGGCGCTTCACGAAAGAGAAGCAGTCAGCAATACTGATTAACAATAATAACTATGAAATTACCAAAACGCTGTCGATATGGTATCTCGGCACTCCAAAGGAGTGTACATTAAAGCGGCTGATGCTTACAACAGCGGATGGATTTACAACTGAACCGGAAGAATATACCGTCAGTGCGGGCAAGGTAAACATTACGCTGCCGCCGACATCGGCGATTATATTGCAACATGCCAATGAAAAAGCAGTAACAAAAAATTTTATCAATTTTAAGTAGAAATATTATATGAAAATTTTATAAAAAAATGTAAAAGTATATTGTCAGAAAATTAATTTCGCAATATACTTTTAATATGCGTTTTTTTACGAATGTGCGGATAAATAAAGACAGCATAAGAATTTGTAAAAAATAGATATAGAAGAAAAGGAAAAGGGTGTATACACATGTTAGGTAAATTCAGTGTCAAAAAACCGTATACTGTTTTGGTAGCGGTGGTTCTTGCAATTGTGCTTGGAGCTGTTTCATTTACGAAAATGTCTGTAGATCTGCTGCCAAGCATAAGTTTACCATATGTAATCGTTATGACGACTTATCCGGGAGCAAGCCCGGAGACAGTGGAAATGGTAGTGACCAAGCCTGTAGAAGCTTCCATGGCGACGGTCAGCAATATTGAAGGAATCAGCTCCGTTTCCAGTGAAAATTATTCTGTAGTTATTCTGGAATTCTCACAGTCCACGGATATGAATGCGGTATCTCTGGAAATAAGGGAGAATCTGGATCAAATTAAGAGCTATTGGAGTGATTCTGTCGGAAATCCTATTATTATGAAGCTGAATCCGGATATGCTCCCCGTTATGATTGCCGCTGTCGGAGGCGTGGACATGACGGAAACCGAGGTCAGTGAAATGACACAGAATACGGTTATTCCCGAACTGGAAAGTATTGAGGGAGTTGCGTCCGCAAGTGCAACCGGATTGGTGGAGGACAGTGTTAATGTTATTATCCGGCAGGAGAAGATAGATGCCATTAATGAACAGATATTTGGGTATATTGACGGAGAAATGCAGGATGCTGTGCAGGAGCTTTCCGATGCTAAGCAGGAGGTTCAGGATGGACGCACTGAGATTGACAATGCAAAGACAGAGCTGGAAAGTAATAAGAAGAAGCTTGAAAACAGTCAGAAGGAATTGAATGATAAGCGAAAAGAGCTGGCAGAAAGCAGAAGGCAGCTGGAAGAAGGCCGAATCTTTATGAGTGAGGAAGACTATGCAGCGGCTATTGCACAGCTTGAAGAAGGCGAGGCACAGCTTAATGCCGGGCAGAAACAGCTCAATTCCGCATTAAGTCAGCTCAAAGAGGGTGAAGAGCAGCTTAATGATACCAGCAGTCAGCTCGATGATGCTTTGCAGCAGGTTACAGACGGCGAGACAGAATTGGAAGAAGCAAGGGAAAATGCATATGAGCAGGCTGATATGAGCGGAATCCTTACTGTTGATACTGTGAAGTCCCTTCTTGCGACACAGAACTTTTCTATGCCTGCAGGCTATGTTACAGAAGAAGGAATTGATTATCTTGTAAGGATTGGCGATAAGCCGGGGGATATTGAAGAATTTAAGAAAATGCCTATCATGAATCCTGAAATGGACGGAGTAGATGTCATTACTCTTGAGGATGTTGCCGATGTGTTTATGACAGACAATTCTGATGATATTTATGCAAATGTTAACGGTGAACCGGGAATATTGATTACAATTCAGAAGCAGACAGGATATTCCACAGGTGATGTTTCTGACAGGATACTTGAAAAATTTGAAGAGTTGAAAGAAGAAAAAGAAGAACTGATTCTGATTACACTTATGGATCAGGGTATTTATATAGACCTTGTTATGGACTCCATAATAAATAATGTATTGTTTGGAGCTATTCTTGCAGTTCTGATTTTGATATTGTTCCTGAGGGACTGGAGACCGACGGCAGTAGTTGCGTGCTCTATTCCGATTAGTATTATTACCGCGATTGTGTGTATGTATTTCAGCGGAGTGACACTGAACGTTATTTCCTTATCGGGATTGGCGCTTGGAGTAGGTATGTTAGTGGATAATTCCATAGTCGTTATTGAGAATATATACAGAATGCGGAATGAAGGTTATTCGGCTAAGGAAGCAGCCGTAAAAGGCGCCGGAGAAGTGACGGGAGCCATTACGGCGTCTACGCTCACGACAGTCTGCGTTTTCCTTCCTATCGTGTTTACAGAGGGTATAACAAGGCAGCTGTTTGTGGATATGGGACTTACCATTGGCTATTCCCTGTTTGCCAGTCTGCTGGTGGCGATGACTGTTGTGCCGGCAATGGGAGCAGGCGTGCTTTCTAAGTCAAAACCGCAGAAGGAAAATAAATTTTTCGGCGGTCTGATGACTTTCTATGAGAAAACTCTGAAACTGTCGCTTAAGTATAAACCGATAGTACTTATATTAGTTTTGGCTTTGTTAGTAGTAAGCGCACTGGCTGCTTATTCTAAAGGAATTGCATTCATGCCTGACATGGATAGTACCCAGATGACTATGACGGTGACTATGCCTGATGATACGCCGCTTACTGAAACAGGAAAAGTAACAGACCTGATAGTGGAAAAGATAATGGAAACAGAGGATGTGGAAGACGTAGGTGCCATGGCAAGCTCATCTTCATTGAGCATGCTGTCGGGCGGAAGTTCCTCAACTAATGAAACCAGTATTTACATAACGCTAAACGAAGATAAGAAAAAAGATAATGAAGTAATAGCAACGGAGATTAATGCGAATATAGCAAATATTCTGGATGAGAATCAGGCAGTGGCGGAAATAGAGACATCAACTATGGATATGAGCGCCTTAGGCGGAAGCGGAATAACCATTCAGATAAAAGGGCGTGATCTGGATACACTGCAGAGCGTTGCGAAAGATATAGCGGCTATTGTAGAGGGAGTCGAGGGTACGGAGGATGTCTCCGACGGTCTTGAAGATTCTACGGGAGAATTGAGAATTATCATTGACAAAGACAAGGCAATTGAACATGGGCTTATGGTGGCACAGGTATTTGCGCAGATTCAGCCAAAGCTTGCAAGCGCGACCAGCGCGACCACGTTTGAAACAGATGTTAACGAGTATGACGTATATGTAAAGCATGCAGGCGATATGGCGTTGACAAGAGATCTGGTAAAAGATTTGGAGATTGAGAGAACTAAACAGGACGGTACAAAGGAAAAAATTCGACTTTCTGATATTGCTGAATTCGAGATTACAGAAGCTCCCAGATCTGTGAACAGAATCGATCAAACCAGATACATTGCAGTAAGTGCAGCGATTGCAGACGGATATAATGTAGGTTTTGTGTCGGATGATGTAGAAGAGGCGATTAAGGATTATGATATGCCGGCAGGTTACAGCTATACAATGAGCGGCGAAAATGAAACGATAACAGACGCCATGGAGCAGGTTTATCTGATGCTTATCCTTGCTATTATATTCATGTATTTGATCATGGTAGCGCAGTTCCAGTCTCTGCTTTCACCATTTATCATATTATTTACAATCCCGCTTGCTTTTACGGGAGGACTGCTTGGACTTTATATCAGCGGAAGTGAAGTGAGCGTCATAGCATTGATTGGTTTTGTCATGTTGTCGGGTATTATTGTTAATAACGGTATCGTACTGGTGGACTATATAAATCAGCTGCGCGAGGGCGGCATGGAGAAAAAGGAGGCAATCCTGAAGGCAGGAAGAACCAGAATGCGTCCTGTTATGATGACGGCGCTGACTACCATTCTGGCATTGAGTACTATGGCGTTCAGTAATGATATGGGAGCGGATATGTCGAAACCTATGTCCGTAGTTACCATCGGCGGTCTGGTTTATGGAACATTGCTGACACTGATTGTTATTCCATGTATTTATGATATTTTTATTGGTTCCGGTAAGAAAAAAGAAAAGGATATTGGTTGAAAAAAACCCCATCGACGGTAAGGTCGGTGGGGTAAATTTATATTACTTTAGATAATTGTAAAGTTCTGTTTTTCAAGACTGCTGTTGTACAATATATACAAAATATATTGAAAATAGATAGTTTGTAATCACACATTGATTATTTTATAAGAGCTGAATGATATGGAAGATTTCCAGCTTCGGCACATGGATTTTCAGAGTATCTCCATTTATCGTTTCGGTTTCCAATTCGGTTTTTTGCGGCAGGAGATATGCTTTTCTGTCGGCAGCACCCTTAATCTCGATAGTGATGTCGTACATAGGCGCTATGGGCGATTCCTCCTGCTCATTTATTACTGCGAAATAATCAGTGCCATTTTTATTCCACTCAAGAACTTCCACAAACTTCGGCGCATTTGATACGAAAGATGCGTCTCCCCGCAGGAAATCCACCATGCGTAAGTATACCTGACGGCTCATGTATGGTTTGGACATTTCAATCGGAGCAGCCGTCCAGATAATTTTGCTGTTACCTATCTGTTTTAACAATGCACAAGGACTGTCCGTATAGATTCCGGGAGGGTTGGAATGGATTGCCGCGAACTCGCTGGTTCCCGTCAAAGTGTAGGGAAGCGTGGCAGTTGCCAGAACAGTCAGATTCTGCGTATCTACTATTTCAACCTCGGTCTGGTGCATATCAATGGTTAAAGGCGCCAAATGGCTGAAGCCGGCAAATAGCTCTGCGCCTGCCTCGGTTGGACTCATATAGGTGAAATTGTGTTCTGTACGTCCGATGACTCTGACACCAATTAATTTTTCAAGTCTCTCGTTTCCGATAGGTCCGCTTATTAACAGATTACCTCCGTTATTGAGATAGGCTTCTATCTCATCCATTTCCTCATCCCTGATGTTCGCTACATGGGATAAAATCAGAACTTTTGCTTTTTCATTCCTGATATTTTTGGTTCCTATAACTTCAAAGGGAACATTGTCTTCCCGGAGTATAGATGCTGCGGCTACCGGAGATTCTATATAGTATTTTGGCCAAAAGACTTTTTCCATAATTCCGCATTTTGCTTCTGTGGGATCATATTTTGCATGAGATGCAAACCAAATCGCCGCATCATGATAGAGATTGCCATTTACATATGGTTCATATTGCCTGGTTATACCGTAGACTTTTTTCATAATAGTATGGTATACGTCCGGGACAATACTTCCATCCGGATTGATTGCGTCAACAAGTAAGAATGCTCCATTATGCACCAACGCCGTAATTATATGCAATAGCAGCTCTTCTTCCGTCTTGGTCGTAGTGTGATACTCAAGCGCGGGGTCACAGCGGGAAGTATGATATACGAATGGAAGATACGGTGAAACATTCTTATAATATTTATTGATGAATGTCTGCTGCAGAAATCCCCCGTAATAATCTCCGCTGGTATAGTCTATAGCGTCCAAAAGAAGCTCTGAACTTCCGTCTACCCAAGGCCCTGTTATCCTTGAGAACTGATGTTCAATCGTTACGTTTGGTTTGATTTTTTTCACACACGCGGTAGCAAACTTTGCGTATTCCGCTATCCATTCATCTCTTTTGTAAACATAGTCAATCCAACCTTGACTGTTCCAGTCAATAGTTCTGGGAATTTCCTTTCCTGTTTCTTCTTTATATTTTTTCTTACAACTTGAACAATAGCATACTTCCGGGAAAAAGGTCATATCCAGAAACATTCCCTCAAAATCATACATCTCATTCATTTCTGTAAGACAAGCTTTGACATACTCCCTGTATTCCTCATTATTGGGACACATAATGCCATAACGTCCCGATTTAAAGTCGCTTGTTCCACGGTACTCCTGCATTCCTTTGCCGTCAGCGGTTACAAGTCTCCAGTCAGGATGATTTTCATATGCCCAGTTGTCAAAAATCTGGGAAAAATAAGCAACTACCGCAATTCCGTTTTCATGGCATTTTTTAACCATAGTGCCAAAAAAATCAAATCCGTTAAGTCCTTTATGCATTCTGCCGATTTTGGTAGGATAATAAGCAAGCCCTGTGTGGGGACGTGCCTTCACCATTGCAGCCTGAATTCCGGCGTCTTTAAGTGCGTCCACATATTCGTCTATATTAAGACGGCTTAAGAACTTTGGGTTCCAGTCATCGATATGCATATCCATCAGGTTTCGTCGGTAGTTGCCTTCAATCCACATATAATACGTTCTCCTTATGCTTTAATGCTAGTTGTTTTCAAGACGGTCGTTGTACAATATAGACAAATCAACGTAGGGCACGCTTGTGCTGCGTTGTCGCTCGTAGCGGTACATAAGGTGCCAAAATACGGCACCTAAAGTACAAGTCCACTTTCAGTGGACTACGGCGACATAGCACCCTGCTTATGATATTGTCTATATTGTACAACTACGTTATGGAGATAGTAAGTTTCGCAAATATCTATATACTTAAATTTTAGTACAAGCTGTCTATTAAATCGAAATAGTTTTCAAAAGTTTTCGCGCAGCAGCCCGGATTGTCGATGTCGATACCGTCACATTTCAGGCCGACCAGTGTAAATGCCATTGCCATTCGGTGGTCTTCGTAGGTATGGATAAGCGCGGGGCTTGGTATGCCCGGATAGATTCGTATGCCTTCTTTCTCCGGAATTTCTTCGCATCGTATTCCCATACGGGAAAGCTCATTTATAATAGCCGCCATCCGGTCTGTCTCCTGAAAACGGATATGA
Organism: uncultured Bacteroides sp.; assembly: GCA_964600805.1. Lineage (GTDB taxonomy): Bacteria > Bacillota > Clostridia > Lachnospirales > Lachnospiraceae > UBA3282. The sequence continues at coordinate 541 of CAZRKN010000032.1, read as the reverse complement.
CCGATATTTACTATTTCCGTTACAGTATCGGCAAAAACGGATACCGCCGCAAATGTCATGCTCTGATCGGAATAGTCCTTCATATCTACGGTCTGTCCGGAAAAATGGGTAATGCCGCTGCCTTTCAGCCACAAGCCTTCCTCTGTATCCTCAAGGTAGCCTCCCAGCTTCGATAGAAGTTCCACATATTTTATATCACCCTGCAAAGAGTTGAGATGTACATTATTGACAAGTACATCAATGCCAAACAGCGGTGCCAGGCTATAAAAATATGCTGCCCCGGACAAATCAGGTTCAATTAAGAATCTGGGAACTCCAAATTCCTGTTTTCCCGGAATTATATACGTTTTTTCTTCGTTGTCTCTCTTTTTTTCTGAAAAACATATGCCGAATTGCTCCATCATGGAAAGTGTCATCTGTATATATGAACCTGACGTTCTGCTTCCTGTCATAGTCAGAGAAAGACCCTCCGGCAGCAGGCATCCTGCCATAAGTAAAGCGCTGGCAAACTGGCTGCTTAAGGATGTGTCAATTGTTACAT
>CAZRKN010000031.1:0-50588 GCA_964600805.1 uncultured Bacteroides sp. | reverse complement strand
CTTTGTTTTTAATATAAGTCGTACTTTCATCAATGCTTTTAGCCGCTGATGCAGATAAGTACAAACTCGTCAATCTGCCCTCTACCAGTTTCTGCCCCCTCAGTCTATCTACATCTTCCTTTTCTACTGGCAGACCTTTCTGTATCCGGTCAAGCAAAAACACCGTCTGTAGATCTAAATCTTGATGATCATACAATATGTGCATATAACTATCATTCAGCGTTTTCCCATAAATTGTCACTTCAACCTGTGTTCTGGATGAAACATTATAATCCGGCATCGGAAAATATTTTGCTTTCTGAATGTTATATGCCCGACGGATTCCTAATGTTGCAGTATCAATCATATGAAATGCCGCCATAGATTCCGCCAACAGTTGATTCCTGTAAAACGGCGGACTGTAGCTTGCTTCCAAAACATTCTCGATTTTCTGCGGAATAAAATCACCCGGATTAGTGAATTTCAGCTTGTCCTCAAATTCATTGACATAAATTCTACCGCCTAACTGGTAATTTGTATGAGCGATACAGTTATTAAGCAGCTCGCGCATTAACCAGCTATCATATTGCTCCGTTTCCATCGGAAACAGTGTCATCTGATTTGGCATATATCTGTAAGTCAAATTCCTTACCTTTGCAAATACTTTATCTACCACATTAATAAATGGGATTTTGAAAATGGCATAATCTCTGTCCATATTGTCAGCGCCGTATAATCTCCACATAATGCTTGGTGCAGACTGAAACATATAATCATAATCTGAATTGCCTAACAAAAGCATTCCTGCGTGTGTGATTTTACCATTTATCATGAGCTTTAGCTTTGTTAAAAACTGCTCATCACTCATGGCATCTACTTCCTCGAAAATATGTTCCTGATTCATTTTTTCCTTGTACTTCTCTCTTGCTAAAGCAATCGCATCCTTATCTAAATGCTCTATGCCTGCCTGTTCCAGCACTCGTTTTGACCAATCCCTGCGCTCCTGTGAACGAATTGCATCTATCTTATACTGTTTTAGTGGCACAAGGCTCTCTCCGGCACGTTCATAATAGTTTGTTTTCCAATCAGTAGGTATGCCCGTTGCCGCTGCCGGAATCTTAAACATAAGCACTCGGTACTCTTTATCATTCACGATAGGAAATATCTCAATAATGTCATAAAATGTCATTCCATTGGTAGTATCTCTGGATATTTCATATTTGAAACGCTCCAACAGGCTATTATCTCCTTTTTTGTATGCTGTTCCTACAATCTTCTTTATCTTGGTTTTCTGTTCCTCACCGACACCAAAAACAAGCCAACCATATTGCTGCTGACGCAAGTTCGCTTCGTTACTTATTGCAGAAAAATATCTGCCAATCTTGTCAGTATCATAGCCGCCTTTGGCTTCTTTAAATTCTACAATCTCGTATTCCCAACGTTGCATGAGATTTTCTAAAATTTCGTAATATTCAACATCTTTTACAGATTTACTATACTCAAAATATAGCATCATAATAGCACCTTTTTCTTATATTTTTTACAATACATCATACACATATCATTCCACCAATCATAATAATCTAAGCTTGCAACCTCACTACGACCTGGGGTATTCACTAGAGTAGGTCAACAAATTTTTTCTTCCATTTTTTCAATGGCAAAATTTTTACAGAATCACATCCTCTATCTTCCACTGTTGACCTGATAACTCAATTGTGTCACCAACTTTGTGCCCTGTAAATATCTCTACCGCTTTGGGTAATGCTCCATTTATTAAATCATATTTATAAGTTTTCGTTTCTCTATTTGCATTCCAAATTACAACCTTACATCCCATAGTTACTTCAGGCAAATCTAAAAGGTTTTCTGCCTCTGAAATCTCATCGTCAGAATAATCTATATCCTCACTTTCTGAATTTATGTTCACATCAAAATTTAGGATTGGTGTATCTCCCTGCATAATAGCATCAACAGCATCAGAAAAGATACGTGCTATCTCCTCTTTTTCCAAACAATCAAGAACAACCGAACCGCCTACGGCATTTAAATATGACATGGCTGGTCTTATATGTTCACGAACAAGTATACGTTTTCCTTCTTCCTTAAATTTACGAAGGGCATCAATAATGGCAGCCATTATATCTGAATTTGATGAAAATGTAAAGTTATAGAAAAACTCATTAATTTTAGAGTTCAGGTCATTGCTTCCTATAATATCTAAACTTTCAAAATGATTCCCAGTATTGCTGAAATCGTATGTATTATGCCCTACCCACCAGCATTTCGCCAATGTATTTCTATAGAAACCACTTCGTCCAGAAGACTTATAAAAGAATCTTGTTAAAATCGCACCTACTTCTTTTTCAGCACTTTTGGGTTTCTTTCCGTAACCATATCCCCATCGTTTTCTCATATACTCATAAAAGGTGGCATTGGTAAGTCCTGCCCACAACCTCTCATCGCTTGCCTGGGATTCACTTAGAAACTGAAGTTTTTCATATATAATCTTACAATTATATAAGTCAATCTCTCCGGGTGTTAAATCAGAATCCAAGTCTGCAAGACTAAACTCTGTAACATCTTTAAATTCAGCAAATGGCTCTTCTCCGCATATATCGTAAATCCAGCGATTTGTCTTTTCCGTATAATATTTTCCGTATATAACAGAAATATTAGCCTTCAGAGTCTCAAGTGCTTCACGTTTCATTATATATAATTTCATTATGAGTCCTCCTCCATAGTATCAAAAAAAATCGGGATCTGCTTAAATGCTTTACTAAGAGGAAATTCCATTGCGTCCTGTGCCAACTCATAAGAAGTCTTTTCAGTATTCATGACTTCTTCCATAAATACTATGCCACGTTTTAAATATGATTTTTCCAAAGCAATAAACCACTCTTTATTATGGTATGTTTCTTCGCCGCCCTCTTGTTTCAATTCTTCAAATACATACACTAATGCCGGCAATATAATCATTGCATGAAACAGAGATTGCAGTTCTACCTTTGATGAATACATAGCATAAACATCATAATCATCTGTACCCAATCCAATCCTGATTTTGGAGGAGTCTAAAGTAATCTCTGCCGAACAATCATCTTCCGTAAGCCTTTTATATACCGAAAATATAGATCCCGCATTAATAAATTCTTCATAATCTTTTGTAATATTTAAATCAGATAAATTCTGATAAGCCAGTATAGAACCAGCAAATAAATTAAATGTTGTACCATTAAAATCTTCTACCCAATCTGAACAGTAAAATTCTGTTATGTTCTTTTTAAGAATTATAAAAGCAACCGCATTCAAGATTCCATTTACCCGTCCAATCGGGATTGTATGTTCAATATGTTTTGAGACAGAATGAAGCACTTTTCTATATGCTGTTGTGGAACATTCAAGATGAATGACAAAATCAGCTGTTCCGTCTACAATGAGCTGTTCCAATTCTTTACAATTCATGGCTATATCAAACGTCAAGTGCAAACTATTAACACCCTGCATTTCATGCTCGTAATCTACACTAAATATGGATTCTTTATAATCATCTTTTTCATCGCTTAATACCGGATAGGTAAACAATCTGTTAGTTATGTTCATATACGTTTACCTCCATAGCATAATCATGTGAATCTGCAAACGTCACTTTTATCTGTACCTTACCTGATGATGACATATCAGAAGTTTCTATAAAATCACCATTCAAGTTAGCTGCCATACATCCAACCACAGGCTCTGCATCAATGATACGAATACGGTTTGATTTCCCATTTTCACCGACAGTAACAAGTTCTATTCTCCCATGCTTAACATCATGTGGTATCTCAAAATTAACAGCATAAGTACCTGTGTTTTTTTTAATAATACGTACATTTTTAAGAGGGCAGCTAGTTTCTCCCCCAGGTTTCCTTTGCATTACAACATCTTCACCATTAGGATTTGGTATTCCTCTATGACTGTCAATTTTTTTCCTTTTTCTTTTTCCTTTTAATAACCTAAAACCTGGCTCCCCATTTCTTCCCAATTTACCCTGAGTCGTTTCTGCCTCACTGTTACCCTCATCACCTTTTCCATAAAAGAACCCCTTTGATAGAGTTTTTGCTGGTCTCTCTACAACATCTATATTTCCAAGATAATTATTAAGATTTTCTCTCTTATTATCTGAATCGCCGGTTTCCGCTTTCTCTGGTTCCTTTTGTAAAACACCGCCCAATCCTTCCACATCCATTTCATCATCACTACTATGTTCAGCAAGTTCGGCAACAATAAAACGAATCCACTCCTTTATTTCTTCATAATATGTCTTGGCCTGTTTTGGATTTGAATGCCTTCCGGGTTCCCAGTTGTCATGTGCAACTGTCTCCATAGCTCTAAAATAACTATTAAGTTCCTTCCCTTTCAATTCAAGAATTCCTGTAAATGGAACCAATTTTGATATATTTCCTAGTCTAAAGAGCTTCATTCCGGCTTTTCTTACAATCAGCACTTTACGATCCAGCTTTTCATTAGAATCAACAAGCAATCTCAATTCAAGCGTTCCCATTCCATGAAAGTCCATCGAATAAGTATGCACGCCCTCTGTTCGAGTTAGTGCAAGATAATTTCCATATGTTCCTTTTGTTTGACCTGGATAGTCTCGATGAATCCGCTCCATATGAGACTTCAATGTGGCAGAATTTATTTCCCTATTCTGTACTTTTACTCGAAGTTGACCATTATAAAATGACATAAGGAAGCTTTCCAATAGTGCAACTTCTATTTCTTTCTCCCAATCGTTAGCTGTTTTAAAACCAAAAACAAAAACGTCAGTCCCAATTTCTGTTCTTGTATTAAGTGCATCCAATTCCGGAATTAATTCAACTGGATTATTTCCTTCCGGATTTCCATAATATCCAACGCCGCTTGTCATTGAAATCCCATCTTTGTATGACAAGAGTCTTGATATGCCTTGTGCTGCTTTCTCATTATCTTGATTCAAAGTGCGATAAAACACTAATCTGTAATAAGAATTACTAAATGGTGCGCTTTTCCCTATTCCAAATGCACCAGCTTTATCCTCCCCCTTATTAGCACCACCATCTATCTTGATTAGAGCATTCCAGCCATCAAAACTGAAATCAAAAGGATCATCTGATTTTGCATATGGATCAGAAAGTCCAGTTGTGTTATAGTCGCTGATTCTTAGCATAAAACCTTTTTCTTTCTCAGCCTGCTTCACCGCTTCATTTAAAAAGCTCTTTGCCTTTTCGCTTTTCGATTTATCCCAAAAATTTTTACATTTTCTCAATATATCCCTATATTCAGTAATTCCCGGAATTTGATTATCCTGTACAAAATAACGTTCAAACTCAACCAATACTTCAGGATTATTACCATCAATAGCTGCATCCAAGGAATTCTGGCAGTTCTCCCTTGCCAAAGAAGAAATTTCTGTTCCATTAAAATTCTCAATGCCCGCATCAGCAACTCCCTTTATTTGTCCATCCTGATTTCCCGGAAAATTCCAACTAATCATTTTTATTCCTCAATTCTTTTCGTTTTTAGATATCGCTTTACAATTATCACTTAAATAATCCAACTGCCTAAAGTATCTGATTATCTTTCGATTAAACTATCGCTTCACATACGTTAACTCAATGTCATACCCCAGCCGCCCCATCATTGCCACAAAAGTCTTATTCACAGCCCTGCCCTGTTTTTTCACGATTCTGTTCACATACTGGCTGGTAGTTTCCACCCTCTCTGCAAGCTGAGCTTGCGTCATTCCTTTCTCTATACACTTTATTTTTACATCAATTTCAAATTCCTGACCATATCCAAACCCTCTACTTGCCGTACTGCATTTTTAACACAAATCATATAATTTATCATAACATAATTTACGACATTGTTCAGCAACTTTTTACCAAAATATGGATATCTCCACTAATCCTTATAATGTATAAATAATTTCTTCCCTCACAATCTCCTCTGCACTTGCTCTAATGCTATTCATTCTCTGCACCCAAAACATCTGATCTCGTTCCGTTAATTGCTCGGTCACCTGCTCCCTCTCTGCCATCTGCTCCACAAGCAAATCAAATCTTTCCTCTGCCTGTTCCTATATCATGAGCAGATGCTTCTTTAATTCATTTGATAGCAGCAAGCCTGAATAAATGCCTCTCCTATGGTTCTTCAGATAAGCTTTCCGCATCAAACCAAATTTCCATAATTCTCCCTCTAGCTCTGGATTGGGTATTAAATTTGGTATTAGATAATCTCCACATTTTTCATAAGTTATGTTCATTGTCTATTTCTCTCTTTCTATAAAATCTACAATTCCTGCTGCCAACGCTTATTCTTTTCCGGCAATACCTGCGAATTTTTTCTCTAATAGTTATGTTCAACCGCATCCGCTTTTGCATCCTCCAGCTTTTGTTTCATCGTTTTTGGTGCAAGCGATTTCACAAATTCCACAAATGCTTCCCTCAATCCCCTTTGAAGCCACAAACCGTTTCAATTTCTCTACTTGTTCAGCAGGAGCAAATATCTTTTTCTCAAAAACAGCTATCTTCTTCTCATACTTTTTTCACTCTATACATATCTCTGCCTTTTCTGCAAAATACTCGCGCTTTGCCATAAGTTCCTCTTGCTTATCTTTAGACAGGCATTGGAACATATCCTCATAATCCAATTCAGCTACAGGCGTGTCTTTGGTAATCCGAAGCAACTGAGCCTCAAACCATTCGTCCCATAAATCAAAAAAAGAGTAAGACTGTCAGTATAAGTCACCGCATCATCAAATCCATATGGAACTCTATAGTATAACAGTTTTAGAAATCCATATCGTCCTGCCTCTACTACCATGACATCAACATCATCAAGTTCCTCTGTATAAGCGTTCACGACTTTTCTGCACTTTTCGCGTTCTTCATCACTGATATACATGTTTCCGCTCTGGATTTTCTTCTTGCTCCTACTAATCTTTTTCTAGTTTGATTATCTCATTTTCCAAAAAACGAAGTTTGGTTTCTATATCTCCTTTGGAAGTAGCGGCAACTGCGAACTGTAGCATTTCTTTTTCATTCCACCCATTAATTTTTTCATAACGCTCCGCCAGTATCGACAGCTTTTCCTGTTGCTCGTCATCAACTATGTAAGTAATTTCATAAAATTTCATTTGTTGATTGTTCTCCTTTCAGACTATTCAGCGCACACTCAAACTTCTTACTGTTCTTTACAGTATATTCGTTACTGCGAAGATATTCAAGTATCAGAATATATTTTATCCTATTGTTAAGGATAAAAGCGAAAGAGGGAGCTGAATATGATTGACTATTCCCCTTTTTGGGAAACTTTAGAAACATCAATTGAAAATTGGTATACCTTGACGCATAAACATCGTTTATCAGATAGCACGCTCCACCGTTTGAAACATAATAAAGATGTATCGACTAAAACACTGAACGATTTATGCCGGATTTTAGGCTGCGACATAAAAGATATTGTCCGGTATATTCCCTCTGACAATGACCAAAAGTTATAAATCAGCGACAGCAATCTTTACTGATCGCTGTCGCTTAAATTTATCTTTAACATCATTTCCTTGCTTGCTCTCTTAATAGGCAAATATTCCTGTCTCACATTCAACAATATATTATTTCTTTCCTCACAACCTCCTCCGCTCTCGCTCTAATACTATTCATTCTCTGTACCCAAAGCATCTGATCCTGTTCCTTTAATTGTTCTGTCACTTCCTCCTGCTTCGCCATCTGATCCACCAGCAAATCAAATCTTTCCTCTGCCTGTTCCTGTATCAAAAGCAGATGTTTCTTTAATTCACCTGACAGCAGCAAGCCTGAATAAATGCCTCTCCTATGGTTCTTCAGATAAGATTTCCGCATCAATCCAAATTTCCGTAATTCTCCTTCTGACTCTGTATTGGGTATTAAATTCGGTATCAGATAATCTCCACATTTTTCATAAGTTATATTCATTGCTTGTTCCTCTCTTTCCATAAAATCTACATTTCCTGTTGCCACTGCTTATTTTCTCTTACTATATCCTGCTGGCTGCTCTTTCTTTGCCGGTTATGTTCCACAGCATCTGCTTTTGCCTCCTCCAGCTTCTGCTTCATGGTTTTTGGTGCAAGTGATTTTACAAATTCCACAAATGCCTCCCCCAATCCCTTTGAAGCAACAAACCGTTTCAATTTCTCTACCTGTTCAGCAAGGACAGCTATCTTTTTCTCCAAAATGTCTATCTTCTTCTCATACTTTTCCAAGAGATGGTTTCTTGTTACTGCCTTGCCAAAAGCATCAAGCATTTTATTCCAGTCGCTTTTCTTTACTTTGACATATTCCTCACTGCCGAAAAGATTGGTCACTGGAACAGCAGCACTTTTCATATTTTTTGTTTCTGCCGCTACTTCCTTTGAAATCATTTTAAATGTTTCCGCCCTTAAATCATGTTTGGCGAGAACCTCCTGCGCCGCTTTCTCTTTCGCTTCTGCTTCCTCAATCTGTTCCGTAAGTTCCTGTGCCTGCAAAACCAGTTCATTGTTATGCGCTTCCATTTCCTGCATCTGCCCATGCAGGTCAGATGCCCGCTTCTGCAAACTTTTATTACACTGCTCCAAAGTTTCATTCTGCTTATCCAGCTTTTCCGCCTCTGCCTCAAGACACTCCACCTTCCTCATTGCAGCTTTATACTCCGGCAGGGTAAGGTTTTCGCGCTTATCTCCTTTGATCTCTACTTCTATTCCACGCTCCCTGCACAAATCCATTAAATAATCGCGCTCTCTTGCCTCCCAGTCAATAACCTCATTGTCATACCTGCCCTTGCCTTTTTCAAATCCCATCTGCTGGAGCGCTTTGGAAATGCTGTTCCTTGTTTTCATGCCCTTTTTATATCCGTCTGCCACAGGGATATAATCGATATGCAGATGCGGCGTTGCCTCGTCCAAATGCAGGACACAGTAAAATAAATATAAATTCGGATTACGCTCCTGAAAAGTTCTGACATACTCGTCCAACAAATCAACTGCCTCTTTTGCCGCCTCTGTCAGCTTTCCGCTTTCATCCACAACAGGCGTATCATCCTTTGTGCCAAGCTGTACGATATTTTCATAAAACACCTTTTCCCCATTATCAGAGTTCTCTATCTTCTTCACATAATTGTTGATTTTTCTGTCGTTGCGTTTCTGCCCTGCATTGTACTCCCTGACAGCTTCCCCGAAGCACTTCTCATAAGCATCTGCTATGGATTCCCTGATATATGTTTTGTTCCAGTCTGTTCTTTCCGGACAGACATTATTGGCTATAAATTCTCTGTTGTTATGTGTTAGACTCCCATCGCCTTTAGGAAAAGATATGGTTCTTCCCGCCATTCCCTGCCCCCCTTCTGTCTTTTCTGTATATGTCCGCCAGCTATGGTTTTGTTACTTTTGTCAAAAGTAACGCCTTATTACTTCTGACACATACGCATCAGAAGTAAGGCGCTCTCCGAGGGCAGTGTTTGCCGATGGCAAACACCGTCTTCCTGACGGCATCCGTAGTCTGTCGGGAAACCCATCCAACAGACAGCTCATTCCGGCAAAAAACCGCCGTCATTCGCTTTGGGCGACGGTACCGAATAAAGACTTTTCGGCACCATTTCATAGGCTTCCTTTTCGGAAATGGGTGCCGAATATAAAAATTCGGTACCGCCTATTCGCCCATTGCAAATGCAAACGCCATCATATCCTCGGATAATTCCTGCTCCTGCATCTGCCCCATTCCGTCCACATCAGACTTTTCCATAAGTTTTTCTGCACCGGAATGAGCTAATGAAACACATTCACTAAAGCTGCTAATCTGCTCTGTTAAGACTCTCTGCAGCTCATGGAATTTTTGCTCCAACACTCTGTCCAGCATCTTCTCAAGAATATCTATATTCTGCTCAAGCAAAATAGCAGGATCACTCACTGCCTTATCAGTTCCAGCCTGTATCTGCCCGTCAAGAACCGCTGCAAACGCATCAGAAAGTATCTTCCCATAAGAGCCGTCTTTTCGTGTAATACCCTGCAAATATTCCCAAGTCCTGCGCTGGTTTTCATCTTCCATGCAGAATTTTATGTTGCTGCATTTATAAGCCTTTTTCATTCCATAACCCCATTTCTACACCGCTTTCCTGCGCTGCTTTTGCATTGCAAGATATTCATATCCTTTTGCGTTTGCACAGATGTCCTCAATAAAAGTCACATTTCCCTTTAAGGCAATATCACTATAATGCATGAGCAGACAGCCGCCTCCGCCAATCACATAGAGATGCACTAAATCTTCCTTATATCCATAATCAACCAAGCGTTTTAAAATGTCCTCTGTGTATCTTGCAGCAATCCGCCTCACAGTTTTCGCTGTTACATCATTCCTGCCCTGCAAACCGTTTATCAGCATCGGCTCAATCATAACCTCCGGTATATTTTCCCCTGCTGATTTGGACAATTCTTTTTGTATTTCTTTCATGCAGATTGACACACCAAACTTGTCCGTCACAAGACTTTTCTCTAACGGTCTGCCGTCAATGATCTGCATCACGTTCATAGTGCCATTTCCGATATCTGCTATCATGTTAATTCCCTTCATAGAACCGGAATTACATACCGCAGCAAATCCCTGTGGAAACACTTCTACTCCGCACAAATGTACCCTGTAATTTTCTTTACGAAACGAGAAAAATAATTCCTGCTTCTGCATCAGATACTTCTTAAAATCTGCCGCCTGACTTTTTGCCCATGCAAGGGGAAGTCCAACAGCCAGCAATACTCTCGCCTCATGCAGTCCTCTAAATTTCAGTTCCTCCGCTAAGCCTGCAAGCGTAAGAATAAAGAAGTCCTGCGAATCCGTTTTGTTACCCTGATAAATCAAATGGTTTTCCCCGATCACGTAATACTTGTCCTTATACTTGATGTAATTCATACTGACTATCGGTTCTTCTTCAAAACATTCCACTCCTGTCCTGAATATCCTGTGTGCTGTTTTTATGTTGCCATAGCCATGATCCAAGCCAATAATCACTTTTGTATTGTTGTTATATTTCTGCATAATAAATGCCCTCCATATTGTTGTTAATCTTATTATTGCGCTTTCATTTTTTTCTGTTTACACCGTTTACAAATGCCTGAAAACCTTGATTTTCCTATATTCCGCTGTAAATCCACCGTTTACAAAAATGTAAACGCGCCATGTAAACAGGATAAAAAAGAGTTTAAAACATACTTCCATTTACCCCTATTTAAAAGGTAACTGCACATTATCCGGCAACGTTGAAAATCCCTGCGTATCCGTTTCACGTTTCCAGCCACGCTGCAATCCATACTTGCCAAACCTATGGGAGCTGATTTTCTCCCACCCTTCAATACAGGTGTTCATGATACTGTTAATTTCCTTAATCTCCCATTGTTTTGGTTCCTCGTACTCATGCCGCAGTGCTTCCCTGTAAATCATCTCGCTGCATACATATTCATCAGTACAGTCGTCAAGCCAAGCCTAAATAATGCCTACCTTTGTATCTTCCGGCATAAACTGTTTCTGCATCTCTTTCAGATATTCTTCCATTTTTTTTGACAGCTTCAGCTCATGCGGACAGTTCTTATAGATAACCATTGCCTCCGCCCATGCCTGCACAATATATTCCCTCGACTCCCTTTCATCCGCAAGGATATGTTTCTCCACACGCTCCTGATGAACCAGAACAGGCGCAAACCTTCTGTTTCCCGTTCTGTCCAGAGGAAGAAAATCAAGATTATTTGATGTGCCAACAAATATACACTGTCTTGGTCTGTCCTCTGCATAAGTCTGATATGGGATACGGTATGTTTCTTTCTGCCTGCTCAAAAATGATTTAATATCTTCAATACTTTTTGCATTGACAGTGGCAAGCATTTCTGACATTTCAATAATCCAATGCCCCTGCATCTTGCTGTAAACATTTTCATCATCCATACGCTTCAAATCGTCCGTAAACCACTCATCATTAACAGCAAGAAAACGGAAAAATGTAGACTTTCCTGCGCCCTGACCACCCACAAGGCAGACCATGATTTCAAACTTACAGCCCGGCTCATAAACCCGGTGGACTGCCGCCAGCATCAAAAGCCGCATAATCTCTCTTGTATATCCATTATCATCTGCGCCAAGAAAACGTGGGAGCAGACCTGAAATCCTGCTTTTCCCATCCCATTGCAGGTTTTCAAGAAATTCCCTTATAGGGTGATAACTTCTCTCGCTGGCTGCAATACTGATAGCTTTGTTGATAGCCTTATCATTGGAAATGCCATAATTCGCTTCTATGTAACGCTGAATCTGGTACATATCCACATCAGTAACACAGTTTCCATTCCGTTTCCACAATAGCTGTTTTACAATATCAATTTTGTTTGTCAGTTCATTTTTACATATGGCATCTTTCAGCAGCGGATCTCTGTATAAAATAGTCATGCAGTTCTCGATGGAAGATTTCACATTCCCTTTCTGCGTTCTTGCAAGCGACTCCAGCACGTCCTCCACTGTACTCATCTCCGTATCAAGCGCTTCCTCGACTGCATTCCATAATTCGTTTTCTGCCTGTGCAGACTTTTCCTGCAATTTCCTCCACCTTCTTTCTATCCTTCAGAAACAGCTCCTGCCTCTCTGAAACATCTCCCATACACAAAATATCCAGCCAGTAATTAATAAGCGGATCTACATGAAGTATCTGCGCATAATCCTCTGAAAAAATAATGTCAGGCGGTTTCCCAATGAGGAAACGATTTACACTGTCAATCTCTGAAATACAGTTCCTCAATATATCAACAGTCTGATTGCACCATTTTTCAAACCGTTCCTGAATGCGTGTTATTCTTTCACGCTCTGCCTTTTCCCTGCGGATACGCTCTCTTTCCTGCACACTTAACTCCGCATTCCCCTTCGCATTAATAGGCAGAGTAAAATCTTCTATCAGCTTTAATGCTGCATCATACTGTGACAATCCAAACATACGCGAAACATAATCAATCGCATCTCCACCAACACCACAGGCAAAGCAGTGATAATTCTTATCAATTTTCATGCTTGGGTGCTTATCATTATGAAAAGGGCAACAGGCTAAGCCATTTCTTTTAACCTGCAAACCATAACTCTCCGCTACCTGTCTTGCAGTCAGATATTCTTTGACTTCACTAAAAATGGACAAAATAATAGCTCCTTCCTTTGATTTTAGGTATCAAAAGCAATCCATAAAAATTTATGGAAATTGCACATGTACCATTGTCGAAAGACCGAAGCTTTGCTATACTATATTTGCTAGATAGAGTATAGGAAAGCTTAGCTTTCACTACTCGGAGATGCCCTTGTTACCAGCAGGGGCATTTTCCTTTTCCTCACAGTCATCTGCAATCAGATGATCCAATAAAGAAGCAACCTTTTTCTGTTCATTTGGATATAAGTGACCATATGTATTGAGCGTAATCTTGATATCTTTATGCCCTAACCGTTCTTTTATAATCAGCGGCTGGACACCCTGCTTGATTAAGTATGCACAATGACTGTGTCTGAGGGAATGCACATCAATTTTCTTCACTCCTGCCTTATCAATGTGCCTTTTCATTGTATGCTGCACTGCCTCTGCAACCACTGGAAACAGTCTTTCATTTTTTGGATACTGATACAGCCGCTTCCAATAAGACTGAATTTCATTTGCAAGAAATACAGGAATTTCTATTGTCCTCACAGAGTTATCCGTCTTTGGTTCCGTAATAATATCAGTCCTGTTCATACGATAATAAGTTTTTGTAATATGAATCTGACAGTTTTCCAAATCAATGTCTTCCTTAGAAAGTGCGAGCATTTCACCTTCACGCATCCCCGTCCAAAACAAGAGCTGGAACATCAGATAAGAACGGCTTCCTTTTTCAAATGTTGCTATAAATTTCTGATATTCCTCATAAGTCCAAAATTCCAACCGCCTTACATCTGAACGTCCTATCTTCTTTACCTTTTTACATGGATTGTTCCATAAGTTATAGATTTTCTGTGCATGAGTGAATAAAGCGGTTACTTGGTTCTGAAGCATTCTCTGATAACTTTCAGAAAAGTTCTTGTTACGGATTTCATTCTGCCACGCAATAATATCTGCCGGAGTAATCTCATTCATTTTCTTCTCTCCAAGATAAGGAATTACATGGGACTGTATCATGTATTTCTTATTCCGCTTAGAACGTTCCTTCAATTCTCCTTCCTTATCCTTAAAGTAAATATCCACAAAAGAAGCAACTGACATATCCATATCCGCGCTTGCCACGCGCTTAAACTCACTCTCAAAATCCTGTGCTTCCTTCTTTGTCCTGAAACCTCTTTTGTATTTCTTCTTTCTTTTTCCTGTCCAATCTTCATAATAGAATTGGCAGTACCAGCTTCCACGCTCTGCGTCCTTATAAACAGGCATCTTAATTTCTCCTTTCTCTATACTGTTTCCATTTGTGTCCTGTTGCCATAAAACTTTGTTTCCCAAAAAGCTCTTGGAACTCTGCCAGAAATCACAATAAATCCAGCCTCTTTTAACTCCTTATTCAGTTCCTTAATGATTTTGTATGCATATCCTTTGGAGATTCCTAGCTCTCTTGAAATGTCCTCCGCATACATCATGTAATTGTTGTCTTTCACCTTGCCACCTCCTCTCTTGATTTCTTTGCAAGATATAATTGTTCGCCATTTGTATCTTGCTTACAGTTTTATCATACACGTTGTTCAAAATAATGTCAATCTATTTTTATTGATATTTTTATATCTTTATGATAAAATATTATTTGACGAAATTAAAAGGGAGGCAATCACATGAATTTATATTCTATTAATACAATAAAACAAGAGCTATCATTTTCTCCTCTTGTATATCGCATGAAAAAATCCGATTATTCAGAATCACTTATCTTGACTTACAGTGATATAGATGGAAATCCACATCAGGAAATTTTAGGAACAAATCGTTCCATGCTTTCTAATTGGCTGGAAATCCTTGATTACGATACGGAAAACAAAGAAACGCTTTACAAGACGTTTGACCTGCTATTATCATCTATTCATTTGTTTGGAATAAAATCTGATATGCCAAAAGATAATCTTATCAATAAGATAGACAGATTTATTAAAGATTTTGACAGTAAAGCATTTAGTGATATTGCAAGCTCTGTTTTGGACATTCTAAAAGAGTGCTTTGATCCACACCCTATACTTACTTATCTTTATCCACACTACTATGTGCTGCTCCATTCATTATATCTTTACGCTGAAAAATCCTGTTCTTATGAAGAAACTAAGTCACTGTTTTCAGCCAAAATAGCAGTTCTCTTGCAAGAACTGCTACACTTAAAATCTTCTTATGAACAGGCAAGGGAATATACCCAAGCCGTATTTATTGAACCCTATGCTGACAATGCTTCTGTACCAAGCACTACCTCGGCAGCTTTATATCATTCATACTGTAAAATGCTGAACAAATCCGATTTTTATATGGAGGCATTTGATTTTCCGATTGCAGAAGATTATCTAAAGAATTTCTTAGGTAATGATACCCTTGCATGGAGCTCTTACTTAAATTTGTTTTCAGAAAAGTTACTGGATACAGATACACAGGATTATCACATCACATCGTTTGCACAATTCCTTCATATTGGACTGTCTATTATGATGTCCGGCGAAATGGCAATCCGGAAATGTAAATTATGTAATGGATATTTTCAGACCAAGCACTCCTCCGATCAGATGTATTGCAGCCGTATCTATAAAAATACCTCCGCAACCTGCAGCGAAGTAGGTGTGAGGAAAACTTATAAAGAAAAATTGTTCCAGCACCCAATCCATCAGGAGTTCACCAAATCCTATAACAAACTTTACGGACGCATCCGGCGTGGCAAAGTTCCAAACGATACACCACTAATGGATCAATTGAAAAAGTTACATGATGAGTACACAGAAAAATATGAACACACACATAAAAAAGATAGAGAAGCTGTCTGGAAAGAATACATTCAGAAAAACAAAGAGCTGCTTGGATAATATCCGCCAAATCATAGAAGCACAATTCTACTATTTATCATTTTTCGAATATTTTAGAAGCATTATAGAAGCACAAGCAACACCCAAAACTGCTTGCCACGTAAAAAGGCTTTCGGAGAAAACCCCGAAAGCCTTGATTTTACTGAATAAATTGTAATTACTCGATGATAGTAGCAACCCTACCAGAACCAACAGTTCTACCACCCTCACGGATAGCAAACGTAAGACCCTGCTCCATAGCGATAGGATGAATCAATTCGATTGACATCTCTACGTTATCACCAGGCATGCACATTTCTGTGCCTTCAGGTAAGTTACATACACCTGTAACGTCAGTTGTTCTGAAATAGAACTGAGGTCTGTAGTTGTTGAAGAAAGGCGTATGACGTCCACCTTCATCTTTTGTCAGTACGTAAACCTGAGCTGTAAACTTTCTATGGCATGTTACTGTGCCGGGTTTAGCAAGTACCTGACCTCTTTCGATATCTGTTCTCTGGATACCACGAAGAAGTACACCGATGTTATCACCAGCCTGAGCTTCGTCAAGCAGCTTACGGAACATTTCGATACCGGTTACAACTGATTTCTGAGTTTCTTCCTTAACACCAACGATTTCAACTTCATCAGACATATGAAGAGTACCACGCTCTACTCTACCTGTAGCAACTGTACCACGTCCTGTGATAGTGAATACGTCCTCGACAGGCATAAGGAAAGGCTTGTCAGTATCACGCTGAGGATCAGGAATGTATGAATCAACAGTATCCATAAGTTCCATGATCTTGTCACCCCACTCTCCACTGGGCTCTTCAAGAGCCTTAAGAGCAGAACCTTTGATAATCGGGCAGTCTGTGAATTCATATTCTTCAAGCTGCTCTGTGATTTCCATCTCTACCAATTCAAGAAGCTCGGGATCGTCTACCATATCGCATTTGTTCATGAATACTACGATATAAGGTACACCTACCTGACGGGACAATAAGATGTGCTCTTTTGTCTGAGCCATAACACCGTCAGTAGCAGCAACAACGAGGATAGCGCCATCCATCTGAGCTGCACCTGTGATCATGTTCTTTACATAGTCAGCATGTCCAGGGCAGTCAACATGTGCATAATGTCTCTTCTCTGTCTCATACTCAACGTGAGCTGTAGAAATTGTGATACCTCTTTCTCTTTCTTCCGGAGCCTTATCGATATTATCAAAATCTGTAGCTACGTTACCTGCAACTCTTTCTGCCAATACCTTTGTAATAGCCGCTGTCAAAGTTGTTTTACCATGATCTACGTGACCAATGGTACCAATATTACAATGGGGTTTTGTTCTTTCAAATTTAGCTTTAGCCATTTCTAAAGTCCTCCTTAATTGATTTTCTTTCCTTAAATTTGATAAGTTTCATTTTTAATTAGCTATCTTAGATTATATTAAAGATTGCCAATATTTTCAAGCATTATTTAACTTTTCATGCCAATACTTTTTACAGTATAAAGTTCGGTTATTTTACTTTGTTTTTGCAGCCAAAACTTTTTCCTGTACATTCTTCGGTACCTGCTCGTATTTCTCAAAAAACATGGAATAATTACCGCGTCCCTGTGTCTTGGAACGTAAATCTGTTGAGTATCCGAACATTTCTGCAAGCGGTACATATCCTTTTACCATCTTACCACCGCCGATATCTTCCATACCTTCGATACGTCCACGTCTTGAGTTGATATCTCCGATTACATCACCCATATATTCTTCAGGCATTGTAACTTCTACCTTCATAATAGGCTCAAGCAATACGGGATTTGCTTTCTTCATAGCTTCCTTGAAGCACATTGAACCTGCAATATGGAATGCCATTTCAGAAGAATCGACTTCATGATAAGTTCCGTCATATACGTTAGCATGAACACCAAGTACCGGATATCCGCCGAGAATACCTGCTTTAGCGGCTTCTTCAATACCCTCGCCTACAGCAGGGATATATTCCTTAGGAATAGCGCCGCCTACTACAGATGATTCATACTTGAATGTCTCTTCTCCATTCGGATCCATAGGCTCAAATTTAACTTTACAGTGTCCGTACTGTCCGCGTCCACCGGACTGCTTTGCATATTTGTATTCCTGATCAACAGGCTTGGTAAATGTCTCTTTGTAAGCAACCTGAGGAGCGCCTACGTTTGCCTCTACTTTAAATTCACGAAGCAGACGGTCAACGATAATCTCCAGATGCAGCTCACCCATACCTGCGATAATGGTCTGTCCGGTCTCCTGATCTGTATGAGCACGGAAAGTAGGGTCTTCTTCTGCAAGTTTTGCAAGAGCTTCACCCATCTTGCCCTGTCCTGCCTTGGTCTTAGGCTCGATTGCAAGCTCAATAACCGGCTCAGGGAATTCCATGGATTCCAGAATAACAGGATGTTGTTCATCACAGATAGTATCACCTGTAGTAGTCAGTTTAAATCCAACTGCTGCAGCAATATCACCTGAATACACTTTATCCAGCTCAGCTCTCTTATTGGCATGCATCTGCAGGATACGTCCGACACGTTCTTTCTTATCCTTAGTAGCATTCAATACATAAGAACCTGAGTTCATAGTACCTGAATAAACCCTGAAGAATGCAAGCTTTCCTACAAATGGATCTGCCATAATCTTAAATGCCAGAGCTGAAAAAGGTTCATCATCTGATGAATGTCTCTCAACTTCATTGCCATTCAGATCAGTACCTTTAATCGCAGGTATATCTGTCGGTGCCGGCATATACTCAAGAATTGCATCCAGCAGCTTCTGAACGCCCCTGTTTCTGTATGCTGAACCACAGCATACCGGAATAGCGCGGCATTCGCAGGTAGCAAGCCTTAAAGCTTTCTTCATGTCTTCAACACCGGGTACTTCTCCTTCAAGATAAACCATTGTCAAATCATCATCTAATTCACAGACTTTTTCAATAAGTTCGTCCCTGTATAACTCAGCCTGATCTTTCATATCATCGGGAATATCAATGACATCAATATTTTCGCCCTTATCATCATTATAGATATAGGCTTTCATCTCAAATAAATCAATAATTCCTTTAAAGTCATCCTCCTTACCAATCGGAATCTGGAGAATTATTGCATTTTTACCCAATCTGGTTCTAATCTGATCTACAGCGCCGTAGAAATCAGCACCCAGGATATCCATCTTATTTATAAATGCCATCCTCGGTACATTGTAGGTATCAGCCTGACGCCATACATTTTCAGATTGCGGTTCAACGCCGCCTTTTGCACAAAATACACCGACAGCGCCATCCAGCACACGAAGAGAACGCTCAACTTCAACAGTAAAGTCAACGTGTCCGGGGGTATCAATAATATTGATACGGTGTTCCAATGCTCCCGGCTTAGGCTTGCAGTTTTCTTCCAAAGTCCAGTGGCACGTCGTAGCGGCTGATGTGATGGTAATACCTCTTTCCTGTTCCTGCTCCATCCAGTCCATAGTAGCAGTGCCTTCGTGAGTATCACCAATCTTATAGTTTACACCAGTATAATAAAGGATACGCTCGGTCAATGTCGTCTTACCGGCATCGATATGAGCCATAATACCGATATTTCTGGTTCTCTCTAATGGATATTCTCTTCCAGCCAAGGTTTTTTCCTCCTGTCTTAGAAACGGTAGTGTGCAAACGCCTTGTTTGCCTCTGCCATCTTGTGCATATCTTCTTTTCTCTTCACGGCTGCGCCTGTGTTATTTGCAGCGTCAAGAATTTCGTTAGCAAGTCTTTCTTCCATTGTCTTCTCGCCTCTTTTACGTGAAAACATGGTCAGCCAGCGCAGTCCTAATGCCTGACGTCTGTCCGGACGGACTTCAATCGGTACCTGATAGGTAGCGCCGCCGATACGTCTTGCTTTTACTTCAAGAACAGGCATGATATTGTTCATTGCCTCCTCGAATACCTCAAGCGCCGGTTTGCCGGCTTTTTCTTCTACTCTTGTAAATGCCCCATATACAATTTTCTGCGCAACGCCTTTCTTACCATCCAGCATTACGTTATTGATAAGCTTCGTAACAACCTTATCATTGTATAAAGGATCTGCCAATACATCTCTTTTTGTTACATGTCCTTTACGTGGCACGGTTCTTCCCTCCTTATTAATATTTGCAGCAATATATAGTAACTTCCATGTTGCCAACGCCTGCGAATTTGGACGTCAGCACAAATTTGCCTGTAAAAAATTTATTTTTCACAGTATTACTGCTTAAATAAATCATCGGTACTCACATGTGTCCTCTAATTCAATGTGTTCGTGCGGTTTTCTATATCTACTAAGAATCCCAACACTAAATTAGTTCTGTTTGCGGTACTATTACTACAACCTAATCCCATACTCAACAAAAGTTTATTCGCTTGCAAAGTTAATTTGCCTGCAAATTTACTTTTTTTACTTTTGAGCTTTTGGTCTCTTAGCGCCATATTTGGAACGAGCCTGTTTTCTGTTAGCGACTCCTGCGGTATCAAGCGTACCTCTGATAATATGGTATCTTGTACCGGGTAAGTCCTTTACCCTGCCGCCCCTGATTAACACAACGCTATGCTCCTGAAGATTGTGGCCTTCACCCGGAATATAGCTTGTTACTTCGATTCCGTTTGAAAGACGAACTCTGGCAATCTTTCTGAGAGCTGAGTTAGGCTTCTTAGGAGTTGCTGTCTTAACAGCCGTGCAAACACCTCTCTTTTGAGGAGAAGCCGTATTGATTGCTGTTTTGTGAAGAGAGTTATAGCCCTTCTGCAAAGCAGGTGCGGTTGACTTCTTAGTAGATGTCTGACGTCCTTTTCTGACTAACTGGTTAAATGTTGGCATTCTTTTTCACCTCCTGTGAGTCTAATTTTGCGCACGAAAAAAACGCATTCGCGTGCACACTAAAATAGTATACTTTCCCGCGAATGCGTTGTCAATACATTTTTTACTTATTTTGTTAAATTTCTAAATACAATTTCCACTGATGCTGATATAGAATACTAAACTGTAGTTTCCGCAATCTCAGCCTCTTCAGCAGCATCTTCTTCCTCTAAAACATCATCCATGAGTTCACTGTCCAGATCTTCATTCAAGCTTTCGGTTAAATCGTCGGATTCCCCGGATTCTTCTTTATTATCTTCAGAACCGTCATCAATGTTCAACTCACCGCTTGCATTAAGACGTGCCAGCAAATTTGCATCGGTATTCAATCTGGTATTGCTGTATCGTTTCATACCTGTACCTGCAGGAATCAGCTTACCGATAATAACATTTTCCTTAAGACCGATAAGCGGATCAATCTTGCCCTTGATTGCAGCTTCAGTCAATACTTTGGTCGTTTCCTGGAAAGATGCTGCCGACAGGAAGGAATTTGTAGCAAGAGCCGCTTTTGTAATACCAAGCATAATCTGCTTACCATCAGCAGGTTCTTTTCCTTCTTTAATCAATGCCTCATTACCATCTTCATATTCCAGTACATCCACCAGCGTACCGGGTAAATACTCCGTATCGCCGCCATTCTCAATGCGCACTTTTTTCAGCATCTGGCGCACAATGACTTCAATATGCTTATCCGCAATGTCAACACCTTGCAGACGGTATACTCTCTGTACCTCACGAAGCATATAATCCTGTACTGCACGGATTCCCTTGATTTTCAAAAGGTCATGAGGGTTGACGCTTCCTTCTGTAAGTTCGTCGCCAGCTTCTAATACAGCGCCGTCCATAATTTTGATTCTGGAGCCGTAAGGAACAAGATAAGTCTTGGACTCACCTGTCTCGTCATTTGTAATAACGATTTCACGTTTCTTCTTGGTATCCTTGATTGTGGCAACTCCGCCAAATTCAGCAATAATTGCAAGTCCTTTGGGCTTACGGGCTTCAAACAACTCCTCAACACGCGGAAGACCCTGTGTGATATCGTCGCCGGCAACACCACCTGCATGGAAGGTACGCATAGTAAGCTGTGTACCCGGCTCACCGATAGACTGAGCCGCAATAATTCCGACTGCTTCGCCGACCTGAACCGCTTCGCCGGTCGCCATATTAGCGCCATAGCATTTTGCACAGATACCATTCTGGGAGCGGCATGTCAGAATGGTACGAATCTTAATACCTTCTCCTTCAATCGGTTCGCCGTTCGCATCCTTATCCAGATTCAATAATATCTTCTCTGCACGACTGGGTGTAATCATATGATTGCTTTTAACGATTACATTGCCGGCTTTATCCTTAATATCTTCGCAGGCAAATCTGCCTGTGATTCTGTCTTTCAAACCTTCAATGGTCTCTTTTCCGTCCATGAATGACTTTACATACATTCCCGGAATTTCTTCCCTATCTTCACTGCAGTCCATTTCACGGATAATCAGTTCCTGAGACACATCAACCATACGTCTGGTCAGATAACCGGAGTCTGCTGTACGCAGCGCAGTATCTGACAGACCTTTACGCGCGCCATGCGCTGACATGAAATACTCCAAAACGTCAAGTCCTTCACGGAAATTTGACTTAATCGGCAATTCTATCGTCCTACCTGTTGTATCAGCCATCAGCCCACGCATGCCTGCCAGCTGTTTAATCTGCTGATCGGAACCACGAGCGCCGGAATCTGCCATCATGAAGATGTTATTATATTGGTCCAGACCATTCAAAAGAACCTTTGTTAATTCTTTATCCGTCTCGTTCCACGTTTCTACAACTGCACGGTATCTCTCCTCTTCCGTAATAAGTCCACGCCTGAAATTCAGTGCAATCTTATCTACGGTCGCCTGTGCTTTATCAAGCATCTTCTGCTTCTCGGCAGGCACTGTCATCTCGGAAATGGATACCGTCATGGCAGCTCTTGTAGAGTATCGGTAGCCTGTGGATTTGATAAGATCCAGTACTTCAGCTGTCTTTACAGCACCATGGATGTTGATGACTCTTTCCAGAATCTGTTTCAACTGTTTCTTGCCCACGTGAAAATCCACTTCCAGCTTCAGGAAATTCTCAGGCTTGCTTCTGTCCACAAATCCCAAATCCTGTGGAAGTATTTCATTGAAAAGGAATCGTCCAAGTGTAGACTCCTCTACATTTGAAATAAGCTCACCGTCGGCATTCATCTTCTGAACCCTTACATGAATCCTGCTATGCAGTGTACATTCATTATTTTCATAAGCCAAAATTGCTTCATTTATATTCTTGAAGTATTTACCTTCACCAATAACGTCTTTTCTTTCCTGCGTCAGGTAGTAGATACCAAGTACCATATCCTGTGAAGGAACGGCAACCGGTCCTCCGTCAGAAGGCTTAAGCAGATTATTCGGAGACAACAGCAGGAACCTGCATTCCGCCTGCGCTTCTACAGACAAAGGCAGATGCACAGCCATCTGGTCACCATCAAAATCCGCATTGAAAGCCGTACATACAAGCGGATGAAGCTTGATAGCTTTACCCTCTACCAGAATAGGCTCAAATGCCTGAATTCCCAATCTATGCAATGTAGGAGCACGATTAAGCATAACAGGATGCTCGCTGATAACCTCTTCCAATACATCCCATACCTGAGTATCCAGTCTTTCAACCAGTTTCTTTGCATTTTTGATATTCTGTGAAATGCCCTTTGCCACAAGCTCTTTCATAACAAAAGGTTTAAACAGTTCGATTGCCATTTCCTTCGGCAGACCGCACTGATAAATTTTCAGTTCCGGACCTACTACGATAACGGAACGTCCTGAGTAGTCAACACGCTTTCCAAGCAGGTTCTGACGGAAACGTCCTGATTTTCCCTTTAACATATCTGACAAGGACTTTAACGCTCTGTTTCCGGGACCTGTAACCGGACGTCCTCTTCTGCCGTTATCAATCAAAGCGTCTACTGCTTCCTGCAGCATTCTCTTCTCGTTGCGAACGATGATATCGGGTGCTCCGAGTTCCAAAAGCCTCTTTAAACGGTTATTTCTGTTAATAATCCTTCTATATAAATCATTTAAATCTGAAGTGGCAAAACGGCCGCCGTCAAGCTGAACCATAGGACGTAAGTCAGGAGGAATGACCGGAATAGCATCCATAATCATCCACTCAGGCTGATTGCCGGACTCTCTGAATGCCTCTATGACCTCCAGCCTTTTAATAATACGAGCACTCTTCTGACCGCTTGAGCCCTGAAGTTCTTCTTTTAACTCTACGGCTTCCGCATCCAAATCGATTGCCTGAAGCAGCTCCTTAATAGCCTCAGCGCCCATTCCCACACGGAACTTTGAGCCCCACGTCTCCCTTGCATCCTGATATTCTTTTTCGGAAAGCACCTGTTTATATTCCAAATCGGTCTCTCCTGCGTCTAATACGATATAAGCCGCAAAATATAACACTTTTTCGAGTACTCTGGGAGACAGATCCAGAATAAGTCCCATACGGCTGGGAATTCCCTTAAAGTACCAAATATGGGATACCGGAGCAGCAAGGGCGATATGCCCCATACGTTCCCTGCGGACACTTGCCTTAGTAACTTCTACGCCGCACCTGTCGCATACGACGCCCTTATATCTGATTTTCTTGTATTTACCGCAATGACATTCCCAGTCTTTACTGGGACCGAATATTTTCTCACAATAAAGACCGTCTTTTTCCGGCTTCAATGTTCTATAATTTATGGTTTCCGGCTTTAATACTTCACCCCTTGACCACTCTCTGATTCTTTCAGGGGATGCCAGACCAATTCTGATTGCATCAAATGTCATAGGTTGATATGTTTCCTGTTTAATTTCTGCCATCTTTCAATACCACACCTTTCTCGGCTTATTTGTCGTAGGATTCTTCGAAATCAACATCTAATTCCATATCATCTTCCTGATAATCTTCATCCAAGAAGTCGTCTTCGCTGCTTACGAGCTCTCCGCTTTCTTCATCAAACTCCTGTTCCTGATACCCCAGAGCGCCAAGCGATTCTTTATCCTGCTCGTAATTACCTTGTTCTCCCTCAATTTCATAGCGGTATTCACTCTCACTGTAATCAACGGATTCCATTATTTCCACTTCTGTCCGGTCTTCACGGAGTACTCTGACATCCAGTCCGAGTGACTGCAGTTCCTTTAAGAGAACCTTGAAAGATTCAGGAATACCGGGTTCAGGGATATTGTCACCCTTGATGATTGCTTCGTATGTCTTCACACGGCCAACAACATCATCAGACTTCACCGTTAAGATTTCCTGAAGAGTATAAGCAGCTCCATACGCTTCCAGTGCCCATACTTCCATTTCGCCAAAACGCTGTCCGCCGAACTGTGCCTTACCGCCTAACGGCTGCTGTGTTACTAAGGCATAAGGACCCGTAGAACGCGCATGGATCTTATCATCTACCAGATGATGCAGTTTCAGGTAATGCATGTGACCGATTGTTACCGGCGCGTCAAAATACTCGCCTGTCCTTCCGTCACGGAGCCGTACTTTACCGTCTCTTGAGATCGGGACGCCTTTCCATACTTCACGATGATCCCTGTTCTTGGACAAATAGTCCATTACCTCCGGTAAAAGTTCCTTTTTATGCTTTTTCTCAAATTCTTCCCATTCCAGATTAACATAATCATTTGCAAGATCGAGCGTATCCATGATATCGCTCTCTTTCGCGCCGTCAAATACCGGCGTAGCCACATTAAAGCCAAGCGCTTTGGCCGCTAATGAAAGATGAATCTCAAGCACCTGCCCGATATTCATACGGGAAGGCACGCCCAGCGGATTCAACACAATATCAAGCGGTCGTCCGTTTGGCAGGTATGGCATGTCTTCTACCGGAAGAACGCGCGAAACAACACCCTTGTTACCGTGGCGGCCTGCCATCTTATCACCGACAGAAATCTTTCTTTTCTGCGCAATATAAATACGGACTGCCTGATTTACGCCGGGAGATAACTCGTCTCCGTTTTCCCTTGTAAATACTTTGGCATTGACTACAATACCGTACTCTCCGTGAGGCACTTTGAGCGAAGTATCGCGTACTTCTCTTGCTTTCTCGCCGAAAATAGCACGAAGCAGCCTCTCTTCCGCTGTCAGCTCAGTTTCACCCTTCGGAGTCACTTTACCTACAAGAATATCTCCGGCACGAACCTCTGCACCGATTCTGATGATACCTCTTTCATCCAGATCCTTCAGTGCGTCATCACCGACACCCGGAACATCCCTTGTTATTTCTTCCGGTCCCAATTTGGTATCGCGGGCTTCCGCCTCATATTCTTCTATATGAACAGATGTATAAACATCTTCCTGAACAAGTCTTTCACTTAAGAGAACCGCATCCTCGTAATTATAACCTTCCCATGTCATGAAGCCGATGAGCGGGTTCTTGCCAAGCGCCAGTTCGCCGCCTTCCGTGGAAGGACCGTCTGCAATTACTTCACCCTGGGCCACATGGTTGCCCTTGAATACGATGGGTTTCTGATTATAGCAGTTGGACTGGTTGCTTCTGGAGAATTTCGACAAGCGATATTCATCCTTTTCTCCGTCGTCATAAGTTATCTTTATAAGATTAGAGGACACATAATCAATAGTACCAGCTTTCTTAGCCACAACGCAGACACCTGAGTCTACAGCTGCTTTAGGTTCCATTCCCGTGCCGACGACCGGAGCCTCGGTAAACAGCAGCGGAACTGCCTGACGCTGCATATTAGAGCCCATCAGCGCACGGTTAGCATCATCATTCTGCAGGAAAGGAATCAATGCCGTTGCAACGGAAAATACCATCTTAGGAGATACATCCATATAATCGAACATTGTCTTGGGATATTCCTGTGTTTCTTCCTTATAACGTCCCGATATACTGTTACGTGCAAAATGACCTTCTTCATCAAGCGGCGCCGAAGCCTGTGCCACATGATAATTATCCTCTTCATCCGCCGTCATATAGACAACTTCTTCAGTGACACGCGGATTATTCGGTTCACTCTTGTCGATTTTGCGATAAGGTGATTCTATAAAACCATACTCATTTATTCTTGCATAGGATGCAAGAGAGTTAATCAGACCAATGTTAGGACCTTCGGGGGTCTCAATAGGACACATTCTTCCATAGTGCGTGTAGTGAACGTCTCGAACCTCGAATCCCGCCCTGTCTCTGGAAAGTCCGCCGGGACCCAGCGCCGAAAGACGTCTCTTATGAGTCAGCTCGCCCAGAGGATTGTTCTGATCCATGAACTGCGACAACTGTGAAGAACCAAAGAATTCTTTCACTGCAGCCTGTACAGGTTTGATGTTAATCAAAACCTGAGGGGAAATTTCTTCAGCATCATGAGTCGTCATTCTTTCGCGGACAACCCTTTCAAGTCTTGCCAGACCTATGCGGTATTGATTCTGAAGCAGTTCTCCCACCGCACGGATACGCCTGTTGCCCAAATGGTCAATATCATCGTCGTTTCCGATACCATACTCTAAATGTATGTTATAGTTTATGGAAGCAATAATATCTTCTTTCGTAATGTGTTTCGGAATCAATTCATGGACATTCTTCTGAATTGCTTCTGCAAGAATCTCCGGATCCTCACTGTATTCTTCAAGAATCTGCTGCAATACCGGATAGTAAACAAGCTCTGTAATTCCAAGTTCCCTCGGATTACACTCTACGAAGTTAGTAATATCTACCATCATATTGGACAGAACTTTAACATTCTTCTCTTCCGTTTGTATCCACACATAGGGAATAGCTGCATTCTGAATCGCATCCGCCATTTCGGCAGTCACTTTATCGCCTGCCTTTGCAAGCATCTCGCCTGTTAATGTATCTATAACGTCTTCCGCCAATATGTGATGTCTGATTCTGTTTCTTAACATCAGCTTTTTATTAAATTTATATCTTCCGACTTTCGCCAAATCATATCTTCTGGGATCAAAGAACATAGCATTAATAAGGCTTTCCGCACTTTCAACGCTGAGCGGCTCACCGGGACGGATTTTCTTATATAACTCTAAAAGACCCTCCTGATGATTTTCAGCAACATCCTTCGTAAAACTTGCCTCAATCTTAGGCTCGTCGCCGAACAATTCTCTGATTTCATCGTTTGAACCTACGCCCAAAGCCCTGATTAATACAGTAATCGGCACTTTTCTGGTTCTGTCAACACGCACATAAAACACATCATTAGAATCTGTTTCATATTCCAACCATGCGCCACGATTCGGAATAACCGTAGATGAAAACAGCCTCTTACCGATTTTGTCATGGCTGATCGCATAATATATGCCGGGAGAACGCACCAACTGACTTACAATAACACGTTCAGCGCCGTTGATTACGAAAGTACCCGTCTCTGTCATAAGAGGAAGATCTCCCATGAAAATCTCATGCTCAGTAATTTCGTCTTTTTCTTTGTTAATAAGACGAACTTTTACTTTTAAGGGCGCCGCATAAGTTGCATCTCTTTCTTTACATTTTTCGATAGAATATTTAACATCTTCCGCGCACAGTTCAAAATCCACAAATTCCAGACTTAAATGTCCACTGTAATCTGAAATTGGAGAAATGTCATTAAAAGCTTCCTTCAAGCCCTCGTCCAAAAACCATTGATAGGAATTCTTCTGAACTTCTATCAGATTCGGCATCTCAAGAACCTCTTTCTGTCGTGCATAGGTCATACGCGTGTTCTTGCCCGCCGCAATCTCACGTATTCTGTTCTTTTCCATTGACAACTTCACCCCATTCTTTAATGATAAGCACCTATTTATCGGAAATAATTATCTATAAATAAGCATAGCACTGCACAATAGTGCATTTTCCATTGTACTACAAACAATCTTCTGAGTCAACGGTTAATTTTTTTATTATGCTAATTTTTGGAAAAAAAGAACCGCTCATGAATAAATGTACTCATAAGCGGTTTGCTTTTTATCATAACAGAAATCCTCATTATTATTTGAGGGTAACTTTTGCGCCTTCTGCTTCCAGTTTTGCCTTGACATCTTCAGCTTCTTCCTTAGATACAGCTTCTTTCACCATCTTAGGTGCAGCGTCAACTAAGTCTTTTGCTTCTTTCAGGCCCAGACCTGTAGCTTCACGAACGACTTTAATTACCTTAACTTTGTTAGGACCAACTTCTGTCAGCTCAACATCAAACTCAGTCTTCTCTTCAGCTGCTGCTGCTTCTCCGCCTGCTGCTGCAACTACTACGCCTGCTGCTGCAGATACACCGAATTCTTCTTCGCAAGCTTTTACTAAATCATTCAATTCCAATACTGTCAACTCTTTGATTACATCAATTATTTCCTGAGTGGATAATTTTGCCATAATAATTTACCTCCGTTTAAAATATAATTCTCTGATTTTCAGTTTCTTTACTGTAAAAAATTTCACGCAAATTGCGCATTATCAGACATAATCCGTTTTGAATTATGCTTCAGCAGTTTCAGCTGCCGCTTCTGCTGCAGGCGCTTCTTCTGCCGGGGTTTCTTCCTTAGCTGCAGGCGCTTCACACTCTGATGCTCCGCCTTTTTCTGCCAGCTGATTCATAACACGGGCAAAATTCGTAATAGGTGACTGGATACTTCCAAGCAGTTTGGATAGCAGCTCTTCTCTGGAAGGAATCTTGGAAATATTCATAATTCCCGCTGCATCATAAACAGTGCCTTCCACAATGCCGCCTTTCACTTCAAGTTTGTCTGCTGTCTTAGCAAACTTGCACAGAATTCTCGCCGGTGCTGTTGCGTCGGTTGTAGAAACAGCAAGCGCACTGGGCCCTTTCAGATATTGAGTAAGCTCTTCACAGGCAGTATCCTTGAATGCGAAATTCATCATCGTGTTCTTATAAACCTTATAGCTGATTCCTGCTTCACGAAGCTGCTTACGAAGTTCCGTATCCTGTTCTACCGTGAGTCCGCGGTGGTCAACCAGAACAACAGACTGTGCATCCTTGATTGCTTCAGAAATCTCTTCTACGATAGGTTTCTTCAATTCAATTTTTGCCATTACATTTACCTCCTTATAGATTTTGTGCCGATAGGAGTTTAACTGTTTCTATACAAAAAACCTCCCTGAAGACAGGAAGGTTTGCTTTTAATCATAAACTCTTCTCCTCGGTAGGCGGTATCCTTACGCCATAATGGCACCTACTGTCTTCGGCATGGTCATAACGACCTTGTTTAATATAGCATAACGGATTTTTATTGTCAAGCTGATTTTTACCACGTCACATAGCCATCTGCATCAATCTGTACATTCTCCGACATATTCCTCATCAGATTAAGTATTCTTTCTTTTTCTTCCCCAGTCACCATGGCCGTCTTGTATTCACTCTGCAGGCACGGAATGAAGCGCAGACTTTGAAGCCCTTCTTTTGAAACCTCTATTTTTACCATGCCTGTATCCACAGTCTTTGAATTGAACCAGAAGTTTCCCAGACTATAGACCACCGGAACCCCGTTTATCACATCGATTTTCTGCAAAATATGCGGATGGCTGCCAATGATTATATCCGCTCCCGCATCCACAAGCTCAGGTGCCTGCTTATCCTGTGCCCAATCGGTTTCTTCTTCATTTTCCGTTCCCCAGTGGACATATACGACCACAAAATCACTGTTTTCCTTCGCCCGTGTAACTGCCTGAAGCAGCTTTTCCCCATCCCAGCATCGGAAAACACCTGGGGAGTTTTCTTCCGCCCCTTTAGTATCAGGATATTCCGCTTTCTCAATCTGGGTCGCTGAAACAAAAGCTATTTTCATATCGTTAATAATATAGTAGACCGGGCTCATCGCTTCCTGTTCATTGACACCGGCCCCTACGTACGGAATGCCGGCAGATTTAAGCGTGCTCATCGTATCAAGGAATGCTTCTTCTCCGTAATCATAGGCATGATTATTGGCCAACGACACAATATCGACGCCCAAATCATGAAGATACGATACATAGGAAGGCTCTGCGCGAAAAGTGAACTTTTTGTCCTCCGTTGGCGTTCCTGCATCGGAATAAGGGAATTCATTATTGAGCATCATAATATCAGCGCTTTTCATTTCCGCTATAACATCGGGCATAATACCGTTTGCAATATTGCCGCCATTTAGCTGTAACGCCGCCATAACCCCATATTCCGGGTCAAAAAGAATGTCTCCCGCAAAGGTAACGGTCACGCATTCCTCCTTAGCAGCTTCTTTGGCATAAATGTTATTTTCGACCATATACGATTCATCCCGCAGAATATCTGCATAGGTGCTGTTCTGCCCGATAATTTCCCAAATTTCATCTTCCGTTATCTCTTCCTTCGCCACCTGAAAATTCTGATGACCGGTATTCCTGTCGGCAATAATCCACCGATAAGAAAACAGGAAAAATATTCCCAATGATACGACAACGATCAAAGTGATGAAAAATGGCAGTATGAAATTGGATTTTCTTCTGCGTCTTTGCTTTCTCATAGTTATAAGTATACCATATAATCATGTAATGTAAAATCTGATTTTATTATTGTATTAAGGTAACAGACATCACTCTTTGCATAAACAACGGGCAGCACGCTTTGCGAACTGCCCTTATGTTAATAAAAAGCACCCTGAAGTTTATCAGCTCCAGAATGCTTCTTCTTTAATTTCATAATCAACAATTAGTATCTTGCCGTATTTACTTTCACGCCGGGACCCATTGTTGTTGCAAGTGTAATGCTTCTTAAAAACTGACCTTTTACTGCTGCCGGTCTTGCCTTTACGATTGCCTCCATCAATGCATCAAAATTTTCCTGTAATTTTGCTTCATCAAATGAAACTTTACCTACAGGTACATGAATGATGTTAGCCTTATCAAGTCTGTACTCAATCTTACCTGCCTTAATATCGTTAATAGCTTTGGTTACGTCCATTGTTACGGTTCCTGCTTTCGGGTTCGGCATCAATCCCTTAGGACCAAGCACCTTACCAAGACGTCCTACAACACCCATCATATCAGGTGTAGCTACAACAACATCGAAATCCAGCCATCCTTCATTCTGAATCTTAGGAATAAGTTCGTCGCCGCCTACATAATCTGCACCTGCCGCCTCTGCTTCCGCAACCTTATCTCCCTTTGCAAATACCAGAACCCTGACAGTCTTACCTGTACCGTTCGGTAATACTACCGCGCCACGAATCTGTTGTTCAGCATGACGTCCGTCACAGCCGGTCTTTATATGAACCTCTACGGTTTCGTCAAATTTGGCAATAGATGTTTTCTTTACTAATGCAACCGCTTCCGCCGGATCATACTGCACGCTGCGGTCTACAAGCTTTGCAGCTTCCATATATTTTTTACCATGTTTCATATCCGTTCCTCCATTACTCTTCTACTGTGATGCCCATGCTTCTCGCAGTACCTGCAATCATGCTCATAGCTGCTTCTACACTTGCCGCATTCAAATCAGGCATTTTAAGTTCTGCAATTTCCTGAAGCTTCGCCTTGGAAATTTTTGCAACCTTGGTTTTGTTAGGTACAGCAGAACCTGATTTGATATTGCATGCCTTCTTCAAAAGAACGGCAGCAGGCGGAGTTTTGGTAATGAAGCTGAAACTTCTGTCTGCATATACTGTGATAACGACAGGAATGATAACATCGCCCTTATCAGCAGTCTTTGCATTGAACTGTTTGGTAAATTCAACAATGTTTACACCGTGCTGTCCAAGTGCAGGACCAACCGGCGGCGCTGGCGTAGCTTTGCCAGCAGGGATTTGTAACTTAATATATCCTTCTACTTTCTTTGCCATAATGGCACCTCCTATTATAATGTGGTTAGGCGTAAGGCATATCACCGCAAGAAACGCAATTTGCGCAAAGCCAAATAAGTTTCCTGCCATTTCGACGCAGCCGAAATGTTACTCCCACGTATATCTACACCGCCGAAGCGGAATAAATATCATAACAATTTTATGCTACCGCATGCTTCTTACTTCAGCAAAGCTGATTTCTACCGGAGTCTCTCTTCCGAACAGCTCTACATTAATCGTTGCAGTCTGCTTGCCGTAATCCATTCTCTGGACTACTCCGACAGTATCTTTCCATACGCCTGCAATAACTGCAATGGTATCTCCCTCTGCGAAATCTACCGTTATATTCTCAACCTTAATGCCGAGTGGCTTCATCTCAGCTTTTGAAAGCGGTACCGGCTTGCTTCCCGGTCCGACGAATCCGGTAACTCCTCTGGTATTCCTGACAACATACCATGTGTCGTCATTCATTACCATATTAATAAGAACATATCCCGGAAACATCTTCTTCTGAACGTTTTTTCTGGCTCCGTTCTTTACTTCCATTACATCCTGCATCGGAACCCGGACCTCCAGAATCTCATCTTCCAAATGTCTGTTTTCTATTGTCTTTTCAATATTCGCTTTTACTTTATTTTCATACCCGGAATAAGTATGAACAACATACCAATTTGCATCTGCCATACGTTTACCCCTCGCTTTAAAATTTCAATGTTGTCAGGAAATCCACTCCATACTGAAGCGCAAAATCCAACACAGCAATAATTGCTCCTACTACAATTGAAATAGCGGTGACTGCAATGGATTGTTTCAACAGATCTTCTTTGCCGGGCCATGTGATTTTTTTAAACTCAGACTTCACACCATTATAAAATTCGGCAAGCTTTGATTTTTTTTCTGATTTTGCAGAATCTCCCATAGTCTACTCCTTTCAAATACGGCGAAACAATTATTTGGTTTCCTTATGCAGCGTATGTGTCTTACAGAATCTGCAATATTTCTTAATTTCCATTCTGTCCGGATGTGTCTTCTTATCTTTCGTAGTATTGTAATTACGACGCTTGCATTCTGTACATGCTAATGTGATTCTTGTACGCATTCTTGCTACCTCCACGTGTCTGTTTTAATTCAGTATGATAGAATATCCGTAAATCAGGCTTCTATCATTTGAAGTTTATTGTATTTTACAAAATTTGAGCATAAAAAAAAGACCTGAATCTCATCTCGTTTGATAACTATAACACAACGAATGGATTTCGTCAACTCATTTTCGAAAAAAAAACAAATTCAAGCCTGCCCAAACTCCGTCTCCATTTTCTCATAGAAAGTCCGCGCTTCTCTCCACATCCTGTCAAAATAAGTTCTTACGTCAAATTGACTGACAGCCCCGATATAGCAATCCGTCAATGCCTCTCTAAATAAATTGGTCAAAATCGGCAGCTCCGGATTCTCAAGGACATCATATAGGATAATAAGTTTTTTTTCTATCTGCCACAACAATTCCACAGCAGTCGGATACACTTCCACCAGACACTCCGTATTCTTTTCAATTACCGCTGTCAATTTCCTAAGTTCTTCAAGCATATTTAACAAAATACCTGCGGAAGGCATAATGCCTGATTCAGAATTATTTTCACAAGCAAATAAACTGATGTCGTCATCAATGGTAATTGAATAAACTACACCGGAACCAAAACTGCTTTTCAATGCCCGGCTGATCAATTCAGCCAGCCCATTTGGCACATCATCTCTTTTTGTAAATAATAACAACTTTCCACCACGTCTGATTTTAGATATGATATCGCATATTATCGTCAGTTCCATGCATCTGTCCAAAGCAACGACAGCCGCATGACACGACTTATTAAGCAATACGGAAAATACAAACGGTTTCTCCGGCAGTACAATGAAAGAACTGCTTTCATTTAGAAAAGACATGAAACTGTGAAATTTCTCTGATATCTGGTCTTTTTCATCTATGCCATAACCAATAATATTTTTAGCCTGACTGCTTGATAAAAAAACAGGATATAACTGTTCAAAAAGCAGGCTGTAACATGCAAAGTATGGAGATTCTCCACAAATGTTCTGCAATTCGTTCATAAAGCTGCATGAACGTTCCCAAATGGTCTCTTCTGCCAAATGATAGTTTACCACCAACGGTCTTGCAGTAATATTAGAATAATCATCAACTTCCGGTTTTTTCATTATAACATAAGGAGCATCTGCGTTCCCGTTATCTATAAATATCTTATTATCATCAATTTCAATTTTCATTTTGATTCAGCTCCTTATCTGCAAGTTCAAATAATATATGCAGCCGTTCCGCTATCCTGTCATAGTCAAAATATTCTCTAACATATTTCCTTATCTCATAGAAATTATTTTCAAGGAATTCCTGAGCAGCGCATAGTTCAGACAAGGCATGGGCGTAAGCAGGGATGTCGCTGAGAGTATTCACCACTCTTCCTACTCTCCCACCATCTGTCATATCCGGTGCGGCGTCAATATTTGTGGTAATAACCGTACACCCGAAACCTGCCGCTTCCGCAAAGACATTCGGACAACCTTCCATAAGTGAAGTAAGAGCAAAAATCTTCGCTTTTTTATAATAAGCACATAGCTGATCCCGATCGCTAATCTGTCCCGTCAGACATATATGCCGGGCAATTTCCGGAAATTCCCTGCAAAACTCATCAAAAAACTGCCTGAATTCAGGAGTTACAGCTCCTACCATAACAAGCTCCCACATTTCTTTAAAGTAAGGATATGACATGGCATATGCGTACAAAAGCATGTATGAATTTTTTTGGCTGCTGCCAATCCTGCCAACTGTAAGTATTATATTTTCTTTTTCATTATATTGGCATTCACTCATAGCCGGATAAAAAGAATTGTAAACGCCATTTGGAATATATTCAATACGTCGTCTCCATTTACTATAGATAAAGCGCTGTAATTTACGTGCTTCGCAGCTTATTATATCTACAGTTTTCAAAAAATCCGCATATTTTTTATCAGCCAACGGAAGAGCATTTACCCAGCCTGAATTTGCATCCAGCTTTAAATATATGATACCAGCCGGATTCAATGCTTTGTATGCACGTGCAAGCTCTATGTATTCCAGTCTCGGTCCAAAAAGAAAGAGCAAATCTATATCCATATAATTTTCCGCCACATATTGTACTGCTGCCTGCATATGCGGCAATTCTTCTGAACAGGGCAGAAAATGCAGCGTAATACCCTCAAAATAATTTAAATAAGGATATTCTCCATTCTTCTGTGTGAGAATCACCATACTGCTGCCAAAATGCCTAAAACATACATAAGGAATCACAACACGATCCTTCATAAGCTGTACATTTTCTAACGGGTATGCAGGAATAACACAAATGTTACATCTTTTCATAATATCAATGCTCCTAATTGCAATTTATTCACTATAGCATACCTTTTTTCTATCTGTCAACTTGATAATCATAACACAGTAGATGAAACTATAGAATATATGGACTTTTTAAACAATAAACAGGATTCATTTACCAATATTTTGAACAATGCAACGAAATTGCGTTAAAAATTTTGACAAAGTGGTTTTCTTTCTTAAATATTTGTGGTAAAGTATTATCATCACAAAGTGATAAATATATTTTCACATTAAATATTTACATTATAGGAGGGTCTGAAACATGACGAAAGCAGAAATTTTAAAGAAAGAGATTTTATCACAGTACAAGAGCGTAAGACAGTTTGCAATCGATATGGAGATTCCTTATTCTACGCTGGTAACGGCTCTTGACAGGGGCATTGAAGGTATGGCCTATGGAACTGTTATCAGAATGTGTGACAAACTGAATTTGAATCCGGTAGACTTTTCTCCTTTAGACAGGAAGAGCCCGCTTGGCAGCAAGATTCTTGAGAATAGAGTAATGCAGTATTATGTTAAGCTGAACAAGACTGGACGCAAGAAAGCGCTTGAACTTATGGAAGATTATGCGCAGCTTGAGAAATATCAGGCGGAAGAGCAATAATATAATTTAATGGAGAAAAATTATGCAATATGATTATTTGATTGTCGGAGCCGGCTTGTTTGGCGCTGTGTTTGCATATGAGTTGAATAAAAGCGGAAAAAAGGTTCTTGTCATTGATAAAAGGAATCATATTGCCGGAAATATTTACACGGAATCGGTTCTTGGAATTAATGTGCATAAATATGGAGCGCATATTTTCCATACGTCGGATAAGAAAGTATGGAATTATATAAACCAATTTTCGGAATTTAACCATTATGTCAATTCGCCTGTAGCAAGGTATCATGAAGAATTGTATAATCTTCCTTTTAATATGAATACATTTAGCAAAATGTGGGGTACTCTGACTCCCGCACAGGCGAAAGCTGAGATTGAAAGACAGATTGAGCAGTTAAACATAGGAGAACCGAAAAATTTGGAAGAGCAGGCATTGTCGCTTGTTGGCCGCGATGTATATGAGAAGCTTGTCAAAGGATATACGGAAAAGCAGTGGGGGCGTGAATGCAGGGAACTGCCTGCATTTATCATCAGAAGACTTCCGCTTCGTTTTACCTATGACAATAATTATTTTAATGATGTGTATCAGGGCATTCCTGTTAACGGATATACCTATATCGCAGAGAAGATGCTGGAAGGTATTGAAGTTAAAACAGGAACATCATATCAGGAATACATAAAGTCTGCGCCAAAAGACGGAAACGGAAGTTTTGTTGACGGCTCGGGAAATACCTTTTCTAAAGTGGTGTATACAGGAATGATTGATGAGTATTTCAATTATCAGCTTGGCCATCTGGAGTATCGTTCTCTGCGTTTTGAACATGAGGAAATGCCTGAATGCGACAACTATCAGGGAAATGCAGTTGTCAACTATACAGACAGGGAGACACCATATACCAGAATCATAGAGCATAAGCATTTTGAGTTCGGGAAGCAGACCGGTACTGTTATTACAAGAGAGTATCCTATGGAATGGAAACCCGGAGAGGAGCCGTATTATCCGGTCAATAATGAGAGGAATGATGCGTTGTTTGCCGAGTACTGTAAACTGGCCGAAAAAGAGTCAGGAGTCCTGTTTGGCGGAAGGCTTGGACGGTATAAGTATTATGATATGGATAAGGTGATTGCAGCTGCGTTGCAGATGGCAGAAAAAGAAACAGCCGGAGATTAACTCCGGCTGTAAGTTTGTTAGCATTTTTCAGCAATAGCTGTTGAACATCATTCCACTGTAAGCGCTTGTAATATATGGCGTGGCAAAGTTCTTGCCGGGATTCTTATATGCTACAATGACATTATTTACATAATTCATCGGATCTAAGGAAATCTGATTGGATTTACGCACCAGAGAACGTGTGAAATCCATAATGGAGGAAAATGCTTTTTTGGTATCATCATCGCCCATTGCTGTCTTTTGAACCGCATCAGTATCAATTTCCAATGTACCGTCAAGGTTTAAGTTAAGCCCCGCCGTAGTCAGTCCGTCTGCGTATAGCCTGGTGATGCTTCCCAATTCATGAACGATACGGTTGCTCTTGGGATGCGCGTCGCTGTATTCGGCGGCAGCACGCAAAAATGAATTATATCCTTTTACCAATGTGTTGATATTTTCAGTCAGAGATTCTACATCTGTCTTTAATCCGATTGATGCAGTTTCGCCATCTTCACTGCTGACTCCGTTCAGAGTCAATTCATACACGCGTCCTACCGTTACATGATTGGAAGGAGAAGTATATTCCCTGCCGTCTACCAGATATCTGGCATTGACCGCGGGAGATGCGATATAATCCAATCCCAGATAATCAACAGCACCGGATGTTTTGCTGGTATTATGGTCTGATACATGGAAAATATGCGGTTTAGTGTCTTTTAATCCTGTTGCATTAGATTCCAGTCTCAGACAGGAGTTATTCTCATCATCAGTTAATATCTGACTTGAAATGCCTATGTTGGCATTGTTGATCAGTCGTGTCAGACGTTCCTGTACATTTCTGTTAGTATCTTCAGGTTTAATATTGAACTGGAACTCATAATTCAATTCATCTATGTTTAAATCAAAAGAATAGGTTGAGGCGGGAAGCCCTATAGGTTCGTCTCCCGGTAGATATTTACCCATATTAATCTGCTGGGAAGCAAGAGAACGCACTTCCACCTCAATTGAAGGCGCATTTTCACTGTCAGCCGGTGTACCTATAAAGGAAGCTGATGCAATATTCTCATTACTGGAATAGGCAGCTTTCTTATTTAACAGTTCGTCTTCGTTGACGCCGCCAAGAGATGCGATTGTATTGCGCAGCTCTCTGGCATTTTCCTTCATGCCGACAGCAAAAGAACATGATTCCCTGCTGGTATCAAGAATATACAAAGGAGCTTCTTTATTCATTTTTACAATGGAATTATATATACCGCGCAACTCGCTTTTCTTATGGGAATCATAAGGCGTGCTGGATTTAGGCGCATAGGTAGTCATATAGAAATTGTAAATATTATTATAAT
Source organism: uncultured Bacteroides sp. (assembly GCA_964600805.1). Taxonomy (GTDB): domain Bacteria; phylum Bacillota; class Clostridia; order Lachnospirales; family Lachnospiraceae; genus UBA3282. The sequence goes on along the minus strand of CAZRKN010000031.1, from coordinate 11,362 downwards.
TATGAATACTATTATACGACATGACGCTCCTCCTTTCTTCCTTGAAATTTGAAATCTGCTGTCATGTTAATTCGACCGGCTATCCGTTGCCTCGTTATAGAATAAATATCAATGCAAATTTATAATACACACACTTATAATAAGTATATCTTAATATTATCATTAAATAAAGCTATATGCAAGCAGATTTCTGCAAATTTTTATAAACTACAGATTATGATTTCTTTCGAGTTATCAATACTTTTCCGTATTCATTGTCTCCAAATACACTCTTGCCGGATTTAGGAACAGCAGCCTTCATATTAGCCCTTCGGGCTTCCTGCTCTTTTAACATCTCGCGTATTTTTTCTTTTTTCGTTTTCTCCTCTTCGCGGGTTTCTGCCAGCTTATCAGCTGTTTTTTGTGCCTTATTTTCGATTATATTTGATACTTTATCAATTTTTTTCTGCAGCTTCAATTTCTCTTCGTCAGTTTCGGCAGTACGCATTAATCCGGTTAGATTTGTCCGGATTTTTTCCATGTTTGCAATCTGCTTTTTAGTATTGGAAAAGGAAACCATCATTTCGGATTCGGCTCTGCCCAGGCTAAGCTCCTGTTTATCCTGCCCCGTCTGACTGTCGGTATCCCTGCTGCTCTCTGTGCTGTTAACACCGACGGATGTGGCTGCATTTTCAGTGTCATCAGCTGTATTTACAGCGGTTTCACTACCATTGACATCGGTTTTTTCTGATAAAGGTTTTTCAGCGTTTTCATTGCTTTTTGTCGCTTCCGACTGTTTCTTTTCGGCTTCTTCACGACGCTTTTGAAGCTGATACTGTTTTAACTCGCTGTTAAGATTCTGAATCTGCTCCTGAAGCTTCTTTTTCTTATCAGATTTCTCATCGGCTGACATTTCGGTATTATAGGAGAGGTCGCGCATTTTCCCCTGAAGGCTCGAGATCCGGTTTTGGATATTTTTCTCATGGCTGTCCTGATTTGATCTGTTTCCCTGAACTGCAGACATAGCCCCTGACATATGGTTAGCACTTGTTATGTTCATCTTTACACCCCTCACACAAAAAAACGAAACTTATCTAATACATCTTATCTTATATTATATCGGTTATAAATTATATAATCTTAATACTTGCTTTACAATTTTTTGTAAAATTTTCATATGTTATGTTATAGCAACAGTCTTATTCATATTTTTATTGTAAGGATTATTATAAAATGATAAAATATTTATACAAGAACTGATTCAACATTATACACAAATGAAAGGGCTTATTACCAATGTTACCTATTACAGTCTGTATGATTGCAAAGAACGAAGATATACACATAGAAGAATGCTTAAAAAGGCTTCGCCCCTGCAAATTTGAGATTGTAGTTGTCGATACCGGTTCTGTGGACAGAACCGTGGAAACTGCCAAAAAATATACGGATAAGGTTTATCACTTCGACTGGTGCAATGATTTCAGCGCAGCAAGAAACTATTCCGTCAATCAGGCTTCAAACGACTGGGTTCTGATTATCGACTGTGATGAATATCTGGAAAACATCAATCTCATCGATATAGAGAATACTATAAAGGAAAACTGTACCCGCGCCGGGATGATTGTACGTAATAATCCTTATATCATTCAGGGTGTACGCTCCATTATGACGGAACACATTGCCAGACTCTTCAACCGTAAATACTGCCACTATGAAGGCAGCGTACATGAACAGGTAATGACACTGGATGGCAGGGAGCCTGAATCTTTTCAGCTTCCACTGACATTCTACCATGAAGGATACGTATCGGAATCGGACAAACGTATGCGCGCTACACGTAATCTGGAAATGCTTCTGCATGATTTGGAGGTAAAAGGACCCGATCCATATATCTATTTCCAGTTTGGACAGAACTACCTCTCTCTTAACGATATGGAAAAAGCGATACATTACTATAAACTAGGACTTGGGCTTGCCGCCAATCCACATTCGGAATTTGTTCAGAGTATGATGGAAACTTACGGCTACTGCCTGATTGAGCTTGCAAAATATGATAAAGCAATGGACTTAAAGGAAAAATATGACCTGTTTGCCAACCGCGCCGACTTCGTCTATCTGATGGGCATGATTTATATGAAAAAAGGTATGTGGGAACAGGCAATCACAGAATTCAAGAAAGCAACAACAATGTCCGTGTTTTCACGTAAAGGTGTCAACAGTTACCGCGCTTACTACAATATAGGAAGTATATATGAAACATTAGGCGACAAGGAAAAAGCCAGAGAATATTATAAGAAATGCGGCGACTTTAACGATGCCGCCAAAAGATTGGAAGAAATATGACCATGCTGCCGATTTCCGTATGTATGATTGCAAAAAATGAAGAGCAACATATCGAAGAATGTCTTAAAAGGTTAAAACGCTGCCACTGTGAGATAGTTTTGGCAGACACCGGCTCAACAGACCGAACTATGGAGCTTGCTGCAAAGTATACCGACAAAATCTATCACTTTGACTGGATAAACGATTTCAGCGCTGCCAGAAACTATGTAATTGCGCAGGCGGAAAATGATTGGATACTCAGCATCGACTGCGATGAATATCTGGAATCCATTGATATGAACGCTCTGTTGGAATTGACGAGACAGCATCTTCAAGATGTAGGGCAGGTTTTGATTCGCAATCGTTTCACTCAGAACGGACAAGTCTCAATTGAGAATATCCGCGTCAGCCGCTTTTTTAACAGAAACTTTTTTCACTTTGAAGGCGCTATACATGAACAGTTGAAAAAAAATAGTGTCTGCAGCAGCGAAAACTACTGCGACATAAAGGTTGATGCCGAAAAACATTGCGATGAAATTATAAGTGCACCCAACAAAGCATTCGCCGTCCCGATTACTATCCTACACGTCGGTTATAATGGTTCCGAAGAAGAAATGCGTGAAAAATCCCTTCGTAATATTGCCCTGCTGGAAAAAGAGCTTGAAACCCAAGGCGAAGACTCTTATCTCTATTATCAGTTAGGTCAAAGCTGCATGAGGCTGAAAGATTTTGAAAAAGCTTACGAATGGTTCAATCTCGGTCTTTCTATGGATGTGGACCCCACTCAGGGTTACGTCCAGAATATGGTGGAATCCTACGGATACTGCCTGCTTGACATGAAACGCTATGCAGAGGCATTGCAGCTTACCGGTATCTACGACATCTTTGCCATTAGGGCAGATTTTGTCTTCCTGATGGGACTTATCTATATGAACAATGCACGTTTTACAGAAGCCATTGAAGAATTCGGAAAGGCTACTACTATGGAACAGTTTTCTGTAGAAGGAGTAAACAGTTATCGGGCTAATTATAATATAGGTGTCATATATGAGTGCATGGGGCATATAAATGAGGCGTGCGAATATTATATAAAGTGCGGTAAATTTGAACCCGCCAAACAAAGGCTTATACACTTAAATTCTGTACCGAAGCGATAAATCTGTGATAAATACCGATAATGTGTTCCGCCATGTAACAGAAAAGAAAATTTGAAAGTTGATTATATATCAAAAATATGTCATACTGTCTATATGAAAATATTATTTATTGAATGGGCAAGTTTCGGAAATGAGGATATGAAAGAGGCGTTCCGCAAAGAAGGCCATATTCTTGTATGCTTTCCTTTTTCCAATAAAGATTCCAGACGTGACGAAGTTATAGAAGCCGGTCTTGCTGAGGTGATGCACCGTGAAGTTCCTGACGTTGTGTTTTCATTTAACTACTTTCCGGTCATTTCCAATGTCTGCCGAAAAGAAAATATACGCTATATTTCATGGATTTATGACAGTCCATATGTAATGCTGTATTCATATACCACGATTAATCCCTGTAATACAATTTATGTATTTGATAAGGATCTCTATATGGAGTTTCACAAAGCGGGGATACAAACGGTACACTATCTGCCAATGGCGGCTAATGTAGAGCGTTTGGATTTACTGCCGGTCAGAGATTCTAATATTAATCAGATTTCACCATCAAACTCTGCTAATATGGCAGACAATGGTATGAACTTTTTATATGATATTTCTTTTCTGGGTTCGCTCTATACCGAAAAACACAATTTTTTTGACAGAATGACAAATCTGTCGGATTATGCTAAGGGTTATCTTGATGCACTAATGGCTTCTCAGATGCAGATACAAGGGTATAATTTTATACAGGAGTCTTTAGGTCCTGTCATGGATGATTTATATAAAGCGCTCCCTATGGACCCTAATCCGGACGGCGTAGAGACAAAAGAGTTTCTGTACGCCCAGTATGTCATAAACCGTAAGATTACAGGGTTGGAACGAACGAGTCTGATTAAATCGATTACAAAGAAACATAGATTTGATTTATTCACTCATGACCCGGATTTTACATTACCCAATCTGGTTAATCATGGAAGTGTTGAACCATACAGGGAAATGCCGTTAGTATTTAAGAGAAGCAGGATAAATTTAAATATTTCCCTGCGCAGCATTAAAAGCGGTATCCCGCAGCGTGCCTTTGATATCATGGGAAGCGGAGGATTCCTGCTCAGTAATTATCAGAATGATTTCTTTGATTATTTCAATCCCGGAGAAGATTTTGAGTTTTATGAAAGTGAAAAAGATTTATTGAACAAAATAGATTATTATCTGGCACATGAAGATGAACGGCAGGCAATTGCTGCATCAGGACATGACAAGCTTGCCGCAGGGCATACATACCGCCACCGCGTACAGGAAATGCTGCAGTAATGTGCAAGCCACACAAAATCGAATTTGGAATATGCTGCCTGTACGCAATGAATTGCGCAGATACAGCAAGCATGGAGGTTAAAATATGATTCCTATTTCAGTATGCATTATAACCAGAGATGAAGAAAACAGAATCGGCAAATGCCTGTCGCCGCTTACGCCATACGGCTTTGAAATCATAGTTGTTGACACAGGTTCTAAGGATTCCACTAAAGAGATTGCCCTGCAATATACGGACAAGGTTTATGATTTTGAATGGATTGATGATTTCAGCGCGGCGAGAAATTTTTCCATAAAGAAGGCATCACACAACTATATACTGGTTCTGGACAGTGACGAGTACCTGACAGAACTGGACATAGAAACTTTATATAAAGCTATAGAGGAACATCCCCGCGGTGTCGGCATGCTGCTTCGTAATAACTTTTATGAGCATGAGGGCAAAGTGTATAATTCACCTGACCGTGTAGAGCGCCTATTCCATAGACGTTATTACGAATACAGGCAGACTATTCATGAGCAGGTCACGGAAATCAAAACCAACGGAACCTACTATGAGCGTTATGATATTCCGCTTACGGTAGACCACGACGGTTATATGGGCAATGAAGAAGCTAAACGTAAAAAAGTTGAAAGAAACAACTCCCTGCTCTTTAAAGAAATAGAAAGAAATCCCAGTGAACCATATTTCTATTTTCAGGTAGGACAATCTTATAACAGTATTAACGATCATGAAAATGCTTATATTTATTATAAAAAAGCATTTGAACTGCATATAAGCAAAGACCAGCCATGGCTCTTTACAATAGCAAATTCTTTTATGGTTTCCATGACTAAAACCGGAAGACATAAGGAAGCCCTCGAATTTTTTGAACCGATTTATGGTAACTTTTCAAATGACGCAAGTTTTCTCTGCAATATGGGTCTTGTTTACCTGAATAATGAACAGCCGCTCAAAGCTATGATGGAATTTGTCAAAGCGACACAATGCCCTAACACCGGAGTAGAAGGAGCAAATACCTTTATTGCTTACTACAACATAGGCTTAATTAATGAAAACATCGGCAAACTTCCGGAGGGTATAGCATTTTACAAGAAATCTGCAGCTTATGGGTATCCACTTGCGATAAACAGACTAAAAGAGCTTGGAATCGAATAGAAAGGAAATTTATCATGCTTCCAATATCTGTATGCATCATTTCAAAGAATGAAGAGAATAGAATCGAAAAATGTCTTGCTTCCATTAAGCCTTTTGGGTTTGAAATCATAGTGGTGGATACGGGTTCTGCCGATAAAACAAAAGAGATTGCCGCAAAATATGCCGATAAGGTGCTTGACTTTGAGTGGTGCGATGATTTCAGTGCTGCCAGAAATTTCTCTCTGCGTGCTGCTTCCAATAATTGGATATTTATGCTTGATTGTGATGAATACATTAAGACTATAGATATAGAAGAGCTTACATGGTTCCGTAAGCATCTGGCTGACAGCGTAGGTTCTGTAACACGGGAAAATATAGTAACTGAAAATGGTATTGCTACTATTAATAATACAGATAATACGGAGCGTTTTTTTGACAAGCGGCTCTATCACTACACCGGAATGATTCATGAGCAGCTGACTCCGATTCGCAGCAGAGATTTCAACGCCTATCTTTTAAAAACCACTATCCGGCATACAGGATACGATATGAATGCAGAAGAACGTACTGCCAAATTTGTGCGAAACTTTACTCTTTTACAAAAGCAGTTTGCCACTGATCCGGATAACCCTTATCTTTATTATCAGCTTGGAAAAACTTGTGAAATAATTGGAGATTTCCCACAAGCTTGTGAATATTACAGCAAAGGGCTTTCCTATGATTTAGATCCGGAGCTGGCATATGTTCAAGCTATGGTTGTTTCCTATGGGAATGTTCTCCTTCTAACAGGGCAACAAGAAACCGCTCTGGGTTTTGAAAGTATTTATGATGAATTTTCTCCTTTGGCAGACTTTATCTATCTAATGGGAAATATATATAAGCAAAATCAGATGTACGAGAAAGCCCTTGAACAATATAGTAAGGCAATTGGTGTACCGCTATGCACACAGACCGGAGCTAACAGCTTCCTGCCTGTCTATCGTAGTGGTGAAATCTGTGAGCTTCTGGGAGACATTCCTACAGCAGTCGACTGCTATAAGCAATGTGGAGATTTTGAGCCGGCTAAAAAAAGAATTAATGAACTTTGTAACAATTGACTAAGTTCCGGTTGTTGAAATATTTGGATGTAAATTATAAAAAATCGTCGCTCGGCAGCGACGATTAAGAGAATGCTTCGCATTCTCATTGGATTGATTTACACTGCGGCGTAATTTCCTATAAGATAAAAAATATTCATAGAACGGAGAATATGTTATGATTCCTATTTCTGTATGTATAATTACCAAAAATGAAGCCGAATATTTAGATAAATGTCTGTCTTCGCTGCAGCCATATCCTTTTGAAATTGTAGTTGTAGATACAGGTTCAACCGACAATTCCAAAGAGATTGCACATAAATATACAGATAAAGTATATGATTTTGAATGGATAAATGATTTCAGTGCAGCCAGAAATTATTCAATAAGCCGTGCTGCCCATAATGTCATCCTGTGTATTGACACCGATGAATGCATTACAGAACTGGAGCTGGAACAGTTACAGACTCTGATCGAGCAGAACCCAAAAAGTGTAGGACTAATGAAGCGGATGGATTATTTTGAAGTGAACGATGAAAAATGCTGCCAAATCTGTCAGATTGAACGTATCTTTAATCGTAAATATTATCACTTTGAAAGAACAATCCACGAAGTGCTTACACCTATTGGCAATATCTGCTATACTTCTTATAATGCTCCTATCACAGCAGATCACTTCGGATATGCAGGCAGCAAAGAATATCTTAAAGAAAAAGCTATGCGTGACATGAATCTTCTTCTGGATATGATAAAAACAGAACCTGATGACCCCTATAATTACTTTCAAATCGCGCAATGCTATATGCTTATGCGGGATACGGAACATGCTGCGAAATATTTTGAAATATCAATCGCACATAACCCAGCTCCGGAAAATGACTATACGCGTATACTTGTCTGTAATTATGGCAGTATTTTATTAGATAATATGAAGATTGGGGAAGCAATGCAACTTCTGTCATATTATGAGTATTATAGCGATAACGCAGACTATCTATGCATGATTGGACGTGCTTACCTTCTTGCCAATAAACCGCTCAAGGCTCTTCCTGAGTTTGTAAAGGCACTTACTGCACCTACGCGGGACTCTGTAGAACCAAAAATTGCCTCTTATAACATCGGCTTCATATATGAGCTTTTCGGAAAGAAAGACATCGCTGCTGAACACTACCGCAGATGCAGCGATTATGCGCCGGCACTGGAAGCATTGGAACGGATTTGCAGTTGAATGAAACTAATTACCAGTTCCTTTGCCTCATTCCGGATATCTTCCGGACATTCCTCTTTAAACTGTGCATTTCTGGTACCAATATCTAACTTTTTACCTGATCACACATATTGCATAACCTATCTCATTTTTTATTACGATTCCTTCCATTGTTATTCTCTAATCATAAAAAATCGTCGCTCAGCAGCGACGATTCCAAGAATGCTTCGCATTCTCATTGGAATGTTTTACACTGCGGCGTAATTTCCTATAAGATAAAAAGAGCCGCTCATACGAACGGCTCTTCTGGTAGTTTACCTTACAATATTGTTTAGTTGTTATGCAGCAATTAACCAAGTAAGGAAAGTGCCAACTGGTTGCTCTGATTTGCCTGTGACAGCATTGATGTACCTGCCTGCTGTAAGATCTGGTTGTTGGAGTATCTAACCATCTCTGTAGCAATATCTGTATCACGGATAGCCGCTTCAGCAGATGATGTATTCTCAACAATGTTGTTCAAGTTAGCAATAGTGTGCTCAAGTCTGTTCTGGATAGCACCGAGGTCAGATCTCTGAGAAGATACTAATGCCAAAGCGCCCTTGATGAATGCATTTAAGCTGTTGAACTGCTGTGTTGTAGCAACAGTACTTGGCTTACCTGTTGACAGGTTCATGAAAGATTTAAGCAGAGCTGTAGCAATAGCAGTTGTCATTACTTTCTTATTGTAACCATTCGCAGTCATTGCACTCCAAGTATTTACTTTCAAATCTGTTGAACTACCCTGTACAGTGTTACCATCCAATTTATAGGTTGTTCCTGTAACCGTTGTAGTACCTGCGTTCAAATTGTTGTAAGTAATCTTGGTATACAGCTTACCACCAGCACCAGTTGCATCACCAATATTGCTTGCCAAACCAAACATACTCATATTAGCAACGCTGATTTCAATATGCTGACCAGCTTCTGCACCTACCTGCAGACCTTTGATGAAAGAACCGTCTAACAGGTTCATCTCGTTGAATGTGGTTGTACTCTGTACACGGTCAACTTCACTCATCAACTGTTTGATTTCAGCCTGAATGGAAGCACGGTCTGTTGTCGTCAATGTACCGTTCTCACCTTTAACTGCCAGCTCATTCATACGTTGTAACATATCCTCAACTTCGTTCAACGCACCTTCAGCTGTCTGTACTACGGAAATACCGTCCTGTGCATTAGCTGCAGCCTGTGTAAGACCTCTTACCTGACGTCTCATCTTCTCGGAAATTGACAGACCTGCTGCATCATCTGCTGCACGGTTGATCTTGTAACCGGAAGATAACTTCTCTGTTGATTTTGCCTGAGCGCTTGTTGTTACACCAAGCATTCTGTTAGAGTTCATTGCTGTAAGATTGTGTTGTACTACCATAATATATTCCTCCTTGAATTTGATGCGGCATCCTTGCCGCTTATTTTTTGCTTGTAATGGTTCTCCGGCTCATACGATGCCTTAGGTTCCATTACGGAAGTTACAGAAGTAACTATTGTTAAGTAAGTAAACAACTTGCTTTACTTGTAATATATATCGGTGCAAATTTGATTTACTTTAGGGTTATTTTAAATTTTTTGACAAATTTTTTAATCACTTCTTACTGTCATAAAACTGGGGCGCAACATGATTAAGATTATTCATGCTGTCATAGTAACTCCTTGCCCCCTTAACCTTAGACATGGAATTTTTGATCTTCTGGGTCTTCTTCTTAAAATGATTGTCAGCACGCATCTGATTACGCATCTTAGCCGCATTAATCTTCACAACTTTATCGGTAATCTGCTGAATATTATCCTGCATCTTCGTTATCTCAGTCTGATACATGGATTTATTCCCCACAATTTCTGTACGGACCTTATCATACACTACTTCGAAGCCGTCATCAAGCTTTTCCAATTCTTCAATCAGGGCACCAATCTTTTCTACCGAAGCATCCAAAGCATCTATATCCAGATCATCCTGCTTCAGGATATCTTCCTGTATATCATTTTGTGTGATAATATCATCAAGTACCTGATTTTTCTTCTCAAGACTCTGTAATAATATTTGTGCAATATTCTGACTCATACCCGCCCTCTCTACGCCTGTCTGCAGCGTTTCATAACCTCTTTCCATGTATCCCTGACACTTCGAAGATGCATATTGACTTCTTCCAATATATCCTTATCCTTCTTAATATTGGCCTCTAACAGTCGTCTAAGAAGATATACATATATTTTGTCAAATTCCTCTGAAACCTCATATTTATGATCCAGCGTATTCCTGAATTCTTCTATAATACGCTGCGTTTTCTTGATATTCACATGAGCTTTCTCTGTTTCCCCATTCTCTATTGCAATAATGGCCATATTGCAGAACTTAATAGCTCCCTCATATAGCATAAGTGTCACTTCTGCCGGTGAGGCGGTCAGTATTTTATTATTTGTATATTCTGCAAAGGGATTACGTGCTGGCATAGTCATTCTCCTCCTTGATCTTAACACACCATATCCGGTACTTTATCAGCCTCCCAATATACTTGTAAGAGAACTGCTTCTGGATTCCAGTTTAGACATTGCAACTTCCATTTGGGAAAACTTCTTGTACCATTTATCCATCATATTATTAAGTTTCTCTTCCTCTTTAGTAATCTTATCCGTATAATCTTTATACTCTTCTTTCATCAGCTTATCATTGTAAACAGTAAATGCACTGCTGAGCGTAGTAGATGCCATCTGCTTGGTCAGATTATCATATAAATTCGTAGACAGCTTGGTGAAGAAATTCATAACCGTATCCGGATTGTTTGCAATCATCTTCTTTAACACATCATCTTCAGCCTTTGTATCGGCATCATCAGGATCTCCATTGATATGATATGCATTTCTCTCATTCTCAGCTGCTTTGAAATAACCGAGCGTATTAATTCCAAAGTCTGATAAATACATCTTCTTGCCGTTTACCTCTGCGCCTTGCAGCAGTATTGAAACCATAGAAAATGACACCGAGCTTAACGTACTGTCCCTGCGAAGCAGCGAATCCTTAATCTTCTTCTCCCACTCCTCGATTTCACTATCGCTCATAGCATCCTTCTCTTCGGAAGTAAGCGGCTCATAGCCCTTGGAAGATTCCGCATTATATAAGGAATCCATCTCATTGATAAGCTTATTATACTCCGTAAAGAAA
>CAZRKN010000030.1:0-52570 GCA_964600805.1 uncultured Bacteroides sp. | reverse complement strand
AAATATCCCCCTTCATTAGACTTTTATTTTGTCTAACAAAAGGGGTTCACTTCATTTGTCAGGAGCAGGACGGCTGTTTCTTATCTTATAGGAAATTACGCCGCAGTGTAAAACATTCCAATGAGAATGCGAAGCATTCTTGGAATCGTCGCTGCTGAGCGACGATTTTTCAAATTCAGAACCGCTACGGTTAGTAAAGCAATGCTTACAATCAAACTCAATTCCTCATATGTACTCATAATAATCACCTCCCCCGAAAGGTACTCGGTTTAGGTGAGAGCACGTCCCCCGGCTCTCCAGGTAAGCATATTATAATGTCATGTTCATCAAACCGGAAGATAATATAAAAAGCAGATATCCTGTTTTTAAATTCTAGCACAAACTGTTTACACAAGTCTACTAATAATTGCCAAATTTTATTTTTTATTCCGCTTAGTTATCATCTGCCTTACAAGTTCCATTTGGCAAATCATTTATTTCTTCAATGTGGAGTTTATTATCGGTCTTGTATCGCTGTCATTTACTTTCGGAATAGTAACGGATATACTAATGAAAAATTATTTACAGTTCTTAAAGACTTCTTAATAATTATTCTGATATCATATCTTTTGTGATTTTACAACACTTAGGAAAGGATAAGAACGATTATGAAAAAAGTTATCATGAAATCCAGCGATCTCTGTAAGAGTTTTGCAAATAACGGGGGACAGAATCATGTCCTTGACATGATTAATATGGAAATTTACGATGGGGATTTTACGGTTATCATGGGTTCGTCAGGAGCCGGAAAATCCACGCTGCTCTATGCCTTAAGCGGCATGGACAGACCTACAAGCGGCGAAGTGTATTATAAAGAGCGTGCTATAAGCAGGTTAAAAGAAAAGGAGATGGCGGAACTGCGCGCGTATGAGTTTGGTTTCGTATTCCAGCAGGCGCATCTTGTAAGCAATCTGACTCTTTTGGAAAATGTTACTATAACCGGATATCTGGATAAAGCTAAGAAAGAGAAGGAAGTAAAGGAACGTGCGGTGGAACTGCTTCGCAGAATGAATGTGGAAGTGGCTATGATGCGGCTTCCGTCGCAGGTGTCGGGCGGAGAGGCGCAGCGTGCCGCTATTGCAAGGGCGATGATCAATGAGCCGGGAATTATTTTTGCAGACGAGCCTACAGGAGCGCTTAATAAGCGGAACACCGAAGAGGTGTTGAAGCTTTTAACAAGTCTGAATGATAAAGGACAGAGTATTCTGATGGTAACGCATGATATTAAGGCAGCGATACGTGCGACAAGGCTTCTGTATCTGGAAGACGGAAGGATTATAGGGGAAATGCCCATGCCGCCGTACCGTGAGGAGGATGCCAGAAACAGGGAGAAGCAGGTGGATGCGTGGCTGGCGTCTATGGAGTGGTAGGCCGCAAAAAGGATTGTTTACATGCGGCCGTTGTGGAAATATGAAGTTCTGCAATTGTTTAGCGAGATTAGACAGAAAGAGGATGGGAAATTATTATGAAGTATTTTACACTGTTAAGAGCTAATATTAAGAGTCAGAAGGGGAGCTTTATTGGGATTTTGATGCTTATTTTCATTATAACCGTATCTCTGTGTGCGGTGTTATCTATATGGAAAAATTCCAGTTCGTATGAAGAAGAACAGATAGACAGGCTTGGGTTTGGAGATATTACCTGGTGGGTTATGGAAATCAATTCGGAGTCTGAGGATATGAAAAAACTTACCAGGCAGATAAGAGAAGTTGATGATGTGGAAGCAGTAGAGGTGCGGAATTGTGTTTTTTGCGACGTTTTTCATGTGATCGGAAGTGATGATTCAACTATTGTCAAAGGCACAATAATTGCGTTGGCGTGGGATGATGCACGGTATGATTATCATGTTTATAACAGCAGTCTCACCGGAATAGAAGAAGAGGCAGAAGATTTGAAGGAAGGAGAAGTATATGTATCTCCTGCGTTTCAATCTTTATATGACGCACAGATTGGAGATGTCTTGGAAATTGAGATAACAGGCGAGCAGGATGTAGCGTGTTATACAATTAAGGGCTTTTTTGAGGACCCTATAAGCGGAAGCGCGATGATGGGAATGAAGGACGTGTTGATGACCCAGGCTGATATGCAGAGACTTGCCGATAAATATGAAGCTGCCGGAGACAGGAAGATGGGACGCGCAGGAAGTATGCTTCATGTATTCAAGGCGGAGGGCAGCAGCTTAAATATGGGAGAATTTCAACGCCTGCTGGGTGATGAAACCGATTTATACCAAGCTTTAAGTTTTTCATATTCCAAATCTACAATAATGGGGTTCATGCTTATTCTACAGGATATTTTCTCTGGTTTCCTTCTGGCGTTTGTTCTGGTACTGTTAGTTACAACCATGATTATAATAGGGCATAGCATAAGCAGCAGTATCGAGCAGGATTATGTGGATATGGGAATCATGAAGGCAGTGGGATATACAGGTATAAGGCTTCGCACCTTGCAGCTATTGCAGTATCTGTTGGTAGTTATTTGCGGAATGGCGCTGGGCGTACCGGCTTCATCGTTCATTGTAAGATTGATAGGGCAAATGACGGTTACGACTACCGGTCTGGTTATACCGTCAAATATGCCTGTAGGAATAAGTTTTCTTGTACTTGGGGCAGTAGGATTGTTTATAACGGGATTCGTATTTATCAGAACAGCTAAAATTAAAAAGGTTCTGCCGATTCAGGCAATCCGCGGCGGAGCGGGAGACGTTTATTTCAAAAGCAGATTTACAGCTTCAATACGCCAAAGAGGTATAAACTTCTGGCTGGCATACAGGCAGCTGATATCCGGAAAGAAACAGTATATCAGCGCATGTTTCATTTCATCGTTATTGGTATTCTTTTTGGCATTAACAGCCAGAGTAGATGCATGGATAGGAGAAGACGGGCAGGGACTTATGGCATCTTTTAATGCCATGCCTTATGATTTTGGTATTCAATATGATGATGAGGAAACTAAAAAGGAAGCGGAAGAATGGATTGATGCTCAGGCGGGAATCATAATCCAATATCAATTTAAAATGACCAGAGCAGCAATTAATCAGATAGAATATTTAATGAATGTTACTTCTGCTCCCGAATATTTTAATGTGCTCGAAGGAAGAACCTGCCTGTATAATAATGAAGTAGTTGTAACGGACTTCGTGTCAAAAGAGCTTGGCATCGGTATAGGGGATACGGTTTCGATTAATTACAGCGGCGAAGAAAAGGATTTTATCGTAAGCGGCATCTATCAGTGCGCAAATGATATGGGAACAAATTTCGCCATTAGCAGGGAAGGCATTGAACGGTTTAGCGAAGAGGAAGAATTATCATATTATTGGTACTATCAGCTTCGGGACACTTCTATGGTAGAAGAACTAACCGATAGTTTGAATGAAATGTACAAAGAAGCGGTAAATATTGATACAAACACATGGTCGGGAGTAGACAGCATAGTTCTTGCTATGTCAGCGTTGACAAAACTGATGTATGTAATAACTATAGTTTTCATACTGATAACGGTATATTTGACGGGGAGTAAGGTTTTATATCGGGAACAGCATGATTTGGGTATATATAAATCCTTGGGATTTGTATCGGAAAAGTTAAGACTTGCCTTTGCCCTGCGGTTTGGCATGGTGGCAGTAGCCGGTTCACTGCTGGGAATCGCATTGAGCGCGCTTTTGACTGACCCTGTGGTTTCGGCTATGCTTGCAATGTGCGGAATCAGTCACTTTACTTCTGACCTAAATCCGCTTAATATGATGATGCTTGCCGGAATTGTCAGCGGACTTTTCTTTGCCTTTGCTTATCTTGCCGCTAAGAAGATAAAGAAGGTGGGGGTTGGGATTCTGATTGTGGAATAAAGTGCAATAGAGCTATAAAGTGCCGGAGAAGTTTCAAAAGTACATAATAAAGACTTTTCAGATTATTGTATTTTAACGGAATGATGTGTATAATATATGATATAAGAAGAAAATGTTTGTTGAGTGGTGATAAAAGCAATATGGATATAAACTTTGAATGGGACGAAGAAAAAGCAAGAATTAATATAAAGAAACATGGTATCTCATTTGAAATTGCAGCTAAAGTATTTTAAATGAAAACCGTATTGAAATTTATGATGATGCACATAGTAATATAGATGGAGATAGGTTTATAACGATTGGAATGGCAGATGAAGTTTTATTTGTAGTATATACAGGACGTAAAACAAATATTAGATTGATTTCCGCGCGCTTGGCTACCGCAAAAGAAAGAGGAGTGCATTATGGTATCGTTTAAGCTGGAGCAAGGAACAAAGATAACAAATGAGGAAAAGAAAATGTTAGAAGAAGCAAAAAAGCTTCCTCTTGTTTATGATGAGGATTCTCCGGAATTAACAGTTGAAATGGAAAAAGCATTTATAGAAGCTGGGAGAAATAAGCCCTATAATGCAGAGCCTCTTACTGTGTATGTATCTCCTATGACAATTAAGAAGGCAAAGACCATTGGAGGAAATTATATTGATATTTTAGGACGGTTACTTGATAAAGCTGTTAATGAGTATGTTACAATGTAATGAGTTTTGCGGAAAGGTCTGCGAAAGTTGAATAAAGAGTTTGCATCAAAAAGCTAAGAATCAGCTTGAATAGTGCATATTCTTCACCGATGAATCGGCAGATAGAATAAAGCAATATTTGTCGTCGCATTCTATCGAGGTTCTGGCATTAGGAAATGATAATAAAGCCGGAGAGCCAATGCTTGCCAGAGTGCTTTCCGGTTTTTCATGCCTGAAAAACAAGGATGAAAAACGTTTTTTGAAGCCCAATCTGCCCTCTCAGCTTATAAAACCCACTATTTATCCTCTGAATCCTATATACTGGTATAATCTACGAAATAAACTTCAATGATACATTTTGATATTTATATAGAAAGGACCCAAAAATCTTATGAACCATAAAAAAATCCTACAGAAATTATTTACCTTCATCGACCAAAGCCCAACCTGCTTCCATGCTGTGGAGAATTTGGAGAAAATGCTGGATAAAGAGGGCTTCACCAGACTGGAAGAAAGAGAACTCTGGCATATTGAAGAAAAAGGGAAATATTATGTAAACCGAAACGGTTCTTCACTTATAGCTTTCACAATACCGGATAAAAAGCCGTCGGGTTTTCATATGGTGGCAGCGCACAGCGATTCTCCCTGCTTTAAAATAAAGGAGTCGCCGGAGATAGCCGTGGATAATTTTTACCTGAAGCTGAATGTAGAGAAATACGGAGGAATGATTCTTTCTACGTGGCTTGACAGGCCGCTTTCCGTTGCAGGCAGAATCATAGTAAAAGAAAAAGACAGTATGAGCAGCCGTTTGGTGAATCTGGATAAGGATGCGGCGATTATTCCCAACCTTGCAATTCATATGAACAGTGATATGAATAAAGGAATTGAATACAATCCTCAGACGGATATGCAGCCGATTATAGGTGATGCGTCTCTTGAAGGAGGCTTTTTAAAGCTTATTGCGAAAGAGGCTGATGTAAAAGAAAAAGAAATTTTGGGATGCGACCTTTTTCTGTACAACAGGGATAAGTGCCGCATGATTGGGGCGGACGATGCCTTTATCGCAGGACCGAGGCTGGACGACCTTGAATGCGCTTTTGCAGGGATTACTGCAATTGCAGAGGAAACGCCAAAAAACTTCATTAATCTCTGTGTGGTTTTTGATAACGAAGAGGTAGGCAGCGGTACGAAACAAGGCGCGGCGTCTACATTTTTAAAGGATACGCTGGACAGAATATGCAGCGGACTTGGTATAAGAGAGGAAGAATACCATTGCATGATTGCCGACAGTTTTCTTATTTCAGCAGATAATGCGCATGCGCTTCACCCGAATAATCAGGGAAAAGCTGATGTGACGAACCGTCCGGCGTTAAATGGAGGAATTGTCATCAAATATCACGGCAGTCAGCGTTATGCTACGGATGCTTATTCTGCAGCCGTTATGAAGGATATCTGTAACAGGGCGGATGTGCCCTGTCAGTCATATGCTAACCGTTCTGATATTGCAGGCGGCTCGACGCTCGGTAATATCGCAATGTCACAAGTGTCTGTGAATACAGTCGATATCGGACTTCCCCAGCTTGCCATGCACTCTGCGTTTGAGACGGCGGGCGCGGAGGATGTCGGTTATCTGATAGAAGCATTGAGGGTATTTTACAGATAAAGGTCCCAATTTGAAGGAGAAGCTATGAGAGAAAAAGTTAGTAAAGAAAGGACAAATCATATTTTTTGTCAGATAATCAATTCTGTCATACTGGCCGGGATTATTGTTTTGTTCATAGGGGGGTATTACGGGATGATAGAAGCGGGAATTCCTTATCAGGACCCGACGCCGGAGCTGCAAATAAAATATACCGTCAATATGGAAATAGGCGAAATACTTATTGGAAAGGGATTTGGGATTGCCGTATGCAGCGGAATTATCCGTTTGATATATGGGTTGATATCGAAAATGATAATAAAAAAGTATTGACGTTTGCATATACCTTTGGAAAAAATTAGAGACAGGGAGTTGCTTATGTTAGTCAGAGTGGCAATCGTAGAGGACGAGGCTGAACTGCGTGACTATTATGGGAAGATGGTAGAAGCGTGGGGTGAGGCAAGAGAACTCCGGCTCAGCATTACATTTGCTGAGAGCTCGGAGGAATATCTTTTTAAGTATAACAGGCAGAATATATTTGATATTATTTTTCTTGATATATGTATGAAAAACATGAATGGTATGGAACTTGCACATGAAATAAGAAAGTTTGACCGGAATGTGCAGATTGTGTTTATTACAGGGAAAGCAGAGTATGTGTTTGAAGGATATGAGATAGGTGCGGTCAGATATCTGATAAAACCGGTTGAAGAGAGCGAGCTTATGAAAACCCTCGACGCATGTATGGAAAAGATTGGGAGTAACAGGGAGGATTATCTCACAATTAAGTATCAGGGAGAGAATTTAAGGCTTTCAAGAAGCGAAATCATGTTTGTAAAGGTTGACGGGCATTATCTGCAAATGATGACAGTAGATAAGGTTTATGAGTGGAAGGAAAGTCTTAAGGAAATGATGAGCAAACTTGATTCCGAAAGGTTTGTCATGGCGAACCGGTCGGCTGTTGTGAATCTTGAATTTGTCAATAAAATTACCCGTGAGGAATGTATCCTTGAGAACGGGGAAGCAATACCGGTCAGCCGCGGCGCATACGGTCCGCTGAATGAGGCTTTCATGAAATACTTTTTCAAATAATGATTATGAAGGAACAGAACGGAATCAGGAGGCGTGGGATGTTTCATTTTGGCGACAGAAAATATCTGAACTATCAGGTTGAAGTGATGTCCAGACAGGTTGAAGAAGTAAATGAGATATATATGAAAATGCGCGGCTGGCGCCATGATTACCATAATCATCTTCAGAAGCTTAAGGCGCATCTTGCCATGGGGCAGATTGAGGAGGCTGAAAAGTATCTGAATGAACTTGAGGGAGACCTTGACGGAATCAAGGTGAAATACACGACGGGCAATATAAGTCTGGATGCAATATTGAACAGCAAGCTGAGTATTGCGGAAAAGGAGAAAATCCGTATTAACTGTAAGGCAGAAACCGGAGAGAATCTGGCGATTGAAGATATTGACCTGTGCGTAATCATAGGAAATCTGATTGATAATGCAGTTGAGTCCTGCAGAAAAATACCCGAGCATACAGAGCGGTTCCTGCGAATTTATTTATGTATTCGGAAGCGGCAGCTTTATATTGCCGTTACAAATTCCACTGATGAAATAATCAGAAAGCTTGATGCGGAGTATATAACAAACAAACGCGGCGACCATGGGCATGGCCTTAAGCGTATAGACCTTGTTGTGGAAAAATATAACGGATATATCAGAAGAGCCAATGAACCGGGGGTGTTTTCAACCGAAATCATGCTGCCGCTGTGAAAGCTTCCGTGTTTACTTCATTTGGGAGATTGACTGAATATAAATCGTATTCGTGCACGAAAAATAACAATTCGTGCACTATTTTTTTATAAATCATTTTACGTGTTAAAATAATTATGAATGGCAGTAAGTATAACATTACCGGAAAAGCAGAAGTATTTATTCCGGATAATCTGCGAGTGAAAAACGAAGATAAAGGGGAATATATATGAAAGAAAAAGAGAAAAAATATTCATTGCTTAGTAACGTGCGGTACATATATAAGGCTCTGTATGACGTAAAACCCGCAATGAGATTGGGCGTGTACGGCACGGCATTTTTCTATCTTGTGGAGCGTGTAGTCGGTACAGTGACGCTTGCCGCAGCAGTTGCAAGTATTACGGAAAAGGGAAAGATGGGACACTATCTGATGGTTATGGCCATCATGCTGGCAGTGTATCTGTTTTGTCAGATTGGAAATCAGTATGTCAAGGCGTGGAGTGATTATTATTACAAAACCACCCAGAATAGGGCATTTCTGATGAGACTGGTTCAAAAAAGCCTGCATGCGGATTATGACAATGTGGAGTCCCCTGCACAGCAGCGGCTTTTGACTCGGGCGACCCACGCCGTTCATATGTACAGGCAGGGCGTAAACCTGATGTACATCAATTCTCCGCTTTGCGTTGCTGCGGTCATTGGAATTGTTTTGTATTCCCTGACAATCTCTTTTTTTGACTGGCGGATTATGGTAATTATTGTGGTAATGTCTGTAGTCAGCTCCCTGCTGGAAGCACGCTCACGTAAATACAGAGCCAGAATCATGGACGAACAATATGGTATATGGGGACGTTATTATTATCTGAAGCGGCAGACCACATCGGTGGAGAACGGCAAGGATATCCGCATCTACAATATGGCGGATTGGTTCCGTTCGGGATTTGACAGACTGGAAGGAAAAAACATGGCACTGGCAGCAGGGCAGAGCAGGCGTAAATATGCGGTAAGTGTTTCCGACGCTCTTTTCGTGGCGGCAAGGGATATTCTGACATATGGGATTCTGATTACGGGAGTGCTGAACGGCTCTTTAAGTATAGCGGAATTTACGCTGGGACTCGGCGTGGTCGCCGGACTTGCCGAATGGTTTGGGAATCTGCGCTATCATATCAGTTATCTGCTGGAAGGGAATCAGATGATAAGCGAATATCGTAAAATGATGGATTACCCGAACAGGTTTCTGCGGGAAGAGGGAATGCCAATTCCTGCTGCGTGGTACAAACAGTTTCCGGAGATAGAATTTAAGAACGTGTCTTTCCGGTATGAGGAAGAGGGTGCGGAGATTCTTAAGGATATATCATTTTTCATTCAGCCGGGAGAAAAGATAGCGCTTGTGGGGAACAACGGAGAAGGAAAGTCCACTCTCGTAAAACTGTTATGCGGATTTTATCATCCTACGGGCGGAGAGATTCTGATCGGCGGACATTCCATTGAGGAACTGAATCTGAATGAGTATCATGAACTTTTGGGCGTTATTTTTCAGGATATCAATTCGATACCGGTTTCCATTGCAAGCAATGTTTCGGGGCGCACGGAGGAGGAAACGGATATGGAGAGGGTACGTGAATGTCTGCAGCGTGCAAGTCTGTGGAAGGACGTTGAAGCCCTTGAGCGGAAGGAATTGACGAGTCTGACCCAAGAGTTTGACCCTGACGGGATTCAGCTTTCCGGGGGTATGATGCAGAAGCTCATGCTTGCCAGATGCCTGTATAAGGATGCCCCCCTGCTTGTGCTTGATGAACCGACGGCAGCGCTTGACCCGATTGCGGAAAGCAATATGTACGAAGAGTATCAGACGGCAAGCATGGGTAAATCGGCGCTGTTTATCTCTCACAGACTTGCGAGCACAAAATTCTGTGACAAGATTCTTTTCCTTGAGGGCGGCAGAATCGTAGAAACGGGGACGCATGACGTGTTGATGGAGAAGAAAGGAAAGTATGCGGAGGTTTTTGAAGTGCAGAGTCAATATTATAAGGAAGGAGAGGCGGAGAGTCATGAAGAAAAATAATACGGGTGCTCAGACTGACAGGCTTCCTTTTTATAAGTGTTTTAAGAGAAATATGGGAAATATACACAATCTTTGTCCGTCATATATTCCTGTTGCTGTCCTGTTTATGCTCATGGAGCGGTCAATGCCGTTTCTGTACATGATCCTTGGCGCGCAGATTGTGGATATGCTGGTGAACAAAGCAGAACAGAAAGAGATTCTGAAGGTTGCCGCAGTTATGGTGTGTGGACGGCTGCTTATGGAATTGATACGCTGTGCTGCTATGCAGCTTCTGGGAATGAGCAGGCAGTTAGTGTCCGATCGTAAGAACAGGGATATTGGGTATAAAGCAATGAGCATGGATTATGATATTCTGGAAAAAAACAGTATATTGGAATTGATTGCACAGGCGGACAGCAATACGGATAATATGGGAGGAATGGGTGAATATGTAATGAGGACGCTGGATTTGTTCGGCGCGGTACTTTCCTGTATTGGGGCTGTTGTTACGATGGCAGGGTTGTTTATGGTTACGCCTTATCATGGCGAAGGCGTGGCGTATGGTTTTTTTGCATCTCCAATCAGCTATGCATTGCTGCTTGGATTGCTGGCTTTCAGTATTTTTATAGGAAGTAAATGCGAAGCAAAACAGGGGCAGATTCGATATAGCTGCGATCAGATAGAGGTAAGGAGCGGAAGAATTTACTGGTTTTTCTTTAACCTGATCAATAACTATTCCATGGGCAAGGATATCAGAATCTTTAAAATGTACGATATGATTCAGAGAAAGGGTGCGGAAGCCAGCGACGATATTGAGAGTGCACAGAAACAGGCAATCAGAAATACTATGAAAACCGGAGAGTGGGCATATCTTGCACATAATATATTTCTCATGGCGGTTTATGCATATGTGGGAATCAAGGCTATTTACGGCATGATAACCATTGGTGAGGTGACAAAATACATCAGTGCGATAACGCTTCTACAGACTCAGATAAGTGCAGTGTTTTCACATATCATCCAAATCAATACACAGAATATTTATCTGGAAAGCTACAATGAGCTGATGGACGTTAAAAACGAAAAGTACGATGGGACACTCCCGGTGGAAAAACGACTCGATAATGAGTATGAGCTGGAATTTCGAAATGTCAGTTTCCATTATCCTAATAATGATAAGATGGTCTTAAAAAATGTCTCCTTTCATTTGAAAATGGGGCGGAAATTAGCGATTGTGGGCGCCAACGGAGCCGGAAAGACAACCTTTATCAAACTTCTGTGCAGGCTGTACGACCCTACGGAGGGGGAAGTCCTTTTAAACGGAATTGATATTCGCAAATATGATTATGATGAATATATGAGGCTTTTTTCCATTGTATTTCAGGATTATAAGATATTTTCATTTTCGGTAGCGGAAAACGTGGCAGCGAGTCATGAATTTGACAGGGAGAAGGTTATAAAGAGTCTTAAGGATGCCGGTATCTATACAAGGGTTCAGAGCATGCAGAACGGAATTGATTCGAAACTTTTAAAAGATCAGCAGGATGGAGTTGAGGAAGGGATTGAAATATCAGGCGGCGAAAAGCAGAAGATTGCGCTTGCCAGAGCGTTGTACCGCGACGCCCCGCTTGTAATACTTGATGAGCCGACAAGCGCTCTTGACCCTATTGCCGAACAGGATATTTATACACGCTTCAACGATATGGTGGCGGATAAGACTGCAGTGTTTATATCACATCGAATGAGCAGCTGCCGCTTTTGCGATGAGATTGTTGTGTTTGATGAAGGGCAGATAGTCCAAAACGGAACCCATGAGGAGCTTGTGGCGGATGTGGGAGGAGTTTACCACAGAATGTGGGAGGCTCAGGCGCAGTACTATGTATAGCGGAGTACGGACATCTTATAGAGGCGTTTAGGACCTTTATCTATAAAAGGTCCTAAACGAAAAATTTTACTTTTTACTCTTATCAATTGCGTTGTGCAATCCGGAAAATACCTCTTCCTGGCTATGACATTCTTTCAGACTTATTGTAGTTACGTGAAGAGTCAGAGGGATTTCCTGATTCCCGTACGAAAAAGTGTTATTATTCATTTTGCGGATTTTGTCCGCAATCTGTTCTGCATAAGCAGGATCACTGCTGGCTGTTAGTATACAGAATTCATCACCGCCGATGCGGAATACGATATCTTCCTCACCGGCTGATACCGTAAGGCGCCGCATCTGCTCCAAAATTGCTAAATCGCCGGCTTTTATGGATATTGCATTAATCGGTATCATGTGTTTAATGTCACAGGTTACAAAGTAGCAGTCCTTTCTTTCCTTAAATAAATCGTATAATTCGCTGATATCTACATGCTTTTTCTGCATAATATAATTATCTCCTTTCTCCGTAGGCACGTTTAACCTCGGAAACAATTCTGTGAATTTCGCTGTACGAAATTCAGATGGTTTACAGTTCCAGATTTGTGCAAATGCACGCGCAAATGATTCGTGAGTGCTATAGCCGTATTCAAGGGCAATGTCCAGAATAGGAATTTCGGGATACTGCGATATTTTTTTTGCGGCTAACATCATTCTTCTCCGGACAATGTATTCATGCACGGAAATGTTATGCACACTACGAAATAATTTTTCGAGAGTGGATTTTGAACAAAAACATATGCCTGCAATGTCCTCAGTCTTGATTTCATCACTAAGATGCAATTCTATATACTCAAGCGCAGCCATCAAAAGCTCTATATTCTGCATAATTCACCCTCTTTTCGATATCGTAAGGCTTTGGCATCATAGCCACCGAAGCGGTAAAAGTAAATCATTTCGGTAAGAATTACGAAGTAATTCTTGTAACACAAGCAACGCTTGTGTTTTCTTTGGCTGCCGAACCTGAGCTTATTATATCAAAGATAACTGCATTAAGTTTGATATTTTGAGTAAAGTTATCTTGACATATACCCCTCGAGGGTATATATTATTTTATGAACAAATACCCCCACGGGGTATCAAAGGAGCGAAAAAATGCCACAGGATAACGTAAAACATCAGACAGAAAGTATGGAAAACTGCCATGAAGCTTCCTGCGAATGTTCCAATAAGACCAAGGAACGTTCACCGAAGGAATATAAAGATATGATGAACCGATTGAAACGAATCGAAGGTCAGGTACGCGGAATACAGGGAATGATTGAAAAGGACGCATACTGCACGGATGTGCTGATACAGGTTGCGGCAGTTAATGCAGCGTTGAACAGTTTCAGCAAAGCGTTGCTTACCAATCATATTCATTCCTGCGTAGCAGATAATATCCGTGCCGGGAATGATGAAGTTATAGATGAGTTGGTTATACTGTTAGAGAAGCTGATGAAATGAATTAAATAGTCAATTGTGAAAATGTTATCGAAAGTCACGAACTTAGCCAAAATAAACAAAAACGTTGCTTGTCGCAACAAGCGTAATCGCACCTTATTTTGACTAAGTTCCGGGTATTGAAATAGAGATTTGTAATTACCTATATTGGATTCGGGTGTCAAAAGGTGCTTATATAAAATATTGCTGGCAGATTGCACAAAATGTTCGCGATGTGCCTTGCGAAGGAATATGAGATTTTCTTAATATTCCGTCCTATACCCGGCAATTTCGGGACACGGATGTCCCGAAAAGCCCGCAGTGAGCACGGATGGCGAATGGCGGGCGGTTGCGTCCGCGTTCACAACATTACCGGAATATTTGGAAAATCCATATTCCGAAGTCAGGCATGAGGGAACATTTTGTGAAATCTGCTCTCTCAGTTCATAAAAGGCATCTTTTGACACCCGAATCCTATATTATCGATTAAGCGAAAGGAGTATGAAGGATAGATATGGAACAATATGAAGTTACCGGAATGAGCTGCGCCGCATGCAGCGCCAGAGTGGAAAAAGCAGTATCAAAAGTTCCGGGTGTGAGTGTATGTTCAGTCAGTCTGTTGACTAATTCAATGGGCGTGGAAGGAAGCGCGTCCGCAGAAGAAATCATTGCAGCTGTGGAAGCGGCTGGATATGGTGCTTCACCTAAAAAGGCAAGAACTTCAGGAAGTGACAAAGGTGTCGGAAGTGTATCAGCCAATGCTTCTTCGGGAAATGCATCTTACGATAGTATGCTGGAAGATAAGGAAACCCCGCTTTTGTTAAAAAGAATGGCTGTATCAGTCTGCCTGCTTCTGCCTCTAATGTATTTTTCCATGGGACATATGATGTGGGGATGGCCGCTGCCTGCATTTTTCCATAATAACTACATTGCAATGGGGCTGGTGCAGCTGCTGCTAACAATTGCAGTCATGATTATTAACCGGAAATTCTTCGTCAGCGGATTTAAGAGCGTCATGCATGGAGCACCGAATATGGATACCCTTGTGGCAATGGGTGCGGGAGCTTCTTTTATATACAGTGTATATGCGCTGTTTGCAATGACTGATGCCCAGGTTAATGGAAATGCGGAAATGGTTATGTCCTATATGCATGAGTTCTATTTTGAATCCGCAGCAATGATACTGACGTTGATTACCGTGGGAAAAATGCTGGAAGCGCGTTCTAAAGGAAAAACAACTGACGCGTTAAAAGGTCTGATGAAGCTGGCGCCTAAAAAAGCAGTGATCATACGGGGCGGTCAGGAGATAGAGGTGGATATTGCACAAGTCAAAATAGGTGATAAATTCGTCGTAAGACCGGGAGAAAATATTCCTGTTGACGGCATTGTAGTGGAAGGAATCAGCGCAGTCAATGAAGCGGCGCTTACCGGAGAAAGTATTCCCGTAGATAAGCAGGCAGGCGACAGTGTTTCCGCGGCTACCCTTAATCAGTCGGGATTCCTGCGCTGTGAGGCGACAAGGGTCGGTGAAGACACAACGCTGTCACAGATTATACAGATGGTAAGTGATGCGGCTGCGACTAAG
The DNA here is from genome assembly GCA_964600805.1 of uncultured Bacteroides sp. Classification (GTDB taxonomy): domain Bacteria; phylum Bacillota; class Clostridia; order Lachnospirales; family Lachnospiraceae; genus UBA3282. Next base: position 37,642 of record CAZRKN010000030.1, on the reverse strand, counting down.
GCGCCGATTGCCAAAGTAGCCGACAGAGTGTCGGGCGTTTTTGTTCCGGCAGTGATAGGAATAGCAGTATTGACCGGTATTATCTGGCTCATTGCCGGTGAAAGTTTCGGGTTCGCACTTGCAAGAGCTATTTCTGTGCTTGTGATAAGCTGCCCATGTGCGCTTGGATTGGCAACACCCGTGGCAATCATGGTGGGAAACGGAATGGGAGCCAAACACGGAATTATGTTTAAAACGGCGCAGTCGCTGGAACTTGCCGGAAAGATAGAAATTGCCGCATTGGATAAAACGGGCACTATTACGAGCGGGGAGCCTAAAGTAACAGATATTGCACCGTATAGCGGCTGTGGTGAGGAAGCTTTGTTAAAGCTGGCGCTTGCATTGGAGCAAAAGAGCGAGCATCCGTTGGCTAAAGCAATACTGGAATTTTCCGGGGAAAAAGGCGTACATGCTGAAGCAGTAGAGGAATTTCGCGCCATGCCGGGCAACGGGCTTACAGGCAAGTGGCAAAAAGAAGAACTGGCAGGCGGTAATCTTGATTACATTAAGACGAAAGCAGAGGTTTCAAAGAGTGCCATCGAGCAGGCACAGAACTTTGCAAAAGCAGGAAAAACGCCGTTGTTTTTCAGCAGAGCCGGTGAATTTCAAGGCATTATTGCAGTAGCCGATGTGATGAAGGATGACAGTGCAAAAGCGGTAAAAGAACTGCAGAATATGGGTATAAAAGTGGTTATGTTAACCGGAGATAACGAGAGAACGGCGCAGGCAATCGGTGAGCAGGCGGGTGTGGATGAAGTGATTGCAGGAGTGCTGCCTGACGGCAAAGAAAGCGTGATCAGAAATCTGCAAAAAAGAGGTAAGGTTGCGATGGTCGGAGATGGCATTAATGACGCTCCTGCGCTTACCAGAGCGGATATCGGAATTGCCATAGGAGCCGGAACGGATATTGCCATAGACGCTGCGGATATCGTGCTGATGAAAAGCAGACTCAGCGATGTGCCTGCCGCGATTCGTCTTAGCCGGGCAACACTTAGGAATATTCATGAAAACCTGTTCTGGGCGTTTTTCTACAATGTAATAGGTATTCCGCTTGCCGCAGGTTTATGGTATCCTATATTCGGACTGAAACTCAATCCGATGTTTGGTGCCGCAGCAATGAGCTTATCAAGCTTCTGCGTTGTAAGCAATGCGCTGAGGCTCAATTTTTTTAAGATGTACGATGCAAAGCATGACAAAAAAATAAGTCGCAAAACAGCTCATAAAGGTGAAAAGGATATAGGCGGTAAAAACGAGAAGGAAGTAATTGATAAAAATGAAAAAAATATAAATCAAAAGGAGAGAAAAGAAATGGAAAAGACAATGGAAATCAAAGGAATGATGTGTGGTCACTGTGAGGCGAGCGTTAAGAAGGCTTTAGAAGAGCTGCCGGAGGTAACCGAGGCGGTTGTAAGCCACGAGAAGGGTACTGCTGTAGTAAGTCTGAACGCTGAAATCGCTGATGATGTTTTAAGAAAGACCGTAGAAGATAAGGACTACGAAGTGGTGTCAATCAGCTAAGTTCGTGAATTGCGATAACAGTTTAGTAATTGGCAAATCAGTTAATCGAATGTTAAGTTTAAAGAATTAATCAGCCCTCTCAGCTTTCGTTTGAGAGGGCTTTGACATGTGGACAGACAATGGCTATAATAGAAGGCAGGGCAATTTTGAAGGCCTGATAACAGTATTATAAAAGAGGAAAATATTATGATTTTCGGTAAACATATCAACAGGTATTACTTTAAATATGCCGGCTGGCTGATTCTGGGCCTGCTTTCGCTGGTTGCTGTGGACTATCTGCAGTTGGAAATTCCTAAGCTGTATCGATTGATTGTCAATGGTATGAACGGCGGAAGCGTCATTGTAAACGGAGTAGAGACCGCGTTTGACATGGATTTTCTGCTTGACGGAATCTGTATGCCTATGGTGGGAATCATTGCGGCTATGGTATTAGGGCGTTTTCTGTGGAGGGTATGCTTCTTCGGGGCAGCAGTCCGCCTGGAAGCAGACCTGCGTAACCGCATGTTCGACCATGCGAAGGATTTAAGCCGGGAATACTATCAGATTAATAAGGTCGGAAATCTGATGAGTCTGTTTACAAATGATTTGGACACCGTTCAGGAGTGCTTCGGCTGGGGCGTCATGATGCTCTGTGATGCACTTCTTCTTGGAGTGCTGGCTATAATGAATATGTGGCATATGGACAGGGTACTGACGCTTTTGTCCCTTATCCCAATGGCGTTTTTACTGGCATCAGCTACAGTGATTGGCAAGCAGATGATGAAAAAATGGGATATCAGGCAGGAGGCGTTTTCCAAGCTATCGGACTTTTCACAGGAAAGCTTTTCGGGTATCGCCGTAATCAAAGCATTCGTTAAGGAAGCAAAGGAACTGATGGCGTTTAAGAAGCTGAATGTAGAGAATGAGGAAGCAAACATTGACCATACCAGGTATTCCGTACTGCTGAGAATTATGGTGACGTTGTTTGTGGAGAGCGTTATCTGCATAATCTTAGGATACGGCGGATATCTGGTGTACCGCGGTGAGTTCGACGCAGGTCAGCTTGTAGAGTTCATCGGCTATTTTACCACTATTGTATGGCCTATCATGGCAGTTTCGGAATTAATTGACATGACGTCCAGAGGCAAGGCGTCTTTAGACCGTCTGGGAGAACTGCTGGATGCCGAGATTGCAGTAACGGACAGAGAGGGTGCAAGGGATTTAAAAAATGTCAAGGGAGATATCGAGTTCCGTAATCTGTCTTTTGGCTATCCTGACGGAGATACGGAAATATTAAAAGATATTTCCGTCACTATAAAGGCAGGAGAGAACGTAGGACTGGTGGGAAAAACAGGGTCAGGCAAGACTACACTGGTGGATTTGCTTTTGCGCACCTATAACGTGCCGGATGGCACTTTGTTTGTGGACGGTATAGATGTAAACGATGTGAAAATCCGGGATTTAAGAGCGTGCTGCGCCTATGTTCCACAGGATAATTTCCTGTTTTCCGATACCATTGAAAATAATATTGCTTTCGGAGTGGAAAAGCATGACTCAAGAGCCGTGGTTCAGGCGGCGAGACTTGCGGATGTACACAGTAATATCAAGGAGTTTCAACAGGGTTACAATACAGTTTTAGGTGAGCGCGGAGTCACCGTATCAGGCGGTCAGAAACAGAGGATTTCCATTGCGCGTGCGCTGATGAAAGACGCTCCTATATTGATTTTGGACGATTCGGTATCCGCCGTGGACACGAAAACCGAAGCGGCGATTCTGGAAAATCTGCGCAATGCAAGACAGGGTAAGACTACCATATTGATTGCGCACCGTGTTACTACAATTGAGAAGATGGATAAGGTTCTGTTTATCGAGGATGGAGAGCTCATAGCGACAGGTCCTCATGAGGAATTGTATGAATCCTGCCCGCAGTATCGTAAAATGGTAGACCTTCAGAAGCTGGAGGAGGAAGGAGCGGATAGCAATGAATGATATGGCAATAAAGAATGAATATCTGCCCATATTGATTGTAGGCGTGATTATCGGCGCTTTTACGATAGTTTTTCTTCTTGCTTTTATAGCGCTTAAGAAGGTAAAAGATGAATCCGATAAGGAAAGGAAGATGCCGGATAGAGAAATCATCATGCGTCTGCTGCAGTATGCAAGACCCTATTGGAAAAGCTTTGTACTGGTGTTTTTTGTTATGCTGTTTTCAATTGTGTACGATTTGGTTTCTCCGTTAATCATAGGAAATATTCAGAATTTGATAAAGAAGGACTTTGAACTGAGCAGGTTGTATGCAATGGTAGGACTGTATGCGGGAATCCTGCTGGTTTCCATGGTCTGCACATACTTACAGGCGATGATTCTGCAAAAGACGGGTCAGAAGATACTTTCCCAGATCCGTCTGGATGTGTTTACCCATATTGAAAAGCTTAGCCATGAGCAGTTGAACAATATTCCTGTCGGTAAACTTGTAACAAGGGTGTCCAATGACCCTAACGCTATTTCATATATGTTCACCAATATTCTGGTGACGCTTGCCAAGAATTCCATGGTGATAGTGGGCGTGCTGGGAGCCATGCTGATGTTGAACTATGCACTGACTCTGATGGTACTTTGCTTTGTGCCGTTTGTACTGTTTTTTACCATAGTATTCCGTCAATTTTCCAGACGTGTACACCGTAAGGTCAATGATGCCACTACGGATATTAATACCTATCTGTCCGAGAATCTGTCCGGTATGAAGATAACTCAGATTTTTAACAGGGAAGAACAGAAGCTTGATGATTTCTTAAGCCGCAGCCGGACACTGCAGAAGGCGAAAATGGGTAGAATGCTTGTATTCGGTATTTTCCAGCCCATGGTATATATGCTTTATATTTCTTCCAATCTGTGCTTGTTTTATTTCGGAGCAAAGGGATATATTAAGGATATCAGTTATTTTGGGCAGGTAATTGACAGCGGAATTATGGTATCTTTTTATATGTATATTTCCAGATTTTTCAACCCAATTCAGACGTTGGCTGAGCAGTTCGATATGTTACAGCGTTCTTTTGCCGCAGCGGAGAAAATATTTACCATTCTGGATATGGTACCGGAGGTGGTAGATGAACCCGATGCAGTTGAACTTACAGAGATTCGGGGAGAGATTGAGTTTAAAGACGTATGGTTTTGCTATAAGCCTGATGAATGGGTATTAAAAGGCGTGTCCTTCCATGTGGAGCCGAAGCAGACGGTGGCGTTAGTCGGCTCAACCGGTTCAGGGAAGACCACGATTCTAAGCCTTATCTGTCGTAATTATGATATCCAGAAGGGACAGATTCTCATTGACGGCATAGATATCCGCAAAATCAAGATATCTTCACTCAGGAGACACTTCGGTCAAATGCTTCAGGATGTGTTCCTGTTCTCCGGAGATATCCGCAGCAACATTCTGCTGCGCAAGGAGGATGTGGGAGATGAGGAAGTCTGGGAAGCATGCAGGTATGTCAATGCGGATACCTTTATAGGCAGGATGGAAAACGGTCTGGACGAGGTTGTACGTGAGAGAGGAAATAATTTCTCAGCAGGGCAGCGTCAGCTCCTTTCTTTTGCACGTACCATTATCCACAGACCGTCCGTCATGATTCTGGACGAAGCAACAGCCAACATAGATACGGAGACGGAGCTGCTCATTCAGGACAGTCTGGAAAAAATGAAGAATATAGGCACGATGCTGATTGTGGCACACAGGCTTTCCACTATCCAGCATGCGGACAACATAATACTGCTGTCACATGGACAGATTATAGAGCAGGGTAATCACCAGCAGCTTTTGCACCTTAGGGGTAAGTATTACGACTTGTATACACTGCAGTATAATCGGCAGCAGCTGCAGAATGAACAGTATGGATAAAGCTACTGAGAAAAAGATAGTGTTACTCCCAAATGATTGTCACGTTATAGGAAGCATGCACATACAATAAATATGATAATGCAAATTTTGACTCATTGAGTCAAAAGGAGTGCGCATGGCTTCCCAAAAGTTTGAAAATCTGCTGAATCTGGCATTGGAAACTCCAATGGATGAACGTGATAAATCATTGGAACTGAATATCGGTTATGAACAGGAGGACAATACCTGGGAGATTATCATAAAATATCATGGTAATCTGCAACAGGGACTGTCCTCTCTTTTGGCTCTGCCGCGTGGAAGATTAATACAGATAGAGGAGTTAATAGCGGGATATGCTATTTTGATTGTGCCGGAGTCTTTGCTGGATGCCGTGGCTGAGGTAGAAGAAATTGAATATATAGAGAAGCCTAAGCGGCTTTTTTTTGATACCCTTCAAGGGAAAACTGCATCTTGTATTTTGACAGGAAACTCTGTTGTCTCATCATTGAGGGGGCAGGGGGTTTTAGTAGCTGTCATAGACTCTGGAATTTCATGGCGTAACCGGGATTTCAGAAATGCGGATGGAACGAGCAGAATTCTATTTTTGTGGGATCAGACATTGCAAGGCGAGCGTGTATGGGAACAGATTGCAATGAGAAATCTGCTTCCGGAAGAAAGAAAAGAAGAATATGCACCGCCTGCCGGATTTCTGACAGGAGTGGAATTTGACAGGCCGCAGATTAATGAAGCGTTGAATGCCTCTTCAGAGATTGAAGGGAATCTGTTGGTTCCGAGTGTGGATACATCGGGGCATGGAACGGCGGTGGCAGGCATAGCGGCGGGAAGCGGAGAAGGCTATGGAAGTGTCTATGAAGGCGTTGCTCCGCAAAGCGAATTAATCATTGTGAAGCTTGGAACTCCCAGAGCAAATTCGTTTCCGAGGACGACAGAGCTAATGCGTGCCCTGACCTATGTAGTCAGAAAATCTGTGGAATTACGCAGGCCCATTTCTATTAACCTCAGTTTTGGCAATACTTACGGTGCGCATAACGGCACTTCACTGCTGGAGAGATTTATTGATAATGTTTCGGAGATAGGCAGGAGCGTTATCTGTGTGGGAAGCGGCAATGAGGGAGCATCCGGCGGACATACCGGCGGAAGTGTTGGCACGAATATCGGTTCAGTATCTGTTGGGACGGCGTCAAGCGAAGGTTTGGCAGGAAGTACAGCAGCCGGCAGTGGTTTGGGAGAAAGCGCAATGGGAGAGGCGCGGGCAATTGTGGAACTGGTGGTAGGAAATTATGAAACAGGGCTGAATGTACAGCTCTGGAAAGATTACGCAGATATCTACAATGTGAGGCTGATATCTCCTGTTGGGGAAGAGTTTAACATAAATACAGAGAGAGCGGGCAAGCAGACCTATATTTTAGAGCAGACAAGGATTCTTCTATATAACGGTGAACCTGCCCCATATATGACCAGTCAGGAAATCTATTTCGATTTTCTTCCGAGGGGAAACGGAAGATATATTAACAGCGGCATATGGACATTTGTTTTGGAACCCGTCAAAACAGTGACCGGCAATTATACGCTGTACCTTCCTTCCGAAACTGTACGCTCAGGGCAGACCCGATTTGTCAGACCCACGCCGGATATAACATTAACTATTCCGTCTACAGCCTCAAAAGTGATTACAGTGGGGGCTTATGAGACTCAGCTTGAGGCATATGCGGATTTTTCAGGCAGGGGATATCTATATCAGGACAGACTTGGAAGCCGTATCGACGGCTCTTTAGTAAAGCCGGATATTACTGCGCCGGGAGTCAACATTTTAGCACCGACCAGAGAAGGGACATATGCCCCTGTCACAGGAACTTCTTTCGCTACGCCGTTTGTTACGGGTGCGGCGGCGCTACTGATGCAGTGGGGGATTGTAAACGGCAACGACCCATATCTCTATGGTGAAAAGGTAAAAGCGTATCTGCGAAAGGGCGCAAAACCGATAAGAGGAGAAAAAGTATACCCTAATGAGAGAGTTGGATATGGGGCGCTGTGTGTGGCGGATAGCCTGCCGGTGTAGAATGAATAATCGTTCTTAAGTTATGGACATTTTTATGAAGAAATTCAAATAACAATCCCCTTCCTCCGATACTCAGTTGGTGTCATATGCATTTGTTTCTTAAAAATGCGGATAAAGTGCTCTGTTGTTTCATAGCCTACCTGATTGGCAATATTTGCAACGGAAAGATTTGTATCTTGAAGCAAAACCTGAGCTCTCTCCAGACGAACCTGTTGCAAGATTTGCGTAAATGATCTTCCGGTCGTGGATTTAAATAAACGGGAAGTGTATTCAGGAGTATAATGAAATTTTTCAGCAACCTGATTTAATGTTATTGTGGAGAAATTATCCTGAACATATTGCAGTAAAGCAAAGCGTTGAACATCTGCCTTTTGCATAAAGGTAGGTAATTCAATGCTTTTTTCATAATTGCGAATCAATAGTCCAAAAATCAGCATAAGCGTATAGGATATCATCTGATCCCAATAGAGAGACCGCTCAAGAGATTCTTTGTACATATATAGTATCCCTCGCTTAATTTCGTAATCACTGCCTGTATGGAAAATAATATAATCATTCCCGTTTTCAGAATAAATATTGTTTATGAAGAAAGCAGATAATATGTTTGGATTGTTTAAAAAATTAAAAAAGATATTGTGTAATGTACTTTTTCGGATAAGGCAGTTAAAAACGATACTGTCATCAAATACTCCGATAGAATGTTTGATTCCGGGAGGAATAATGCATATATCACCCATAGATAGATTTTTTTTATTGTTACTGATGGTCTGTTCGCAAATGCCTTCGTATATATAAATCAGTTCAAAAAAAGTATGGTCATGTATAATTGCCGGACTATATCTGTTATGACGCAGAGTAATGAGAGAAGCACTTTTATCTGCATCAAGATAAAACGAATCCTCAAAGCGCGGAGGAATCGTATTTGGTATTTCCGGTATTAAAAGATGCTTTTCATAAACTTTCTGCATATCCAATTCTGCAAGGAATTTGTTAAGAGAGTATTCCTGCTGTCTGGCATAATAGTATTTTCGATAAAAAACTTCTTCCTCATTAAGTTTATAAATTTCACTTTTAAGTGTATCATAATCCATTGACAATCTCTCCTTTATCAATATAAATACTAATAAGCTAATATCTGGATTTTCATAAATGTCAAAAATAAACAGCTGATTTTGCTAATTATAATATAAATATCAAAAAAAGTCAATGAATCTAGTATTTTATAACCATTGGAAAAGAAGTATACAAGATTATAATAAAAGTATAACAGAAAATGAGACTGGTTATGAAGATAGAAAACATTAAAATGCAGATGAATTTTTCAAAATGATTAATCAGTGTTCAGGAAGTTTTGAACTGGTTACTAACGAGGGTGACAGGTTGAATTTCGTGGATTTCATGGGACAGCAGTAGATAGAGAAGAAAGGATATAGGTATATGGGAAAAGAAGTAATAGTTGAAGTCAGACATATGGATAAGCGGTTTGGTTCCACGATTGCGCTGAATGATGTCAGTATTGAGGTCAGGCGTGGAGAGATTCAGGGATTAATTGGCGAAAACGGCTCAGGAAAATCTACCGTTACTTCCATCATATCCGGTATGCAGAAAGCTGATGGCGGAGAAATGGTTTATAAGGGCGAAAAATGGGAGCCGGTTTCCATGCTCTGGGCATTAGAAAAAGGTATCGGAATGATTGTGCAGGAAAATGGAACGGTTCCGGGAATCAGTGTGGCAGAAAATATTTTTCTAGGCGAAACCAGCAGGTTCAAAGCTTTTGGAAATGAAATGAAGAGATGGGGAGTAGTCAATAGAAAAAAGATGATGGGAGAAGCGCAAAAAGCGTTGGACGCAATTGGAGCTTCCCATATTAAAGCAGGTCAGATTACAGCAAGCTTAGATATGCAGGATCGAAAATTAGTCGAGATTGCCAAAATTATGATTAAGAATCCGGAGGTTCTGGTGGTAGATGAAACGACAACGGCATTATCGCAGATTGGCCGTGACATCATATACAAGATTATGAATCGGATAAAAGAAGAAAATAAGGCAGTAATCTTCATTTCCCATGATTTGGATGAAATCATGAATGTCTGTGATTCCCTCTCGGTTCTTAGGGACGGAAAGATTATTGTAACGTTTTCCAAAGAGGAATTCGATGAGGAACTGATTAAGACCAGTATGATAGGTCGGGAAATGCAGGGTGATTATTATCGTAGCGATTATGATGGAAGTTACAGCGATGAAGTTGTATTGGAAGTAATGGATGCTAATTTGGGTGACCAGTTAAAGAATTTTAATTTGCAGATACATAAGGGAGAAATACTTGGAATTGGTGGATTGTCTCATTGTGGAATGCATACGCTTGGCAAGGTTCTTTTTGGGGCATGTAAGCCGGTAACGGGCAGAGTTCTGATAAAAGGCAGGGAGTTAAAAGGCGAAGCGGATGCTATGAAGGAACAGATTGGATATGCTGCGAAAGACAGAGATGTTGAGTCGTTGTGTCTGAATGCAAGTATACGTGACAATATTGCGGTCGGTGGATTAGATCGCTTTGCACTACATAATTTCCTTATTTTACCCGGAAGGGAAAAGAAGTACGTACAACAGCAGATAGATGATCTGAGTGTGAAATGCGTGGAAATGGATCAATATGTATCGGCTTTGTCCGGCGGAAATAAGCAAAAAGTTGTTTTTGGAAAATGGATTGGAAGAGGGAGTGAAATACTGGTTCTGGATTGTCCGACCAGAGGTGTTGATATAGGTGTAAAGCAGGCAATGTATCAGTTGATGTATCGGATGAAAAAAGAAGGAAAGTCCATAATTATCATATCTGAAGAAATGACAGAGCTAATAGGAATGGCTGATCGCTTGATTGTAATGAAAGACGGTGAAATCAAAAAGGAATTTCAAAGAAGTGAGACCTTGAGTGAATCAGATATCATTCAATACATGATTTAGGAGGAAAGCGGAATGAAAAATAGCAAAGTAAAGAAATACATTATGAATTTGTCTCCTTTATTTGGATTAATTGCATTGTTTGCAGCTTTTCTGATAATTGGAACGATGCGGGACATAAATATTTCCTATGGATTAAAAAGTATTGTCAATCAATCCGTTGTAGTAGCGGTTGTTGCAACAGGCGCCATATTCATTTATACTCTGGGGTCATTTGATATAAGTCTTGGAGCTTCCACTGCGGTAAGCGCACTGATTGGCGGAATGGTATATATCAAAACGGAGAATCTGTTTCTGATGACGCTTGTCTGTATAGGGGTAGCGGTTTTGGTCGGACTATTTAACTCGGTGCTTGCGTCGGTATTTAATCTTCCGGTTTTTGTTACGACAATTGCAATGCTGAGTGTACTAAATGCCTTGGTATTGGTTCTGATTAGCATAAACGGAACCGGTTCGGAAATTGCAGTGCCGGCTTCGGCAGTGAAACCTCTAAATAATACAACATTTAAGATTATTGTACTTTTGATATTTGTTCTTCTATGTATATTTGTTTTCAGCTTTACCAAGATTGGAAGAATGCAGAAATTTCTGGGCGGTAATCCGGTTTGCGCTAAGCTGAGCGGTATTTCGGATAAGAAGATGGCAATCGTCGCATTCGTAATGTCAGGAATAGGGGTAGGTCTTGGAGCATTCCTTTCCATCATATATGCGCCTACACTTACAAGGAACACGGCTTCCAGCGTGGGAATGGACGTTATTATCGCTATTGTATTTGGCGGAATGCCGGTGTCCGGAGGAGCAAGGAGTAAAATTTATGCGGCAGTGATTGGAGCTTTTTCCATGACGCTGCTTGGTCAGATTATGGTGATGTTCAACCTGAATTCAGGAATTGGGCAAATGGTAAAGGCGGCAATCTTTATTCTGGTTGTATTTTTGGCAACCAGCGACCAGAGAGGCACTATGCTGCCAAGATAACAGCTTCGGTATTTTGTGGAAACACTATAATACATAAAACATGAAAATAAGGAGGAAATATCTAATGAAAAAGTTTTGGGCATTATTGCTTACAGCGGCTATGACAGTGTCAATGTTAGCGGGCTGTGGCAACAGCGGTTCTGAGACGGGAAGTAACACAGGCAGTACAGGAACTGAAGGACAGACGGAGCAATCCGGTGATTCCGGAACAACAAATGAGGGCGGAAATGCAGCATCAGGTCTTGATATGAGTAAAACCGTAAAAATAGGTATTCTGGTATCAGATGCTACATCAGCGGAAGCGCTTGCATTCCGTACTTATTATACAGAGTATATTCAAAAGCAATACAACGTAGAGTTGATTTACTCTGATGAGCTTACGGATGCAGCGGGTGAAACCTCAGCAATTGATACTTTTATTACAAATAATTGTAAGGCTGTTATCTCATTTTCATCCTTTGACCGTGCGGCACAGCTTGAGCAGTGTGATGCGGCAGGTGTGTACTATGCTGTTGCAACAGGTACTCTGACAGATGAAGAGTATGAAACCTATAAGGGATATCAGTATTATGTAGGCGCGATTGGACCTTCACTTAACGTAGAGTTTGAGACCGGCTATAACATGGCGAAATATTATCTGGATCAGGGTGTGAAGAATTTTGCTATCTTCGGCGGTGCAATTCCTTATTATACTGAAATGCATATTTATCGTGCAGCCGGAATGTTGACCGCAATGGTTAAAGCAGGCGGTGATGGCGCAAGCTATCAGGGAGCAGCTGATCAGGGAGCTATTATTGGACAAATATTTGCAGATGGTGAAGTAAAGACCGGTGCTATCGGAGATGTCAATATTCTGGGTTATGTTGGCGGATATGATATGGATGATGCCTGGTTTGGAAAATGTGCACAGATGGCACAGACAGCAGACTTGGAAGTAATTCTTGCAGTGGGAAACGGTTCTGATTTCTTTGGAACGGCGATTTCTGGAACTAACGTTAAAATTGCCAGTGTAGATGCTTATGCAAGCAGCTATGGTGAAGCAATGGAGGCTGGAATGCTTGATTATCTTGCAGGAAAATTCTCAGCCAGCATTGGACCGATTTTTATTGCAACATACAGAGCAGCTTTGGGTTCACCGATTCGTACAACAGACGGAAACGCACTTGCTTTAAGCCAGGGTTATTGGGTAGCAGCCAGTGCGGATGAATTCAATACTTACTATGCGGTAGACAGCAGCATAGATGCACCTGCTTATACTAAAGAAATGCTGGATACTTTATTAACAGCAGACTATGCAGCATTTGAAAGTTTTGTAAGCAAGTACAGTTTTGAAGAAATTCAGGGTATGTAACTATTTGAATGAAGGAAGTTGCGCAGGAGGCAGGTGGGCTTTTGCCTACCGCCGCCCTGCAGAAAAATAATAGTAAGGATTGATGATATGAAAAATAATAATATGAATATTTATAAAAGAATAGCAGGAACAGCGGCAATTCCCGTAGCAACCTTTCTGATTGTACTCATACTGTGCAGTGTAAAAGGCGTGAAATTATTTGAAACACAAGGAAACTGGATATTATTTTTTAGGGCGGCGGCTTCCGTAATGCTTACGACATTTGCACTGTCACTCAATCTAAACAGCGGAAGATTTGATTTCTCTATCGGCTCAATATCATTGTTATCGTCAGTAATCAGCGCTTCCATATGCACATCGTCTGGATTGCCTACTGTACCGATGCTTATTATTTCTATTGTCTCAGGTGCAATACTTGGGATGGTATCAGGACTGGTTTATGTGATAGTAAAGCTTCCGCCAATTATTGTATCTCTTGGCGTGGCATTATTCTATGAAGGTCTTGCATTTGCAATTACATCGGGATATGGCGTGTCATTTGTAGCAAATGCAGTACTGACAAGTTTTCCAAGTGTTTTAAATTATGCGCTTGTAATAATATTTGGATTATTAATTTTTATATTTATTTTCGACCATACGCAGTTTGGTTATGAATATAAAACGCTTGTTTCCGGTCAGAAGGTATCGGTGAATACAGGAATCAAAGAAGTTCCAAATGCAGTTTGCTGCTATATGATTGCCGGAGCGCTTATGGGTGTTGTTGGTTTTATCAGTGCAACCAATACAGGAACTATACAGATGGCTTTGAATTTTGGCTCAATCGGAGTAATGTTTACAGCGTTTCTTCCAATGTTCATCGGAGGTTTTATCGGAAGATTCTGCAATGAAAAAATCGGATATCTGTTAGGGGCAGTTACGACGGCATTTATTTCTTTAATGTATGCAAGGTTGAATGTAGATGCTTCCATTCAGCAGATTGTGACAGCACTGATATTAGTATGCTTCCTGATTTACTTAAATAACGAAAATAAGGTGATTGAATTGGTCACTTTTAAAAAATATATGGCAAAAAAAGCAAAATAAGTTTCATTGGAGGACATGATGAATTATAAAGCAGTGATTTTTGATTTAGATGGAGTAATTTGCTTTACAGATAAGTATCATTATCTGGCATGGAAAAAAATGGCAGATAGTATGGGAATTTATTTTGATGAAACAATTAATAACCGGTTAAGGGGAGTCAGCCGCATGGAAAGTCTGGAAATTATTCTGGAGCGGTATGATAAAGAGCTTTCTCAGGATGAAAAGAAGGTGTTAGCAGAGAGGAAAAACAATACATATGTGGAGTTGCTTGGTCAAATGACAGAGAAAGACTTATCTTCCGCGGTTAAAGAAACCTTAGATACGCTTCGTGAAAAAGGATTAAAGCTTGCAATTGGTTCGTCAAGCAAAAATGCAAAATTTATACTGGAAAGATTAGGATTAAAGGATTATTTTGATGCTGTTAGCGATGGAACCAATATTTCTAAATCGAAACCGGATCCTGAAGTTTTCTTAAAAGCAGCAGAATTTTTACATATTACGCCGGTTGATTGTCTTGTAGTAGAAGATGCAAAAGCAGGAATTGAGGCGGCAATTGCAGGAGGATTTGACAGTGCGGGATTAGGAGAAGCGGCAACCTGTAAGGATTGCACGCATGCAATGCATTCTTTCGGTGACTTGATTGGAATTGCACTATAATAGCTTAAAATAGTAGAATGTGAGGAAGATTATGGACTTAAATAAGAAGCCTTTTTATTTAAACGATGCGGATATTGAATGGGTAGAAAAAACATTGGAGCAGATGACACTGGAAGAAAAAATCGGGGCGCTTTTTTGTCCGATTGGATACTCTACGGACCCGGAATATTTAGATATGATGTTAGGATTTCATATAGGAGGACTGTTCTTTCGTGACGGTGTTGGGGAAGAAATGAGGAGGACTTTTGAATACGCACAGAACCATTCCAATATCCCGTTATTGATTCCTTCTAATCTTGAAGCAGGAGGTGACGGAGCTGCAACTGACGGAACTCCTTATGGAAAGCAGATGGCATGTGCGGCAGCAGGAGATAAGAAATATGCTTACCGGCTTGGAAAAATTGCATGTACAGAGGCGTCAGCACTTGGGATTAACTGGGCATTTGCACCGGTAGTTGACATAGACATGAATTACCATAATCCGATTACCAATGTCAGAACTTATGGTGATAATCCGGAGATTGTATATACATATGCAAAGGAATATATGCGGGCTGCAACGGAATGTAATGTGGCGGTGTCCATTAAACATTTTCCCGGTGATGGAGTAGACGAGAGAGATCAGCACCTGCTCACTTCTGTCAACAGCTTATCGATGGAGGAATGGGATGAAACCTATGGAAAGATATTTAAAAGACTGATTGATGACGGAGCGTTGACTGTTATGGCAGGACATATCGCGATGCCGGCATATCAGGAGTACTATAATCCTAAGACAGAGGGAAGCATTATTCCAGCTTCCTTGTCCAGAGAACTTCTTAACAATTTGCTGCGTGATAAATTGGGATTTAACGGCTTGGTTATTACTGATGCAACACCTATGGTTGGATTTACTGCGGCAATGGCAAGAGAAAAATCAGTACCGCTCGCAATTGAAAGCGGGTGCGATATGTTTCTGTTCAATAAAGATTTGGCAGAAGACTATCAGTTTATGATGGATGGATACAAGAACGGCATACTTTCGGAGAAACGTTTATCGGAAGCTAACAAAAGAATCTTGGCATTAAAAGCGGCATTGAAGCTTCATGAGAAGAAGGTGGCAGGAACATTAGTTCCGCGGGAGGACAGCCTGCAGGTATTAAAGAGCAAACAGCATACAGTGTGGGCCAGGGAATTGGCGGATGCATCCATTACGTTGGTAAAGGATAGTCAGAAACTGCTTCCGATAGATGCGGCAAAATACCCTAAGGTACTGCTTGAAATTATGGGAAACTTTCCTTCAAACGAGCGTGTTTTAAAGCAGGTGAAAGAGGAATTGGAAAAGAAGAAGTTTCAGGTTTTTGTCTATGAAAAAGAAAATTTTGAAGTGGGCGTTGATAATGTAAAGAAATTTAAGGAAAAGTATGATTTAGTTATTTATATCGGAAATGTTGAAAACGCCAGCAATCAGACAACGAACAGGTTAAATTGGTATACCTTCTGGGGACAGGGTAACAATGTACCGTGGTTTGCGAATGAGATTCCGGTTTTATTCATCAGTGTAGCAAATCCATATCATTTGCTGGATGTACCTATGATAAAAACTTATATCAATTGTTATTCCAATAATGAGTTTGTAATAGAGTCAGTAGTAAATAAAATTACCGGAAACGGTGAATTCAAAGGGAAAAGCCCTGTTGATCCGTTCTGCGGGAGAAAAGAACTTTCATATTAATAAATGTGGCTAATAAGAGAAAATAAGTCAGTTATGGGAAGGATAGAAATATGAGAATAGAGCATCTAAGAGTCAACCATTTAGAAAACCCGATAGGATATGATTTCTCATATCTGACGCTTTCATGGAAGGTAAAAGAAGCAGCTGCAAAGTTTTCGGACGAAGTGCAGGTAATTATATCTGAAACAGAGGATATGCGCAATTCTGTCTATGACAGTGGTATTATGCATGACTTCAGACAGTGCATGTTAGAAATTCGGATAAGTTTGAAGCCCAGAATGCGTTATTTTTGGAAAGTGTATGTAGGAACGCAGTTTGGTGAGACAGCTGAAAGCAAGACTGAATGGTTTGAGACAGCCAAAATGGAAGAGTGCTGGGCAGCCTATTGGATTTCTGTACCGGAAATCCCAAAAAGGATGCCTGTTCTGTATCGTGATTTTGAAGTAGAAAGCAAAATAAAAAAAGCGAGGTTATACATTTTTGGAGCAGGGCTTTATGAAGTGGATATTAATGGTATAAAGGCAGGGGATGAATATCTTCTTCCGGGGTATCATTCTTACGACCTGTTAATGGAATATCAGACATTTGATGTTACCGAAATGGTAGAAGAAGGAAATAATAGGATCAGTGTCCTTCTGGGAGAAGGCTGGTACAAGGGACGTTTTGGATTTGACGATGTTTATCTTAACCTATATGGAGATAGAAAGAAGTGTATTGCTGAATTATATCTGGAATATGAGTCAGGTGAAACAACACGGATTATTACAGATTCAAACTGGAAGGCGTTTTCCGGTAATATTTTGGAAAACGGAATTTATGATGGAGAGTATCAGGATGATACGTTGGAATGTGCGATGATTCCCATTGAAGTATTGCAGGATGATAAATCTCTGTTGACTGCCAGAACGAATCCGCCTATCCGTAAGACGGAGGAATTTAGTCCGGTTTCAGAAATAAATCATCCGGACGGATATATACTGTTGGATTTCGGAGAGAGCATTACCGGATGGGTTGAGTTTCACGGTATATTAGAGCATGGGCAACAGATTAGGATGCAGTATGGTGAGGTGCTGCAGAACCAAGAATTTTACAGAGAAAACTTAAGGACGGCAAAGACGGAATTTGTTTATACTTCTGATGGAAAAGAAAAAAGTGTACGTCCTCATTTTACATATTACGGTTTTCGTTATGTCAAAGTGGAAGGACTGAGAGACAATCAGAGGCTGACTTTTCATGCCTATAGAATTATGTCCGATATTGAGAAAACCGGAAGTATATGCACTTCTAATTTAAAAGTTAATAAGCTTTTTGAAAATACAATACGCTCTCAGAAATGCAACTTTCTGGATATACCGACGGATTGTCCACAGAGAGACGAACGTATGGGTTGGACCGGAGATGTGAACATTTTTGCAAATACGGCTTGCTTTCATATGGATAGCAGCGCATTTTTCAGACATTACACAAAGAGCCTGTATCTGGAACAAAAGTTGATGAAAGGAGCTGTTCCGTTCTTTTCACCAAGACCGAAGGTTCCGGTAAGGGAGAATACAAATCCGTTTTATCTGGATGGGGGAGCCTGCATATGGAGTGATGTGGCGGCAATGCTTCCGTGGACTTTATACATGTATTACGGTGATGTATCTTTATTAAGGGAACAGTACCCAATGATGAAGTCATGGGTGGAATATATCAATATGCGGTCGAGGGAAAATGAAGTACCATATCTGTGGCAGAATGACCGGCATCTGGGCGACTGGCTGGCGCTTGATAATGGGAATATTAATAATCCGATAGGAAAGACGGATTCACAGTTTCTGGCATCTGCATGTTATTATCAGACGGTGTTGACAGTGGCAAAGGCAGCAGGGATTTTGGAACTTGAAGAGAAGCAGGCTTATTTGGAACTTGCGGAGCATATTAAAAAAGCATTCAATGAATTTTATTTTACAAAGGAAGGCAGACTGAACATAGAACTGACTCAGACGGCATGCGCATTTTTGCTATATATCGGACTCTATCCGGATAATGCAAAAGAAAATCTCAAGGAAGATTTAAAACGCCTGATAGAGAAAAATAGCGGACATCTGAATACGGGATTTGTGGGGACACCCGTTTTATGTCCTGCATTATCGGAAAATGGATTGAATTCTTTGGCGTACGATTTATTTTTAAATGAAACGTATCCGGGCTGGCTTCATGAGGTGAATCTTGGAGCAACGACAGTTTGGGAGAGATGGAATTCTTTGGATGAAAATGGTGTAATAAGCGGAACAGGAATGAACAGCTTAAACCATTATGCATACGGAAGCATTGCGGATTGGATGTATCGTTATATGTGTGGATTTCACCCGGATATGGGTGAAGAAATCAAAATGACAATCAAACCCATGCCGGATAAAAGATTTTCTGCTGTAAAAGGAAAATGGGAATCAGTATTCGGTACATATGTAAGCGATTGGAGCTATGATGAAGAAACCGGATTTCAATATTATATAGAAATACCTTTTAATGCAAATGCACAAATTGTATTTCCAAACGGCAAGAGCCGCTTGGTAGAATGCGGAACCTATCGTTTTGACAATAATGGAGAAAGCCTATGAAAATAGCTGTACTTGTCGGTGGTATTGCATATGAAGCCCAGAACCGTCTTCTGGATGGGATTAGAAAATATGCAGATGAGGAAAATATTAATATTTTTGTATTTACCTGTAATGGTGATATCTATAGACAGTCGGAGTATGGAGTTGGGGAGTTTCAGATTCTGTTCTTACCGGACCTGACACAGTATGATGGAATTATTTTCGCAAGAGATACCATACAGAATGAACAGATTGCTGCAGAAATCACACAGCGAATTGTAGATTCTGGGACACCGGTCATCAGTATTGAAAACCATATTCCCGGTATGCCCGTATTCTATGTGGATAACCGGGAGGCTATGCGGGATATTGTAACCCATTTGACAGATGTACATAAAGTATGTGATATCTGCTATTTATCAGGACCGGAACAAAATCCGGAAAGCATTGAGAGGCTGAAAGGTGTTATGGATGCTGTAAGAGAGCATGGATTAACGCTTGGAGCGGATAAAATTCACTATGGTGATTTTTGGATAGACAGTGGGAAAAAGCTTGTAGAACAATTGACGGAATCATGTGAAAAACTGCCGGATGCGCTTATCTGTGCCAATGACGATATGGCATTAGGCGCTTATCTGGAATTTTGCAGCCGCGGAGTTCAGGTAGGAAAAGATATATTGATTACGGGATTTGACCATATATCTGATGCTTCTAACCTGACACCAAAAATAACAACGGTTGAAAAACCTCAGGCACAGATAGGTTATGAAGCCTGTAAAGCCTTGGCGCAGGGAAAGCAGATCACAGACAGGAAATTCAAGGTGAAATGCTATTACAGAGGAAGCTGCGGATGTCAGGATTGTATAACACGCAATATTTCGGAAGTTCAGTTGAAAAATGTAAGGCATAAGCTTGAAATTGTTAATATGGCGGAAATTAACAAGAACATGGTATCTGATCTGAATGATTGTGATAACATGCAGGAGTTTTATGAGTGTTTAAAGGAATATATTGCTCAACTGGATTTTTCTTTTGTATATTTGTGTCTTTGTGAGGATAGCGTATCCGAAGATACAATTGAGTATGATTATCAGATTAGGGAAGATTACTCCGAGAAGATATATGTCCCAGTTGCATATGAAAACGGAATCTTTACGGAATATTCGTATTTTGAATGTAAAGAACTTTTGCCAAGGAAGTGTATGGAAGAACTCGAAAATCGTATGTGTATTGTTGCACCCGTACATTTTAGAAGAAATTGTCTTGGATATCTGGTTATGTGCGGGAGTGAACTCCCGTATAACAGCACACAGTTTCAGGTATGGCTTATGAATATCTCAAATGCTTTGGAAAGTATGCGTAAGCAGGGAGAATTGAAACGTCTGGTGAAGAAACTCAAGGATGTTTGGATGTTGGACAGCCTGACACAGATTTATAACAGAGCCGGTTTTTTCCACTTTGCAGATAAGTTCCTGAAAGAGTGTAAATTACATAATACACAGATAGGTATGTTATTTGTAGATATCAATAAGTTGAAGCGTGTGAATGACGGATATGGGCATGAAGAAGGAGATTTTTATATTAAGTCGGTAGCTGATTATATGAAAAAGCTTAAAAGCGAAGGGCAGCTTCTAATGCGTTATGGTGGTGATGAATTTGTAGTTCTGGGAGCGTTTACAAAAGGAGATGAGTTTAAAGGATTGACGGAAAAACTGAATCCGATGCTTGAAGAGTGCAGGAGGCAGAATGAGAAGACTTATGAGATGAGTGTGAGTATAGGGTTTCAGTCGGTTTCGATTACACATGATTTTCAACTGGATCAGCTTATGAGGCAGGCTGATCAGGAAATGTATAATATGAAGAAAGAGAAAGGATAGGTAGGAACATGCGGAAAAACACATCGATTCAGCTAAAAGTTTTAATTAGTCTGTCAGTTATTTTAGTTTCACTGTTATTCAACACTTTTTTTTCATATGCTAACTTGGGGAAAATCGAGAAAGCTGCATCTCAAATGAATGAAGTTTATATCCAGATTCAGGAATTATATGGTACAGTCGGTAAAAAGGTTGAAACCATACAGAAATATGCCAATATTCTAATAGGCAGTTCCGATGAGGATCTTGCGATTGCCGGAGATATTTATGGAAATCTGGATACTGAAGTGGGAGAGGTAAAGGAATTACTCGTGGAATTGCAAGCATATTGCGAGATGACCGAAAACGAAGAATTAATAGTAATGTTTGAGCAATATGGTATTGGATGTAATGCTTTGTTGGAGAGTATGCAGATAGTCAGTGGACTGAGAAGAGACAATGATTTTGTCGGAGCAAAGATATATATGGGCACGGATGCATTGACTGCGATTCTTTCACAGGAACAAGTGTGCGTGAAACTGGAGGAGACATTTGCCAGATGTCTTATACAGGCGCAGGACGATTTGGAAGAGCGTATTCAAATTGCAAATGTAAGCAATTGGGTTGTATCAATAATCTGTATATTAAGTACTGCTATTTCAGTTTTTATCATTTATAGTGGAATGTTGCAGCCTGTTAAGCTGACGAGCAAAAAAATGCAACAGATTGCACTGGAAGTATCCGAAGGAAGAGGTGATTTGACCGAAAGGTTCAAAGTTAAGCGAAAAGATGAGGTCGGTCAGTTGATGGGTAGTATGAATCAACTGTTAGAAGCCTTTCAGAAGATTACATTAAAGATTCAGAAGAGCGCTGCATATATGGAAGATGCTGTCAATAGAACAGAAGTGCAGTTTGCGGAATCCAATGGTAAAATCACTGATTTGTCAGCAGTGATGGAAGAGCTTTCTGCGGGAAGTGAAGAAATCTCGTCACTGGTTAGTCATATGAAGGGTGAAATGCAAGGAATTTCCGGTGAAACAGACGATATTACGGTTAAAGTAGGTGAAGGAACCAATTTTGCAACAGATTTAAAGGAAAGAGCCGGATATATTCGTATACAAACTGCAGAAAGCAGAATTAAATCAGAAAAAATGGTTGTGTCTATCAAAGATGAAATGGCAAGAAGCATTGAAGAAAGTCAAAATATTAATAAAGTAAATGAGTTGACGACAACTATATTAAGTATTGCAGAACAGACTAATCTTTTAGCGTTAAACGCGGCTATTGAAGCAGCAAGAGCAGGAGAATCCGGTAGAGGATTTGCAGTTGTAGCAGAGGAAATTCGTAATCTGGCAGATAATAGCAAGACAAATGCTGCTGCAATACAGGAGTTAAACACCAAGATTGTATCTGTAGTACAGGCTTTGAGTACGTGCAGTAAGATGATGCTTGATTTTGTTGATGCAGATATCATGGAGGATTATAAAAAGTTTGAGACGATGTCAGTGCAGTATTCAAACGATGCAGATACTGTTTCTGATATTATGTATAGGATACAAGGCAGTGTTGATTCCATAAATAAGCAGATTTCTACTGTTGTGCAAAATCTCAGTGGTATTTTATCAACTGTTGAGGAGAGTGCTTTGGGAATCCAAAACGTTGCAGGAAATGTTGTTGATATCTCTAATTCGACGAACGATATTTATAAAGAAACCTGCCAAAATGCGCTGACGGCGATAGAACTTAAGCAGGTGTCGGAAGGCTTTATAGTAGAATAGTTTCGAGTGGAGCTTAATGAGTGATTCATGATTGAAAGAAAGAGGAAAATGGTATGCAGAACTATTATCTTGCAGTTGATATTGGGGCATCCAGTGGACGACATATACTCGGGAGTTTCGAGGAAGGAAAACTTCATTTAGAAGAGATCTACCGGTTTCCTAACGGCATGGAGCGTAGAGATGGTTCTCTGTGTTGGGATTTGAAAGCGTTGTTCTTTGAAATTAAAGAGGGGTTAAAGCGCTGTAAAGAGCTTGGAAAAATTCCTTCCTTTATGGGAATTGATACATGGGCTGTGGATTATATGCTTCTGGATAAGAAGGATCAGGTTTTGGGTAAAACCTATGGCTACCGGGACAGCAGAACTGGTGGAATGGACGACAAAGTATATGAAATCATATCACCGGAAGAATTGTATAGCAAAACAGGTATTCAGAAACAGATCTTCAACACAATCCATCAGTTGATGGCGGTGAAACAACAGGAGCAGGAGCTGTTGGAGAAGGCTGAGAGTTTGTTATTTATTCCGGATTACTTTCATTTTCTTTTGACCGGAGTGAAACGGACAGAGTACACCAATGCAACGACGTCGCAATTGGTAAGTCCTGTGTCAAAGGATTGGGATTATGAATTGATTGATATGCTGGGTTATCCAAAGAAAATATTTGGGGAGATTAGTTGTCCGGGGACTTTGGTAGGAAATTTCAGTCAGAAGATCCAAGAGGAAGTCGGTTTTGACTGTCAGGTGATTCTTCCGGCTACTCATGATACAGGTTCAGCAGTGGCTGCCATACCAACTACGGAAGAAAATGTACTATATATCAGTTCAGGTACATGGTCCCTTATGGGAACGGAACTTATGACTGCTAATTGTACAATGGAGAGTATGAAGCATAACCTGACAAACGAGGGGGGCTATGACTATCGTTTTCGTTATTTGAAAAATATCATGGGACTTTGGATGATTCAGTCCGTACGGAAAGAATTTGCAGAGGAATATTCTTACGCTTATATCTGTGATCAGGCATCCAAGCAGAAGATTTCTTCTATCGTGGATTGCAATGACAGTAGTTTCCTGGCTCCGGTTAGTATGATTGATGCGATAAAGGATTACTGTGAAAAGACCGGGCAGCAGGTGCCGCAAAGTGAGTGGGAGATCGCAGCGGTAATATACAATAGTCTTGGCAAGTGTTATGCGGAAACCATCGAACAGATTGAACAGATGACAGGGAAAAAATATGACTGTATCTATGTAGTAGGCGGTGGCTCCAACGCAGAGTATCTGAATCAGGTCACGGCAAAATATACCGGGCGCACAGTATATGCAGGACCCGGAGAAGCTACAGCCATCGGAAATCTGCTGGTACAAATGATATATGATCAGAAATTCAGGGACTTAAAGGAAGCAAGAGAGTGCGTAAAGAAGTCCTTTGAAATAAGAGAATATAGAAAATAGCTGTAACTGCACATAATGAAAATAAGTCAACATAAAAGGAGGATTTTACAATGTTAGTAGATACAAAGGCAAGAATCGGAGTTTTTTCGATTGCTTTAGGAGCATATCTACCGCAGTTTCTGTCACTGGTGCCTGAATTTGAGTCTCAGTATGAGGCGTTCAAGAAGACGTTACCGGATACGGTAGAAATCGTGGATGGCGGTATTGTTACCACGAAAGAACTGGCGCAGGCAGCAGGGGATAAATTCCGCGCTGCGGATGTTGACCTTGTGATTCTGCAACTGCTGACGTACGCCACCTCTTATAATATGCTTCCGGCAGTGCGGGATCTGGATGTGCCGGTCGTTTTGGTGAACGTTCAGAAGAAGAAAGCGCCTGATTATGAGAATACTGATACAGCTACATGGTTAGGCGAACTGTATGCCTGCGGGGCTGTAGGCGAGATGGTAGCCGACCTTGAGCGTGCCGGCAAGCGCCATGCTGTAATAACAGGCGTAGTCGAGGGTGGAGACCCGCAGGTACAGGCAGAAATTGAGGACTGGTGCCGTGCCGCACAGGTGCGCCGCCGTTTCCGTGATACCAATCTGGCTCAGATAGGCCGTCCATATCCGGGTATGATGGATCTGTATATCGACGAAACAAATCTCTATCACAGGATGTTCCTTTACACCAAGCAGTTTGACTGGGAGAAGATGTGGGCGATTGCCGATGATATCACGGATGAAGATTTTATCCGGGCGAAAGCGCAGGATATTCTTGACACTTTTGACATAGAGGATGGCGGTACAATCGAAAAGGTCTGGGAGATGGCAAAATATGTTGTCGCTTTTGAAAAATGGGTTAAAGACGAGCAGATTGCTTTTGTTGCGTCACATTATGACGGTTTTGCGCAGGGCAAGGCGGGCGTTCTGGACAGTATGTTGATTCCTGCTTTTTCCATGCTGATCAAGCAGGGAGTTGCCTGTGCAGTGGAAGGTGATATTAAAGTTGCCATGGCAATGAGTATTCTTAAGACGATTTCCGGTATGGGACAGTTGTCTGAGATGTACTCCATTGATTTTGAGGAAGACATCTGCATTATCGGTCACAGTGGTTCAGGTGATGCTGATATTTCGTCCAAGAAGCCTACCATGAAAATTGTACCTGTGTTTCATGGAAAGACAGGCGGCGGTTACCTGACCCAGTTCTATCCGCATCTCGGTCCGGTTACATACTTGGGAATCACGCAGGATAAGGACGGGCATTTCAAGTTTGTTGTGGCTGAAGGCGTGAATGAAGATGGTCCGATTTTCACATTCGGCGATACGAATATGAGGACACGTTTCAGCTGTGGGGCAAGGGAGTTCTGCAACAGATGGAGTGAAGCAGGACCGACCCACCATATGGCAGCAGCATCCGGCAGGCATATTGACACGATTTTAAAGGTCGCAAAGATTTTTGATGTACCGGTAGATATTGTTACAAGATAAAAATGTGAGAACATAATGTTCTGAAATGGAGGAGAGACAATGGCTATTACAGATGTAAAATTTGTCCAGGGATTTATCCGCATGTGTAATGACGGGTGGGAGCAGGGATGGCATGAGAGAAACGGCGGCAACCTGTCTTACCGTATGAAGGCGGATGAAATAGAAGAGGTAAAGGAATATTTAAGCACAGATGGCGAATGGAAGCCAATTGGTACGAATGTACCGGGACTTGCAGGCGAATACTTTATGGTGACAGGCAGCGGGAAATATTTCCGCAATGTCATTCTGGACCCGGAAGACAGTGTATGTATCATTGAACTGGATAACAAGGGAGAAAATTATCGTATCTGTTGGGGGCTTGTAAATGGAGGAAGACCGACAAGCGAGCTTCCAAGTCATTTGATGAACCATGAGGTGAAAAAAGCAGCATCGAATGGAGCGCACAGGGTTATTTATCACGCTCATACGACGAATGTGATTGCACTTACTTTTGTATTGCCTTTGAAAGATGAGGTATTTACAAGAGAGTTGTGGGAGATGGCTACAGAGTGTCCGGTTGTATTTCCATCAGGCATTGGTGTTGTAGGCTGGATGGTACCGGGTGGTCGGGATATCGCAGTGGCAACCAGTGAATTGATGAAGCAGTATGATGTTGCAATCTGGGCACATCACGGAATGTTCTGCTCCGGTGAAGATTTTGACCTGACATTCGGTCTGATGCATACAGTGGAGAAATCAGCGGAGATACTTGTAAAGATGCTGTCCATGCGCCCGGATAAGCTGCAGACCATTACGCCGCAGAACTTCTGCAATCTGGCGGTAGACTTTAAGGTGACGCTGCCTGAGAAATTCCTGTATGAGAAATAGTAACTATGGTAACAGTAAGGAAGAACTGTTATAGCTAAGGAGCTATCTGTAGATAGATACTATATATGTTTTATAAAATAAAGGAGGAACAAGAAAATGGTAAATCGTTTTGTGTTGAATGGAATTTCTTATCATGGAAAAGGAGCGATTCAGGAGATTCCGGGAATTATTAAGAGTAAGGGTTTTCAGAAGGCATTTATCGCATCCGATCTGGAACTGGTGAAATTCAATGTTACGAAGAAAATTACAGATTTGCTGGATGCAGAGAGTATGGCTTATGAGGTGTATTCTGATATCAAGCCCAATCCGACAATTGAAAATGTAAAAGCAGGTGTTGCTGCATATAAGGCATCCGGAGCTGATTATATGATTACGGTCGGAGGCGGATCCTCCATGGATACCGGAAAAGCGATTGGTATTATCATCAATAATCCTGAATTTGAGGATGTTCGTTCTCTGGAGGGGGTTGCGCCTACAAAGAATCCGACAGTATTTACAATTGCTGTTCCGACAACTGCCGGGACGGCTGCGGAGGCTACTATCAACTACGTGATTACGGACGTGGAGAAAAAACGCAAATTTGTCTGCGTAGATACCAATGACATTCCGAACATTGCGATTGTAGATCCGGATATGATGTCTACTATGCCGAAGGGGTTGACGGCGTCAACAGGTATGGATGCCCTGACACATGCAATTGAGGGTTATACCACAAAGACCGCCTGGGCTCTGGCTGACTGCCTGAACTTAGAGGCGATACGTCTGATTGCAAAAAGCTTGCGGGATGCAGTTGAAAATAAACCGGAAGGACGGGAAGGAATGGCACTTGGCCAGTATGTAACGGGTATGGCATTTTCTAATGTAGGTCTTGGAATAGCCCATTCTATGGCACATACTCTGGGCGCGGTTTATGACACACCTCATGGAGTTGCCTGTGCTATGATGCTTCCGATTGTAATGGAATACAATGCGGAGTGCAGCGGTGAAAAATATCGCGAAATTGCACGCGCCATGAATGTAGCTGATGTAGATAAGATGAGTCAGGAAGAATACCGCGCTGCTGCGATAGAAGCAGTAAAGAAATTATCCTCAGATGTAGGTATTCCTGCAAAACTGGAGGCATTAAAAGAAGAGGATCTGGATTTCTTAGCAGAATCAGCTTATGCGGATGCCTGCAGACCCGGAAATCCGAAGGATACAAGTGTGGAGGATTTGAAGGAATTATTCCGTAAACTTATGTGATTTATAGGACAAAATCTATTTAGGATTCGCTGGCATCTGTCATATATATGACAGATGCCAGTCGTTGTCATGTGGCAATGCCTGTTTCTGAAAAAAACGGACACAACCAGTCAGGAACCTGAAGGAAACAACTTGATATTAATTTACCACGATTTTTTGCGGATTTGACACAAAATATTTTCAATAAATTAATAATAATCGTATAGTCATCCATCAAAAAGTATGGTATACTCAAACAAAATTTAATTAATAAATAAACAGGAGGACAAACAGATGAGCGGAAAATACGCGGGAACACAGACAGAAAAGAATCTGGAGGCAGCATTTGCCGGAGAGTCGCAGGCGAGAAACAAGTATACATACTTTGCTTCTGCGGCAAAGAAGGAGGGCTATGAGCAGATTGCGGCACTGTTTCTCAAGACGGCGGACAATGAGAAGGAGCATGCCAAGATGTGGTTCAAGGAGCTGAACGGCATCGGAAACACAGTGGCAAATCTGAACTCTGCAGCTGATGGAGAGAATTTTGAATGGACGGATATGTATGAAGACT
Organism: uncultured Bacteroides sp.; assembly: GCA_964600805.1. GTDB lineage: Bacteria > Bacillota > Clostridia > Lachnospirales > Lachnospiraceae > UBA3282. The sequence goes on along the minus strand of CAZRKN010000030.1, from coordinate 9,622 downwards.
TTGCAAAAACTGCTGAGGAAGAGGGTTTTCCTGAGCTGGCATCTAAGTTCCGCATGGTAGCGGCCATCGAGAAGCATCATGAAGAACGTTATCGTGCGCTTCTTAAGAATGTGGAGATGGCGGAAGTATTTGCCAAAAGTGAGGTGAAGGTATGGGAATGCCGTAATTGCGGCCATATCGTGGTAGGAACCAATGCTCCGGAGGTCTGTCCGGTATGTGCACATCCGCAGGCTTATTTTGAGGTTAGCGCGGAGAATTATTGATTTTTGTGAGGTGTATGCAGGTCAGAACTGATGTAGGAGTGCTTTATAAAGACGAAATTTTGATTAATAAAATATGATTTACTCAGTTGTCCTCATTCGTTTTACGGGTGGGGACTATTCATAATCATAAAATAGGATTTTTGTTATATGACGCTGCAGTGGGGATAAATGAGTAATGAAAAGAATATTGGATAGACTGTTTAAAATATTTAAAAAAATGCAAAATATCAAATGAACATTCTTAATGAGGCAGAACATATAAAGTTAAGAGATTGAAAAAACGATAAAAATAAGTGGAATTTAGCTAAAGAAAAATAGTTCGATATAGTACTTAATGTATATAGTTCTATATGGTTCTATGTTGGGTAGGAGGATATATGGAAACAAGAACAGGTTTTCTTATTTCACAAATCAAGCAGGTGCAGGGTAGGATATTCCAGCGGCTGCTCAACGAAAGCGGAGTGGAAGAATTCAATGGTCCTCAGGGGAGAATCCTATATGTGCTTTGGCAGGAGGACGGCATTCCCATCGCCCGCCTTGTGCGGCAGACAGGTCTGGCAAAGAGCACTCTCACCGCCATGCTGGCCCGCATGGAAGACTCCGGGTTGATTACGAGGGAGAATTCATCGGCTGATAAGAGGCAGGTGATTATCTGCCTGACTGATACAGCGAGGGGGCTGCAGGATAAGTATGAGCAGGTATCTGAGAAAATGAATCAGTTGTTCTATCGTGGTATGACTCAGGAGGATGCGGATATTCTGGACGGTCTGTTGGAGCGGGTACTGGCGAATATGCAGGAATTACAAAGAAATGGTTCAGTTATCCGTAACGGATAACTGACCGTTAAACCGGAAATTCGCTACTCATTTAATTAATCCTATCAATTCCCAAAATATTGCGGGAAGAAATATACATAAAGTTATCTTCTATATGTGTGCGTCCTGATAATTTTAACGGAATGTTAATAACTTTTATCTTTTCTAATGTATCTTTATTCCAAAAGGCGATTTCCGAGCAGGGGTATGAAACGGTTATCAGCATATCCTTATATATTCCTGCGCAGACGAACATTTTCTTATGCACATTCTTCATTGAAGTTTCGACTTCAAAGTTTTTAATGTCGATTTTGAAAAGTTTTCCATCGTGGCTTGCGGCATATAAAGTGTCTCCGTCGATATACAGGCTGCCGATGTTTTTCTTTCCTAAAACAAGATTTTTTTCAATGGAAAGAGTGGATTTATCCAATAGCAGTAATTTTCCGTCTACTGTTCCGCAAATCAAGTATTGTGCGTATGTGTTAATGCTCCACATACTGCTTTCGGAAACCGTAAACTCTTTTACCGGATACGACTGTTTATCAAGGGTAATAATTTTTCCATTCCGGATGGAGCAATAAATGGTATCACTATCAACTGCTATCCCGCATATATCGGAACTTAAATCGTTGCCCAATTGAAATTTGCCAAGCAGCTCATAATTCGTTTGGCTTAATATATAAAGTGTGCAAAAATCATATATAAAAATTTGTTCATCATCTGCAATTAGCTTTCTTGACAATCCTTCTTTCTCGAAAACTGTCTTTTGACAGATAATGTCTCGTGAGTGTTTATCTATTTTAATTAAGTCTTTGCTACACATACAGTCAATACACTGCTCTGTGACATTGAAACCTGTGACAATTCCGTCCAATTTTGCTATGTGTTCCATACTTTAGACACCTCGTAAAATTCAAGTGTAGAAAAATTCCAGCTTGTTCAGCGAAACAAGTTTACCATTTTTCTAACAATAATTCCAGTCCTGCATTTAAGCATTTACAATATTGTTTACAATATCAGATAAAAAGCATTGACATAAATAGTACTATATAGTACTATTTACATAGGGAAAAAATGATAGAGACAAGAGGAGGAAAGAAAGATATGACACTGAATGAAATTACGGCAGATCATGGCCGCTATTACAGCCATGACGATATTGGAGATATTTCTGCGGATGAACTGGCGGAATATGATAAAGGCGTTGAATTTGCAAATTACGCTGAAAAATAAGGCGTTATGAAGGGAGAAAACAGATGAATAAAAGAAAATCAGTAGGTGATGATCACTCTATGTGCGTTCAGCCAACATTCCTGATCGGTACTTACGATGAGAACGGGAATCCGGACTTCGCACCAATCACATGGCTCAGTGTCACACATAATGGTGAGCGATGTGTACTGGTGGTCAGCATGTTTGGCACAAAGAAAACAAAGATGAACGTAAAGAAAACAATGCGCCTGTCAGCAAATCTGGTCAGTACGGACATGCTGCCGCTGGTGGATTACTTTGGCAGCACTTCCGGTCATAAAGGCATAAAATCAGGAATGAGCTATGATGTCAGTGAAGGAGAGGTTGTGAAAGTACCCACCCTTGATGCCAGCAGATGGGTATATGAGCTTGAAGTTTCCAAGATTGTTACCTGCGGTGAGTCTGACACTTTTTTCTGTGAAATTAAAAATGTTCAAATTGACAGTGATATTGATATAACGGATGGTATCGATCTGACTAAATTTGATCCGGTAATCTATTCCGGTCATTATCATTCCATCGGTCAGCATTTAGGGAAAATTGGAGATTTTTTGAGGGAAAGCAGTATTTAGTTATCTGCTTTTTAGCTCCAATGCCAACCCAATCAGTCGATTAGCATGATCTGCCATAAATAGAGGAATATTCAGTAAGTCATCATCCAGTTTCAGATTATTCAGGGAGAAGCATACGCGGAGCTTGATTTTATCCGGGAACAGCTCCTTGAACTTTTTGAGGCTCCTGCTGGTGGTATTGGCTTCGGATTTGACTTCCACAGGGAAAATATCATTTTCCCGTTGAACGAGAAAATCCACCTCATATGGAGGATTGCTTTGCGTCCAGTAGCGAGGAACCACTTCAAACTGCGTAATCAAAGTCTGCAGCACAAAGTTTTCGGTTAGTGCACCCTTGAACTCGGTGAATAAGCGATTGCCTTCTCCGAATGCCGTAGGTGCCAGCTGTGCCAGGCGGCGGAGCAGACCTACATCTACCATATAAATTTTGAATGCAGAAAGGTCATCATAAGCAGCCACCGGCAGACCGGGGGCGGAGCTGCGGTAGATTTTATGCACAAGTCCGGCATCTGCAAGCCACTGCAGAGCATCCTCATATTCACGGGATCTTGCACCCTCTTTGACAACCTTGTAGATAAACTTTTTATTCTCCCTTGCCAGTTGGGATGGTATGGACTTCCAAATCATGGATATTTTCGAGAACTCACTGATATTGGGATGTTTGGCAAAGTCCCGTTCGTATGCGCCGATGATTCCGGACAAGGATTCCTGCATAGCGGAAACATCCCGTGCCTCGGTCCACATCAGCACGGATTCGGGCATACCGCCTGTGACATAGTACATCTTCAGTTTCTCGTAAAGAGGAGTGAAGAATGCATCGGGAATCGGTTCAATGGTATCCACGCTTTCCAGATACCTGGCAAGATTGTCATTGCCGTTGGCAAGCAGAAATTCCGTGAAGGTCATAGGGTCAATCTGCATAAAGTTGATTTTACCCACCGGGAAAGATGATGGCTTTGCCAGAGCAATTCCCAGCAAAGAACCGGCGCAGGCAATGTGATACTGTGGGGCATTCTCGCAGAAATACTTCATCGAGTTGATAACTTTAGGACAGTTCTGTACTTCGTCGAAGATAATAAGTGTTTTTTCCGGCATAATTTTTTGACCGCTGGCCAGAATCAGATTCTGAAGGATGCGGTCTACATCCTTAGTGGTCTCAAAAAACTGGCTGTATTCCTCGTTTTCGTCAAAGTTAAAATAGGCGGTATTTTCATAATAACGCCTGCCGAATTCTCTGAGAACCCAGGTCTTACCCACCTGTCGAACACCCTTTAAGAGCAATGGTTTACGGTAGGGAGAATTTTTCCAATCCAGCAGTTTCTGCAAAATAAATCGTTCCATAAGCACAGCTCTCACACTTTTATTAGAGTTTTTGTGTTTATAATCACATTTTTATTATATGATAAACGCGTGAAAAACGCAACCTAAATCACATAATCCAGTATGCTTTAATTTTAATTCGATAGGCGTGTATGGATTTTTGGTTTTAACAATGCTATACTTGTGCATAGGTTGAAGGATTGTATCTGTTCAACCATAAGTTTGTGTCTGATGGACGAAAGTTTACTGGTCAAAGAAAGGGTACGGTTATAAATATGGAGAAGGAAACAAAAAGGATAGAATTTCGTTTGGGGAATATTGGAAAACTGGCTCCGCTTATTGTTGCAGCCGCTATGATTTTATGGGCGGCGTTTAGTCAGTCTAATGTGAATGGCTATGTACTGGCTTTTTTTGCGGCACTGGTGGCAGGGGTTATCTTTGCAAAGGATGAAAAGGCATACGGGGAAGCGTTGGTATATGGATTGAGTAAACCGATGTTCGGCACAATTGTGATGGCGGTGATATTAGCGGCAATTTCGGGCAAGCTGATTTCAGCGAGTGGAGCAGTACAGACGATTGCAGTATATGTGGTGGCAGCAGGTTTTACGGGAAAGCTCTTCGTGGCAGCGACTTTTCTTATTACATGTCTTTTGGCATTTGCAACTGGAACTTCGGTAGGAACTTATTTTGTTGTCATTCCGATTTTGTTTCCTGTGGGCGTGATGGCGGGTGCGGCACCGGAATATATGATCGGAGCCATCGTGTCAGGAGCCGCATTCGGTGACAACTTAGGACCTATTTCGGATACCACGATCGCATCATCTGCAACACAGCATGCGAATCTGGGAACTGTAGTGAAAACCAGAATGCGTTATAGTCTGCCGGCGGCGGTGGGCGCGCTTATTTTATTCCTGCTATTTTCCAAAACCACAGATGGGAGTGCGGCAATTGAGGCAGCGGGCGGTACGGCAAATCCGGTTAGTCTGGTGATGTTAGTAGTGCCGGTGGTCATTATAGCACTGTGCCTAATGAGAAAGCATCTGATCACGGCATTGTCTTGGGGGATTCTGTCGGGAATCGCGGTTGGACTGCTTTTTGGTATTTATACGATAGATGCTCTTGTCTCATTTCCCGGCGGATTTTCTGTGTCTGGGTCAATCATAGAAGCCATTACGGGAACGGCAGGCACGGTGGCAATGCTGATTGCTGTATTTGCACTTCTTGGAGTGTTGGAATGCAGTGGATTTTTTGAGGATGTGGGAGTGTTTCTGTCGCGGTTTGCTACTAAAGAACGCAGTACGGAGGCAACGATTGTGCTGTCCGTAGGTATATTGAGCATGGTAACCGGTGTCATTTCGGTAGCAATTGTGGCGCTTGGCAATTTGATAAATGAGATTGGGGAGAAAATGGGTGTAAACCGCTACCGCCGCGCAAACTTAATGGATTGTACAGGCTGCGTGTTCTGCTTTTTGGCGCCCTGGACGGTACACTGTGTGATTCCGGCGCAGCAGTCGGCTCAATTTGGAGAGAAATTTGCAGTCGCACCTGCTTCGATACCTTTTGTGAACTATTATTCTATTTGCATGTTGGTGATGTTGGTTGTGGCAGTGGTTACCGGATATGGTAGGAAGTCTTCACATTGAAGCATTTCATAGTATTCAATTACCACTTGTTTGACTTAAGATTTTTCTGCATGATAACCTAAATATATCATTTATGCATGAATGAAATTTGGCTGGCACAAACAGTGCAAAAAGGAGCATAGATTGAAAAATCAAAGATTTTTCAATCGGCAAATTTGGTGCTAAAGCGCTTACAGCGCTGCACAAATTCGCAGGCTGAGAAAGGAGCAAGGGTATTTATATGAATATTGGAGAGGTAATAAAGTACAGACGTCAAAATAGGAATATGACACAGGCGGAATTGGCTGAAATACTGAATGTTACGCCACAGGCTGTGTCGAGATGGGAGATGGGCATTTCTTATCCGGACATTGCCATGATACCGTTAATTTCGGATGCTTTATGGGTGAGTTCGGATGAGCTGCTCGGCATTAAGCCATCCTATGTGGGACAGGAATTAAAGAAGAGCCAGGAATCTAAAGATGATTACAACACGATTTTAAATCAAAGTCAGGCAGATAGTATCTTCGATTATATTCCCACTCCCGGAACAGGAGAAAGCAAAAAAGTCCTGGTTGTTGATGATGCGGATTTTATGAGAATGATGCTGGAGGATATTCTGACGCACTCCGGGCATACCGTTTTGCAGGCAAAGGACAGTCAGAAGTGCCTGGATATATTACAGAATGAGGCTGTAGATGTCTGTGTGCTTGACATCTGCATGCCCGGTATGGATGGGATAGAGGTACTAAGAAGGATTAAAGAAGAGCATCCTGAAATAAGGGTAGTCATGCTTTCGGCATTGTCCCAGGAAAGCAATGTGAAGCAGGCATTACAACTGGGAGCAGATGCCTTTGTTGTAAAACCTTTTCAGGCGGAGTGTCTTGTAGAACGGGTTGGGTAATTATTATAAGCCAATTGTGAAAAAAGATTTAAGGTCACGAGTTTAGACATTTTAAACAAAATAAGTGTCTCACCGCAAGCGAAATCGCCCATTATTTTGTACAGATAATTTACGAAGTAAATTTTCTGTTATGTCTTAAACTCTGGATATTGGAAGTGAGTTACGTAAATGTCTGGTAATAATTTTATGGAGGGATAACTATGCTATACGCACAAAAACAGCCAAGCAGGGAAATCAAAAGAGTGGAGCGTCGTTCTGATGGTCTCTGGCTGTTTTCCGATTACGGAACGTACCGTCTTTCCCCGATGAATGAAAATACCGTACGGATTTCACTGACAAGAGAGAACGCTTTTTCGGATATGCCGCGCCCCGGAATTGTCGTAAAGGAGGTTCTGGACGGCTGGAGCTTTGAGGAATCTACAGAAGAAGTAGTCCTTAGAACTCAGAAACTTAGAATTTCTATTGACCGCAAAACTGCATCCTTTAAATATTTCAGCACCGATGGAAAGCTGATATTCAGCGAGGCGGACAGTGATGCAAAGACACTGGAACGATTTAAAAAATTCCGTATGCTTTCGGCACGCACCGAAAAGGTAGAAACTCCGGACGGAGTCAAAGACGTAGTCCGTGAGGCACAGCGTGTTGAGGACGGATTCAGCTATCATGCGATGCTTAACTTTAAGCTTTCGGACGGTGAGGCGATATACGGTCTCGGTCAGCACGAGGAGGGTTTTGGTTCTCTGCGCGGACAAACGGTTTATCTTCATCAGGCCAATCGCAAAATCGCTGTTCCGATGATGATTTCGACACTCGGCTACGGAATACTGAACGACTGTTACAGTCCTGTAATATTCAATGATACACAATATGGAACTTATCTTTATTCCGAGGCGGTTCCCGAGCTTGAATACTATTTTATATACGGCGAAGATATGCGCGGGGTGGTCGCGCAGTACCGCTTTTTGAGCGGTAAGGCGGCTATGCTGCCCCGTTGGGCTTTCGGTTACATACAGTCTCAGGAAAAATACGACAACCGGAAGGATATCGAAACAGTACTCGAGGGCTGCCGCTCCCGGGGAATAGGTCTTGACTGCATCGTACAGGACTGGTGCTCGTGGGAAGACGGAAAGTGGGGGCAGAAGTCTTTTGACCTTTCCCGATACCCCGACCCGTCGGGAATGATAAAGAAGCTTCACGGCAGTCATGTCCGCTTTATGATTTCGGTCTGGGCAAATTCCGACGCAGACTGCGAAAATCACAGCGAATTCAAGGCTGCGGATCTTTTCCTTCCGGGTCAGAACATCTATAACGCTTTAAGCGTGGAAGGCAGAAGAATGTACTGGAAGCAGCTCGAAATAGGGCTTTTTAAGCACGGCGTCGATGCATGGTGGTGCGATAACAGCGAGCCGATAACTCCCGAATGGCAGACGGAGGAACGTCCCGAACCGTCAAGAATGTACTCTGATTATGTCAACGCAGCTTCAGACTGCCTGCCGGTTGAGCAGACCAATGCTTTTGGATTCTATCACGCGCTCGGAGTATATGAGGGTCAGCGTTCGTCGGCCTCAGACAAGCGTGTCTGCAATCTTACGAGAAGCGTATATACCGGGGGACAGCGGCTTGGCACAGTCCTTTGGTCCGGCGATGTCGCCGCAACATGGGATACTCTTAAGAAGCAGATTGCAGCGGGACTTAATTTCTGCGCAAGCGGCCTGCCCTATTGGACGACCGACATCGGAGCGTTCTTTGTAAAGCGGGGCTCTAATTGGTTTTGGCGAGGTGATTTTGAAGATACCGTAAAAGACTTAGGCTATCGGGAGTTTTTCGTCAGATGGTACCAGTGGGGAGCGTTTCTTCCGGTGTTCAGAGGTCACGGAACCGATTGCAGAAGAGAACTGTGGAACTTTGAAAATGCAGATATTGCTTTTTATGACGCCTTAATTAAGATTAATCGTATAAGATATGAGCTGATGCCCTATATTTATTCAAACGCCGGGAACTGCTTTTTAGGTGACGGTTCGATGATGACGAATCTTGCGTTTGACTGGCCGGAGGACGAAACGGCGAAGGCGATTACCGACCAGTATATGTTTGGACCGTCGCTGATGGTCTGCCCCGTCACTGAGCCAATGTATTATCTTCCGGGTTCGGAAAAGATCAGTAAACCCAAAAATCGCAGGGTTTACCTGCCCGAAGGCGGATGGTATGACTTTTGGACAAACGAGCATCTTATAGGCGGGCGCTTTATTGAAGTAAATGCGCCGATAGATATTATTCCTGTATTTATTAAAGAAGGCGCGGTGATTCCATGTGCGGAATTTGCACAGTCCACTGACGAGCAGACCGAGGAGCTGACCATATGCGTTTATTCGGGCTGTGACGGAGAGTTTACGCTTTACGAGGACAGCTTCGACGGCTATGGCTACGAACAGGGAGAATATATTCTTACCGATTTAAAATGGAATGACGCCAAAAAGGAGCTCACCCATAGCAGGCGTACCCGGTGGAAGATGAGCGATGAGGAAGCAGAGAAAAGATACAGAATCAGCGGAATAAAGGTTATCGCTCCGCAATGAGCTGTGAAAAGTGTTTTAGAAAAATAGATTATATGGATGAAAGGTTTGTGTGTCATGGATCGACACAAACGATACCAACGGAGGCTCTTGATATGACATGCTTTGAGCCGCGACATAAGACCAGGAATAAGGCGGGTACACTTTGCTGCTGACAGCGCTCCGATACTTTATATGTCAAATGAGCAGGATTTGCCTGAAAGTGAAAGGAATGTCAGAATATTTGCAGTTATTGAATAGTAAAATATATGATATAATAAGCTCAGGCTCGGCAGCCTGAGCTCCAAGAATTACTTCGTAAT
>CAZRKN010000029.1:0-52622 GCA_964600805.1 uncultured Bacteroides sp. | reverse complement strand
ACGGATAACTATTCATTATCCATCAAAAAAATAGAAACACATATTAGTTATAGAAAAAAATGTGTCAAGGACATGTATCAGAAATAGAATTTTACATAGACATAGCAAGCACTAGTACAAATTTTTAAATAGCAGTCAACAGAATAGATGTAAATAATAAACAAACAAAATTATACTTACATACAAAATTAGTTTATTATTTTGTATTCTTAATTGGAAATATGTAGGGAAATAAATGTGTCGCAAGTGAAGACATATTCTTAAATAAGTAAGCTTTAAAAAGAGTTAACTATACAATACGTACACAGTATTCCGTCTTTTATTAAAGGAATCCCTTTGAGCTTTTCTCGCATCTTAGCCCCCGCCATTCGCAACTCATGCACTACCATCTTGCACCAAAATCAAATAAGAAATATAGTATAAGAATAACCTCAAAAATAAATAAAGGACCAGAACCTCATATGAAAATACAATACCAACAGAACCCTTCCCTAAAAGAAGATTACGTAGAAGTGCATTTCCGGGAAGAGTCCGAGAGGATAAAAACAATACGTGATTTTTTTGATGCATTCCAGAGCATTACCGGGAAGAAGGAAAATGACATCCATAAGCTTTATCCGGAGAGTATCTACTATCTGGAAGTGGTAGACAGAAAACTTTTTGCATATCAGGAAAAAGAAGTTTACCAGTTGGAATACAGCCTTCAGCATTTCCTGGAATGCTTTGAAAACAGTGGTTTTGTACGAATCGGGAAATCAACTGCCGTCAATATTTATAAAGTGAATCAGGTAAAAGCGGATTTAAACATGAGGCTGAGGCTGGTAATGGATAATGGCGAGATTTTGATTTTAAACAGAACATATAAAAAATCCTTTTTGGACGCTTTGCATCATATGCAGGAGGTGTGCTATGAAAATCATTAACAGACAGAATTTTTGGAGTGTTGTATGTATAGTCTTTACATTACTGCTGCTTGGTAAAATTTTATTGGAATTTATAGTACAAGAGGTTTTCGGCAACTATCAGGAAAATATACTGATTATGTTTGGACTTTCCCTTTTGGCAACTTTCGTATTGTCGCAGTATTATCGTTTTCAGAAATATCCGCTGTTAGTTGTTATACTGGGACAGTATATATTGCTTATTGGAATTGTTATGTTGATAACATGGATTGGCGGCTGGTTCTACGAGCTTCACAAAGATGCTTATCGGGATATGTTTCTTTCTTTTACGATTCCGTATGCCATAGGAGTCATTATTTATTATGCGGCGGTCTTTCATGAGATTAAAGGTGCCAATCAGGCATTAAAAGAAATAAAAGAACATCAGAAATAGAGCAGAAAGGAAACAAAAAACATGAAAGAAAATAGAAAAGACACGAAAGAAAGCAGAAAAGATAAGATTACAGGCTGGGATTATTTTTCGCTTGGATTATGCGCTTTTGCCGGGCTTGGCATGGAGGCCCTTTATGCTTATTTGTTGGAACCTGTATTATATGGAGCGCCTATGCAGGATTGGTCAAATACACAAATTATTATACATTGGATTATGACTTGCATTACATGGGGAACATTTGCTTTCGTTCTGATTCAGAAATCTGATAAAAAGTATCGTTTTCCTTTGATGGAAAAAGGAAAGCCGATAAGATTATGGCAGATGGGCGTATGTGTTCTGCTTGTTCTGCTGGCTTTTATCGGTGATTATATAGAATGGGATGGGTTCAAAGTGTATCTGGAATATGTGAATAAAGGATTTGTACTTTTTGCCTTTCAGTACATATATTATGCTTTTGAAACAATGCTTTTCCTGCTGATTATCGTATTCGGGCAGAAGGCGTGCGAAGTATGGTTTCATAAAGAAAAAATTCCTTATGGAGGAATTATCTGCGGTCTGACTTGGGGGCTTGCACATATTTTTACCAAGAATCTGCTGACGGGGTTATTAGGGATAGCATTGGGGTTTGCAATGGGAAGCGTCTATTTGCTTGTCAATAGGGATTTGAAGAAAGCCTATGTTGTATTGTTTTTCATGTTTGTGCTGTAATGGATGCGGGTCATAGTTTGGTTGTATAGAAGTATTCTTTTTAAATATTTGATTGTGAAATTAAAACTTTGAGGGGATAGTGAGTTTTGGAAATGTTCATGGCTAAAAGATATTTGATGAGTATATAGATGTAGTAAATAGTAATGAAGATATATAATCATAACCCCTCAGAAGACATTATATAATGTAAAAAAGTATTCTGAGGGGATTTTTGAAAGAGTATATTCATAGTGTTTGTCAAATAGTAAAACATAGAAGCAATATTATTTTTATTATGATAAAACATGCTTTAGCATTTGATATGCAGCTTGTTTCTTGGCATTTTTTTTAGAAGATGATTTTGTACTAAAGCATTTTGCGATATCTGTTATGTGACAAGTACATTTCCAGATAGGGTTTCCATTGGTATCATATTCCTGCTCAAATTCATAAAAGGGGATTGAAAAATATCCTCTTCTTGCAAGTATTTCCAGTTGGCTTATGGCATCGTTTATATTTGGATTTGGAATCTCATCACAAATAGATAATAGCATATTATTCCGTTCCAATTCTTCATAAGCTAATGCGCATACTGCTTTTCGGGCTTCATTTTTTGAAGTGCCAAAACTTCTGAAAATTTTATCTAGTTTACCTAATTTTAGTAGGCAGGTATGTTTCAATTCGGAATTGCCGTCATAATGGGAAGAGATACCGTCAAAATGAGAGTACCAAATCGCCTGTGAGGCCTTTTCAAAATGATACAATGGAACCATTCCATACTTTTTTAAGGTCCATTCCTGTATAAGATCAACATAATTGTCCGTAATATCTTCCTTAAAATAACTGTCGGGATCAAGCATAATTTGAACAACATCTTGAATCGCGTCCATGTCCCAATTAGAATCTAGTGCCACTGCACCGATAATAGCCTCAAACAGGTCTTCTTTAACAGACATTTCGTTGTTTATATTATTTTGGATATCACCTTTTCCCATAATGAGATAATCGGCAAGAGCTAAGATATTGATCCTGTTTGCAAGAGTTTTCTTTTGAACTAATTTTTTCTTAAGTTCCGTTAATTCAGCTTCATTTTTACTACATTCAAACTCATTAAATTCTTCATTTGGATTGAAGTCCTCGTAATCGCTGATAAAATAACCATATTTTTCCGTCAGTAGTTTTACCACAATAAAATCTAGTACCTTGTCGCCGATAAACTCTAATACCTCATTGTCCTCTCCACCGTATTCTTTTGAATAAGAGCGTCTGACGAATGCTTGCTGCAACAAATCGGTATTTTGAAAATTGTAGCCGATTTGATCCTGAATAAATATTAAGTCCTTTTTTTCCATAAAAAAACCTCCTAGTATTTGTTTGGTACTAAAAGGCATAATAAATCCGACAAAAATACAGCTGCATGGCAGAGTAATATTGTCAGACATGATAGATTAAATTAGATTCTTTGTTTGCGGGTGTTTACTGATATTCACTTGCATAAATAGGAATAAACACATATAAACAATGTTTCAAATTTAAAATTTTATGCCTTAAAATGAGTTTAACAAATGATAGTAATGTAGTCAATGTTTTTTATACGAACGTATGTGTATGTGTATTGCAAGCTTACGGAGATGTGTAAATGTGCTGGTGCATTGTCCTTGTATGTTATTTTCTTTTAGATTGCAACTACCTAATAATCCGAGTAAAATAAAATGAGAAATTATTTTTCTCTAATGGAAAAGATAAACAGCGCAAAAGAACTGTCTATAAATTACAATAAATCGTAGGTGATTTACGATGCCGCAAATAGAAAATAATACAGAAAAATTAAATGCAGTAGAACTTGTATGTGAATCTTGTGGAGGGAAATTTATTTTTAGGAGACACCAGCAGGAGGAAAGAGTTTTATATAATCGTAAGCTGCCTAAATACTGTTTCAGATGTTATCAGGCGTATCGTGACAGTAAACAACAAGAGAAAGCAGAGTTGGAGAATAAAAAGTGGGAACAGAAAAGAACAGAAGAAAAAATTGAATTTGAAAGGAAGCTGAATGATTGGAACAGTATTGAAGCTGAGAAAATTGTTCCCCAATGCAGTAATGTATTATATATCATTGGAAATGGATTCGATTTGATGCATGGAGTTCAATCCAGTTATTATTCATTTAGCAAGTCTCTGGGTAAAAGAAGCTCACTTAGGCATGCACTTGAAAATTATCTTACGCCGGATGATATTTGGTCGAATTTTGAGGAGGCTCTTGCGCATTTTGATGTATCTATGATGGCAGACAGCTCAATTGTTGACATGTGGCTTGATGTATATGATGCTTATAATGATGAGGCGAGTGCCGCAGATTTTTTTGCCGCTATTGAAGCTGCAGCTAATCCAATGACAACTATTGCATATGAGCTCCCCAGGCGTTTTCGACAATAGGTTGAGGGGCTTTCAGTTGGAACGAAGGAACGTCCATTGAAGCATATGTTTTTGGAAGGGAAGGTTTTGTGTTTTAACTATACGGAATTCGTAGAGAAATTATATGGTATACGGGAAGAGGATGTGTGCTATATTCATGGCTGTCGGCGCAAGAAAAAAGGACATCCGAAAGAAGAACTTATTCTGGGTCATAGACAGGGAGATAGCGACGAATCTTTTGAGAATTTTACGGATGATGGTAGAAAAGCAGTAAAAAATTTGTATAAACGAGCCATGAAAGATATTGCACAGGAAAATGTTGTCCGAATAATCAGCGAGTGCGATGAAGAACTTACAAAAAATAGTTCGGAGATTATTAAAAAACACAGTGATTTTTTCAAAAGCCTGCGTAATATTGAGGAGGTCATTTGCGTCGGACATTCATATTCGCAGGTTGACTGGGACTATTTTAAGGAGATGGTTTCCAACGTTAAGAATGCGAATGATGTGAGATGGTATTTCGGATGCTATGGATTGCATGATCTTAATAATCTGGAGATGCTGCTGACGTATCTTGGTATTGAAAAATCTTCTGTCTGGGTGTTTCGGACAGATACCATTAAGGTAGCATTTGAAAATAAAACTGATATAACTTCAAAAGTGGAAGAAAAAGTACGATGTGAATCTGTTGATGAAAAGTGGCTTGTAAAAACAAAAGGTAATAGCTTCTATATTTACAATAAGGAAGATAATAGAGTAAATTATGATACTAAATTTTCTTCATACATTAATAAGGCTTTTTTTACAGAGGATAGTAAATATCTGTTTGTTTTTTTTAGGGGAATATGGTCCGGTATATGTATTCTCAAACTGGTTGCTAATAATTGGGAATTTGTCGGTGAACTTGAAAGCATCAGAAACCAAAGCCTTATTAATCCAAGATTAAGACATGTATTCTTATATGGAGCAAAAATTACTTTTATCTATAATAATCGTGTAAGGGAATATTCATTGGAAAATGGGCAGTTATTATGTAATCGGCAGAGAAAATATAACGCGGAGACGCTTTATCCGGGGATAGATATTTGGGATAAGTTTGAGAAGTAAAATTAAATAATAAGTAAATTAGTATTAAGTATGTTATAATTAAATTATGCATTAGGGATATTAATGAATTGGAGGGATTTTATGTTAATATGCGCAGAAATGGGAAGTCAAGTCTGGCTCCATGCAAAGCCGGTGAGAGGTGACATTTGCATGGAGTAATTACAGTCACCTTAATAATTTCATTGGCTTTGCGTCTTGATAAATATAATCAAGGAGGAAGCTCAAATGAAATATATAAATGCTGCGATTCTTCTTCCCGATGAATTGGTTAAGGAGTTACAAGGTTACATTCAGGGCGGTTATATATATGTTCCTGCAATTCATGAGCAACGAAAATGTTGGGGAGAGTTATCCGGTTATCGAAAGGAATTGCTTCAGAGAAATAGCAGAATTATTGAGGAATACAAAAACGGCATTTCCATAGAAGAACTTGCCGACAGATATTATCTTTCTATTCATGCTATTCGTAAAATACTTTATCAGAATTGACAAAGAGAGACTGCAGAAATGCGGTCTCTTTTTTTGAAGTGGCTCCCCATTGGAGACACTTCTGTTATACAAAACTTTACCGAAGTGTTTGGTGTATTGGGTATACCGGATATACTTTATAAAATAATTACAAAAAATAGTCAAATTCAGACGGAATTCATTTCAGTTATTCAGCAAATGAAAAGGGGGAATAGTAATGTCTTTTTTATCAAAGGCTTCGGGTGCTGCTAAGCATGCGAAGCAAAAGCCTGCTCACAGTTTAGTACAGAACATTGCATATATGATTTCGCTTGCATGGAGAGAGCGCCGTAGCGTAATTCTGCTTACTTTGGCAATGGCGGCTGTAGCAATCCTGCTCAGTCTTGTACAGCTTTTTACAGTGCCGTCTGTACTTGGGGCTGTGGAAGCTAAGGTTACTATTGCAGAACTTACTGCAATCATACTCATGTTTACGGGAGCATTAATATTGCTAAATGCAGTTCAGTCGTACCTGGCATCATGCTCACAGTTCGGGCGTATTGAAGTTCGCCTCTGTATAGGTTCAATGATACAAAATAAGGCGTTGACCATGTCATATCCCGATATTGAAAACCAGAATGTCCGGAAGAAAATGGATAAAGCTTCAATGCTTGTTACCGGCAATTCAGCCGCTACTGAGGCTGTCTGGACACCATTGATGAATCTGTTAAAAAACGCGGTTGAGTTTATTGTTTATCTCTCTTTGCTTACAACTCTTAATACGTTAATAATCATGGCCGTTTTGGTCACTGCTATTGTCAGTTATTCAGTGAGTAATTATCTTAATGGCTGGGGATATAGGCACAGGGACGAAGAGTCGGAGTATTCCCACCGCATGAATTACCTTAGTGAAAAGTCCAGAGATTATACATTGGCAAAGGACGTCCGTATTTTCGGAATGGCCGGATGGATAGAAGATGTATACAACAGTACGCTGCGTCTGTATCGGAGTTTTGCTGCCCGTGGGGAACGTGTCTATATTTGGGGCAACATTATTGATGTAATACTTACATTTATGAGAAACGGTATTGTCTATCTTTTCCTGATTCAGGCTGTACTTAAAGGGGAGATGTCTGCCGCGCAATTTGTGTTGTACTTTAATACTGTAAATGTTTTTACCGGCGGCATAGGCAAAATTATGACTGATCTTGCAACTCTTCGTAAACAAAGTCTTGACATCTGTGCAGTAAGAGAATTTCTGGATTATCCCGAAACATTTAAAATGGAGGAAGGCATCCCTATAACTCCGGACCTGAATATTTCTTATCAGATTGAGTTACAGGATGTCTCTTTCCGTTACCCGGAGGCTGTAAAGAATACGCTATCACATATCAACCTGATAATTAAACCGGGAGAGAAGTTAGCAATTGTCGGTCTGAATGGTGCCGGAAAAACGACGCTTATTAAGCTCATATGTGGATTCCTTGATCCCACAGAAGGAAAAGTATTGTTAAATAATACAGACATCAGAACCTACAACAGACGGGATTATTATCGGCTTTTTTCTGCAGTATTCCAGGACTTTTCGGTTCTTGATGTAACGATTGCAGAAAACATAGCACAGACTGATGAAAATATAAATACTGAGTTAATGAAGCGGTGTATTGACCAGGCAGGGCTCACGGAGAAAATCGACGGACTGCCTGACGGCGTTAAGACTCATATAGGTAAGGTATTTAAAGATGGTATTAATCTGTCGGGAGGAGAATTGCAGCGGTTGATGCTGGCACGCGCTCTGTATAAAAACGCTCCGATTATCGTTCTGGATGAGCCGACATCTGCACTCGATCCAATTGCTGAGAGTGAAATATATAGCAAATACAGTAAACTTACAGATGGTCGGATGGCTGTATATATTTCCCATCGTCTTGCTTCCACCAGATTTTGTGACCGTATTATTTTGATTGCAGAGGGTAGTATCGATGAAGAAGGAACACACGACGAATTAATTGCCCGAAAAGGACATTATGCGGATCTCTTTGAGATTCAAAGCAGATATTATCGCGAAGGAGGAGTTGAAAATGAAGGCTCACATCATAATGAGGAAAAGTAAGAAGAACGCTGCAAGTAAATCTCATGTTTCTTTTAAGGAAACAGTGCAGTTTTCTCTGCGTGGATTTAAAATCTGGTGGAGAGAGAATCCCGAATTGCTGCTGTCCGTACTGATATGCGGACTTGCCTCTTCCATAACACCGTATATAGACATTTGGCTGTTGGCTCGTCTCATTGATGAGATTGCCGGAGAGCATGATCAGCAAACACTCACAGCATATATAATAGCATTGATGAGTACAACTGCGATACTTTCTTTGCTCTGTGCAGGATTGAACAGGTGGAAAAATGTCCAGTTATCCTGTCTTTGGCATACTCAGAATAAAGTATTTATTGAAAAGCTGCTGTCTATGGATTTTGCAGATATGGATGACGGTTATGTACAGGAGCTTCGTTCACGGATATGGCAGAATACAGACTCAGGAGGCTGGGGGTTATATAAGCTTATATATAGTTTTGATGAGATTGTAAAGTCTGTTATTTCTATCATCAGTGCGTTCCTGTTAACTGCGTCACTATTCGTATTGCCGGTTACAGCAGACAGCGGAGGGTTGACAATACTCAATCACCCTGTTTTTATTTTGCTTATTATTGCGGTTATGTTTTGCGTAACGTTTACTGCGCCGCTGTTATCTGTCAAGGCGGGCTCATACTGGGTAAAATATGCTGATGAAAACCAATTGGGGAATCGGCTTTTCGGATTTTGGCTCGGAAATCTCGGGAATGACCGTTCAAAGGCGTTGGATGTACGTATCTATAGACAGGATATACTGAGTAAAATCAATCTGAAAAAGTATAATCCATTTATGCCTGACTCAAAGCTTGCTAAAGCATCAAGAGGACCTATGGGAGGTTACCAGACCCTATCAGTAGCTGTGTCACAGATATTTGTAGGAGTCGCATATATCTTTGTATGCTTAAAAGCGCTGGGAGGAGCTTTTGGGGTAGGCCGGATTGTGCAATATGTGAGCGCTATTATTGCATTATCCGACGGTTTGTCCATGTTAATAAAGACATTAGGTGATTTGAGGAATAATACTTCTTTTTTGCGTACTGTGTTTGAATTTTTAGATATACCGAACAAAATGAATCAAGGTGATATGGCTGTTAACCAAAATGACGGCAAAGTGTACGAGATTGAATTTCGTAATGTCTCTTTTAGGTATCCGGGTCAGGAGAATTATTCACTGCGTAATGTATCAATGATGTTACATGCCGGGCAGAAACTGGCTGTAGTGGGGATGAACGGAAGCGGAAAGACCACTTTTATCAAACTGCTGTGCAGACTGTATGATCCGACCGAAGGCGAAATACTGTTTAATGGAATCGACATACGAAAATACAATTATCAAGAGTATATGAATTTATTTTCCGTCGTGTTTCAGGACTTCAAACTGCTCTCTTTTGAATTGGGACAAAATGTTGCCGGCAGCATGTACGTAGACATGGAAAAAGCGAATCAGTGCCTTCGTGATGCAGGTTTTGAAATGCGTTTTAATAAGCTTTACGCCGGACTTTCGACAGCAATTTATAGGGACTTTAATGAAAAAGGTGTTGATATTTCAGGAGGCGAGGCGCAGAAGATTGCGTTGGCCAGAGCTTTATATAAAGATGCGCCGTTCATTATACTTGACGAGCCTACGGCAGCGCTTGATCCGATTGCAGAGTTCGATGTATACAGCAGAATGAACCGGATGATAGGGGATAAGTCTGCTGTATACATCTCGCATCGATTGTCGTCCTGCCGTTTCTGCAATGATATCGCAGTATTTCACGAGGGCAGGCTGATTCAACGCGGAAGCCATGATGAATTAGTCGCTGATAAATCAGGTAAGTATTATGGGCTTTGGAATGCACAAGCACAATACTATGAGATGAAATGTTGCAAAAACAATAAAAAGCCATTATAATATATTGCAAAAGCGGCTATGAATAAACAAAACGGAGTACGATATGAAACAATTTCAAATTCTATATAAAGATGATGAAGGATTTCTCGAAAAGCTGAAGGAGATTAAGCAATGGCGCACTTCCCATTCGGGTTATGTGACCATATTCAGAATATATTCGGAGGATATGGAGTTCGAACATATACGGCATATTTGCGACTGCCTGAATGATGAAATGCCGGATGCGCTGTATTTGGGATGTACAACGAATGCAAATATCATGGATGGTGCATTGTCAGATACCAAAATTATTTTAACATGTACCATTTTTGAATATGAGACTACTCAGGCGAAGATTCTGCAGCTTCCATTTTCGGAGGAAAATGCAGCTCAGGATGTGGCAGAACTGAAAAAATGCTGTGATGCAAATCCGTGGGTTAAGGCAGTGGAAATGCATGCCACTATCATGGATATGTCCATGATGGAGTTTTGCAATGAAATGAGCGGTTTGCGTGAGGATATACAGGTATTTGGCGGTGGTGCGTTTAATCCCGATATGGATGATGATACGGCGGCTGTGTTTTCCAAAGGAAACGGTTTATTAGAACATGGCATCATTTTTCTGTTATTGGGCGGAGAGGATTTTCATACATACAGCACCTTTATTTCAGGATGGAAGCCGTTAAAAAGAAAATTTAAGGTTACAAAAGCTGACAGGGAGATTTTGTATGAGCTGGACGGCAAACCCGCTTTGGATGTTTACCGGAGATTTTTAAATATAAACAAAAATGACAGGTTTTTCTCTAATACACTGGAATTCCCGCTTTTTTTGGAGCACGGAAATGTTAATATTCTGCGTTGCCCCCTGGCAGTCAATGATGACGATTCTCTTGTGATGTCCTCTGACATGCAGGAAGACGCGATTGTCAGACTGGCCTATGGAGATCCTGAAACAATTCTTGCCAGTATCAGGGAAGGCGGACAGAAGATAGTGGACTTTCGCCCCGAAGTTATACAGACTTTTTCATGTGCTGCCAGAAGAGCATTCTGGGGAAATGAAAATATTAGTGATGAGACAATTTTGTTTAACAGCGTTGCGCCTACAACAGGTTTTTATACACATGGAGAATTTTTGCGCATAGATGGCGATATGCTAAATTTCAATGTGACTCTTGTGATTGTGGCCATGCGTGAGGGAGATATGCCGACAACAGGCGAAAAAGTGAATATTGCAAGAGCACAGATGGACAATGACAATAACGAAAGGATACCTATTATCAGACGTTTTGTTTCATTTATCGAGGCATCGACAGCAGAGTTAGAAGAAATGAATAAGAAGCTTGCATTAAGTTCTGTTACGGATGGGTTGACAAGGCTTTATAATCGTGCGGAGATTGAGAGAAAAATTCGCAGCACTTTGGATAAATGCAAAAATCAGGATATGAGCAATAATATTTCCCTGATTATGCTGGATATTGATAATTTTAAAAAGGTAAACGATATCTATGGACACAAAGAGGGAGACCACGTGATCCAGGCGCTGGCCGATGTCCTCAGGGATATTATGGAAGGAGTACAATCCTGCCACCTTGGTCGTTGGGGCGGCGAAGAATTTATGATATTGCTGTCGGATAGTAATGCAGATGACGCAGAAGTCCTTGCAGAAAAAATCCGCCTGAAGTTTGCTTCGGTATCTTATGAAACTGCCGGATGCCAAACAGTCAGTATCGGAGTAACGCAGGCAAAGGATGAAACTTCCGACACGCTTTATAACAGGGTAGACAAGGCTCTTTATATGGCAAAAGCCGCGGGAAAAAATCAGGTTGTAAGGTTGGATTAAGAAAGTAAACAGTCATAACCCCTCAGAATACTTCATACAATGTAAAAAAGTATTTCTGAGGGGATTTTTTGAAAGAGTATATTGAGGAAAGAGCAATCAGCATTGCTAATTATATTATCGAGAACAACGCCACAGTCAGACAGACGGCGAAGCAGTTCGGGATTAGTAAGAGTACGGTACATAAAGATGTAACAGACCGCCTATCACAGATAAATCCTGCTTTGGCATCAGAGGCAAGAAAAGTACTTGACGTTAATAAATCAGAACGGCATATCCGAGGGGGACTTGCAACAAGAGAAAAATATCTGCACATGCATGTATAATTTTAAAAATGCTACAGTTAATATTTATTATTAAGAGGCGTAATTTCAACGGGAGTTTGTCTCCCGTTATTGCCTTTTTTTGATTTTTTCAGATGAATAATGAATTGTTGGCAGCAGACATCAAGGGCAGACATTAACGAATAATATTTTGACAAGGAATCTTATTACATTTATAATAAATGCAATAAAGAAACATTTTTATACATTCACTGCAGAGTTGCGCCGGTGTTATTGTAGATTAAGGTGCAAGTCCACAAACAGAGAAAGGAATACGGGTATAAACATGGAGAGAGAAATGGTTATAGTGTTGGACTTTGGCGGGCAATACAATCAGTTGATTGCAAGAAGAGTCAGAGAGTGCAATGTCTACTGCGAAGTTCATCCATATAATATCAGCCTTGAAAAAATCAGACAGATGAATCCGAAAGGCATTATTTTTACCGGAGGACCCAATAGCGTATATGCGGAAGATTCTGCTGCCTGTGACAAAGAGATATTTGAAATGGGGATTCCGATTCTGGGCATCTGCTACGGCTCACAATTGATGGCACACTTGCTTGGGGGCAAAGTTACAACAGCGCCAGTAAGTGAATATGGAAAGACAGAAGTTGAAATTAATACGGAAGCTTCTCTGTTTCATGGAGTATCGCAGAAAACAATATGCTGGATGAGCCATACGGATTATATTGAAAAGATACCAGAAAACTTTCAGATTACGGCACATACATCAGTTTGCCCGGCTGCGGGCATGGAATGCCCTGAGAAAAAGTTGTATGCTGTTCAGTTCCACCCGGAAGTGGTACATACAACAGAGGGTGTGACAATGCTGCGCAATTTCGTAATGGATATATGCGGCTGCAGCGGTGACTGGAAAATGGATTCTTTCGTAGAAACAACTATTCAATCAATCCGTGATAAAGTTGGCGGCGGAAAAGTATTGTGCGCACTTTCAGGCGGGGTGGATTCTTCCGTGGCAGCAGTTATGCTTGCAAAAGCGGTAGGAAAACAGCTGACCTGCGTTTTCGTAGATCATGGTCTTCTCCGTAAAAACGAAGGCGACGAAGTTGAGGAGGTATTTGGACCGAACGGACCGTATGACCTGAACTTTATCCGTATCAACGCGCAGGAAAGATTTTATCAGAAACTTGCAGGCGTTACGGAACCGGAACAGAAACGGAAGATTATTGGAGAAGAATTTATTCGTGTTTTTGAAGAGGAAGCAAAAAAAATCGGTGCGGTGGGCTTTCTTGTGCAGGGTACAATTTATCCGGATGTGATTGAAAGCGGTCTTGGAAAAAGCGCGACCATAAAGTCACATCATAACGTTGGCGGACTGCCTGACTTTGTTGACTTTAAGGAAATCATTGAACCGTTGCGAATGCTGTTTAAGGACGAGGTAAGAAAAGCCGGTCTGGAATTGGGTATTCCGGAAAATCTGGTATACCGCCAGCCGTTCCCAGGACCGGGACTTGGAATCCGAATCATTGGAGAAGTGACAGCAGAGAAAGTACACATAGTTCAGGACGCTGATTATATTTATCGCGAAGAGATTGCCAAAGCCGGTATAGACAAGCAGTTAGGACAATATTTTGCGGCGCTTACTAATATGCGTTCGGTTGGTGTTATGGGTGACGAAAGGACATACGATTACGCAGTCGCGCTTCGCGCCGTATGCACAAGTGATTTCATGACTGCCGACTGCGCACAGATTCCCTGGGATGTGCTGGGGAAGGTAGCGAATAGGATTGTGAATGAAGTTAAGGGGGTCAATCGTGTACTGTACGATTGTACCAGTAAGCCGCCGGGGACGATTGAGTTCGAATAGTACAAAAAGCCTTGAAAGGTGCATAAACACTGACTTTTTAAAGAGTATGGTTGCAAAATGGTTGCAGACAATGCGTTGCCGGTTTGTTGCCAAATGGTTTTCGAGAAATTTATAATCAGAATAGTGTTGTATAAAAGTGATATATTTTGAAATGCCGCAGAGTTTTTTCCCTGCGGCATTTTGTGTTTGTCAGAGGGCAAAATTTCTTTTCTGACAAATCAATTGTCAAAATACAGGTACTCTAAAGTTTGTACTTGATATTTTTCAAATCTTCTACCCTGCTCGGTTCCGAGTAATTATCCTTTAAGGTTTTCACATAATTGAATAAATCTTTCCTGGCACGGTCATCCAGTACATAAAGATCAGCAATAAGCTGGTCAACCATCGGGAGCTCCCTGTAATCAAATTTTTTAATAATCTCGGAAGTTCTGTAGGAAATGTAGGACTGCTTTGCTTTTGTATCAGTTGCGCCAAGAGCCGGTTTCAATTCCGGAAGGGATTCCACATCATCATAGGGATTGTCCTTGCAGATGGCATTCACAGGGATATCAAGTATCCCGGCAATCTTCAGTGCAGAGTCATACCGGACGGAAGTATCCCGCTGGACAATGGAATAGAGAGTGGTTGCAGCAATGCCGGTCTTCCGTGAAAGTTCCTTTATTGTGATTCCTTTTTCATCAAGTATCTTTTTTAAATTTACGCCGTATCCCATAAACAATGTTCCTTTCGTGAAAATCGTTGGATGTTACGCAATTAGTATAGCATTATGAAATGGATAAATCAATATGAAATTCGTACTTGCGGAAAAGAATTATGAAAATAATAGTTGACACAATACGCATTTCGTAATAAGATAAAATCGCTCAGTTACGATATGCGTAATAATACTAACAATCTATACATTCTTTGGAAAGGAGAAGACAGGATGGAGGAAACGAAAAAAACAGCTTATGTGGATGTGGAAGAAGTATGCAGGGATTGGGGATGCAGCCGCTCTAAAGGTTATGCAATCATCAAGCAGCTTTCACAGCAGATGAAGGCGGAGAACCCGAAGCTCCTTGTAATGAGCGGCAAGATTAACCGTATTTACTATGAAGAAGCGTGTATGAGGAGGTGATGAAAGTGCTGGTTCAGAAGAATAAAACGCGGGGAAAGCCGCCGCCGTATACCCTGTCGGCTTGCTGCGGAGTCTTTGATTAGCGCCAAGTATTTTTTGCAGCTAAATAAACACAAAAGTAAAACACGAACAGTTTGGAGGTGGAAATTTATGTCAGTAAGCAAGGATACCAAGACAGGTACATGGATCGTCTATGCAAGATACAAGAACTGGCAGGGCAAGACGGAGATCCTGCACAAAAGGGGATTTAAAACCAAGAGGGAGGCATTGGAATATGAGCGGGAATTCTTATTAAAGAAGTCCAAAGACCTTGATATGGGGTTTGAAATATTTGTGGAGACTTATCTGGAAGATATGAAACCGCGATTAAAATATAACACTTATCTGAGCAAGGTGCATATCATCAAGACTAAAATTGTGCCGTATTTTGAGGGCAAGAGTTTGTCCGAGATCACGTCTTCAGACATTATGCAGTGGCAGAATGAAATCCTGCAGATGCGGGATGAGGAAGGAAAAGGGTATTCGCCTACCTACCTGAAAACCATATCGGCACAGATGAGCGCCATATTCAACCATGCTTCCAGATACTATGACCTACCCAAGAACCCTTGCAAAATGGTTGGGAACATGGGGAAAAAGAAAGCCAAGGAAATGCTTTTTTGGACGATTGATGAGTACAACAAATTTGCAGCGGTAATGAAGGACAAACCGGTTTCCTTTTATGCTTTTGAAATTCTCTTCTGGTGCGGAATCCGTATGGGAGAGCTGCTTGCCCTTACGAGGGGAGATGTGGATCTGGAAGGAAAGAAGCTTTCCATCAATAAGTCCCTGCAGCGGCTGAAGGGAGAGGAATATATCACGGAGCCGAAGACAGAAAAGAGTAACCGCATAGTTGACTTGCCGGAGTTTTTATGTGATGAGCTGGAAGATTATTTCGGAATGCTCTACAAATGTGATGCTGATACCCGTCTGTTTAACATCACGAAATCTTATCTGCACCATGAAATGGACAGGGGTTCCAAAGCTGCCGGGGTGAAAAGGATCAGAATCCACGATATCCGCCACAGCCATGTGGCCCACCTGATTGATCTTGGCTTTTCACCGATGGAGATATCAGACCGCATGGGGCATGAGGGGATGTCTGTGACGCTTCGGTATGCACATCTATATCCCTCAAAACAGAAAGAATTGGCGGACAAATTGAATGAAAACCATAGGACTACCAGAGTAAGGAAGGAGGATGAAGATGGGGAAAATTTATAGGAGAGACAACCTGATTGTGGGTGTGAAGTCAAAGAAAAAGGATGACAAGAACAGAAAGAAATGTGCCTGTGTCAATTTTCGGGTCACGCCGGAGGAAAAAGAAGTTATTTTCAAGAGAATTGCCTTGTCCGGGATGCTGGTGCAGGAGTATGTGGCACAGAGTTGTATGCATAATAAGGTGACTGCTGTTGGAAATGTGAAAACCTTTGATGTAATCAGAAAAGAGATGGAGGTCATAGACAGGCACCTGTTAAGTGTACAGAGGACAGACGAGCTTGACTGGAAAGTGTTGGAATCCCTGAGGGCGATCTTGGAGATTCTGGACGGGTTTTATAACAATGACAAAGAAGCGGAGGGGGAAAATCAAGATGGAAAATAAATCACAGGAGTACAGATTTGACGGAAAGCTGATCATCGGGGTTGACCATGGTTTTGGCAACATGAAAACAAGAAATACTGTTTTTCGTACGGGGGTAAAATCTTTTAAGGGCGTACCGACATTCGGGACGGATGTTTTGGATTACGGCGGAATGTATTACCTGATTGGGGAGGGCCACAAGCCTTTTGCCGCTGATAAGGTCATGGATCAGGATTACTACATACTGACACTGGCGGCTGTTGCAAAAGAATTAAAGACTCGCGGGCTGAGAAAAGCGGATATCATTCTTGCAGCAGGACTGCCTATCATGTGGGTGTCCAATCAGAAAGAAGATTTTAGGAGATACCTTCTACAGAAAGAGGAGGTTGATTTCAAATATCGGGATATCTCCTATCACATCCATTTCTCAGATGTACAGATTTATCCACAGGGGTTTGCGGCAGTGGCACATAATCTCTCAGGTTATGACGGAATAAATGTTTTGGCGGATATTGGGAACGGAACGATGAACACTCTTTATATCAATAATCACAGGCCGCAGGCTGATAAATTCTACACGGACAAACTGGGAGTGCAGCAGTGTATAAACCAGATTAAGAACAGGCTGCTGGCTGCCAGCGGAACGACAGTGCATGAGAGCCAGGTAGAAGATTTCCTGATTACAGGAAAATCCCGGATCAAGGAGGAATATGAGCAGATCATGCGCGAGGAAGCCGGGGAGTATGTGAAAGTGATCTTCTCGAAACTAGCGGAGTATGACTATAATCCTGACCTGATGCGGCTGTATATTGTCGGCGGAGGCGGATGTCTGGTCAAAAATTTCGGGCAGTATGATTCGGCAAATGTGGAGATCATATCGGATATCTGTGCTACAGCAAAGGATTACGAGATTGTGGCCTACAACAGATTGGAAAGGGAGAGGAGGCTGGGGGATTAACCCCGGCTTTCTGACAGAGTGGAAGAATGGGGACAATAAAACAATTCACGCTCAGATTTGATACAGGAACACCAGCGGGGAAAGAAATGATGGAGTACCTGAAAACAAGGTCGGAACAGCTTGGGGTATCCCAGAACACATTTTTGCTACAGCTGTTGCAGAAAGATATGGAGTGGGGGAACGCATCGGAGGCTTTGGATGTGTTTATCGAAAAGATTGTGGCGGGAGTAGCGGGGTATTTATCAAAGATGATTACAGCGATTCCTGTTATGGATATGAAAGGCGTCGGTTCCTGTAGTGTTGACCGAAAAGAGACAGAAGAGGAGAGGGAAGATAAGTTATCCGATGATGCGATGGATTTTCTAAGCTGTTTTTAGGTTTTGAAAGGAAACGATTTGAGGAGTCTCTGAGTGATGTCATGATGACAGCATGATTATTAGAGGTGCGACAGCAGAGTGACATCATAAGGATTCTACAGTGGCACTTGAATTATAGAATCTTTTAAAATCTATTATATATGGTTGGCAGGAGGGAATTTTTCGGAAAGCAATGGATGAAAAATTCCCTTTTTCAAACAAGCTTTCAGGCCTCGCCGTTTGAGAGCGAAATACTCCATTTGCACAAAAGCTGACGCTTTTGTGCAAACGGCTATTTCGCCCTGCGGGGCTGTGCCGGTGCTAACGCACCGGTTCATAGGAAGGGGGGAATATTATAACAAGGCATTCGTTTAACCGACAGGCTAAATTGTATGATTTGGCGGGGCGCATTGACTATATCAAGAACCCAGATCGGCAGGAGCATCTCTATACAACTTACTGTACCACAAATAACAGCGATTTTTGGACGGAATTAATAGAGGAAAACCAGAGGGAGTTCCACAAATATAATTGCGGTGGAAAGTGTGTGGAGGCAAGGGAATGGATCATTGCACTGGAGGAATCGCTGGTACAGGAGAATCCGAACAAGATAATCAGGGCTTTTGTGGATGCCTTCAAGGAGAAATATGGTGTGGAGTGCGTTGCGGCACTCCACCATAATAAGAGCAAGACCAATTACCACATTCATCTGATTTTTGCTGACAGGAAGCTGTTGGCAGAGCCTGTCATAAAGGTTGCGGAGCGGAGAATGTATTATGATGAACAGGGCAGGCATAGCCGGACAAAGAAAGCTGTATGTGACAGTGATGGCAGACTGAGAGAGGGCTGTACTGTGATTGAGAAAGGCGAAGTTTATGAGAAAACAATTTTTGCGGGCAAGGTAGAGCATTTTAAGGAAAAAGCCTTTCAGGAAGAGGTAAAGCAGCTATTTACGGAGATTAATAACAGTTTTATAAAAGATGAGTCCCGTCGGCTGCAGGTATTTGATAGGGACAGTGTCTACCTGCCGACAAAGAAGATTGGGAAGAATAATCCCAGAGAAGAACAGATTAAGGCAGATAATGCAGTTCGGCAGGAGTGGAACCGTGCGGCGGATGGGGCGCTGGTTTCCGGTGTTCCGGAGAAAGATATTATGGCGGTCAAACATAAACAAATATCAGAAGAAATACGGGATTCCATACATAAAGCAGGCAATCAGCCGGGATTATTTGCGGATGTCCTAAAACGGGCTATAGAGACACTACGCGGGCTGACTCGTGCAGCAAGGGTTCCCAAAAAGCCGAAGCTCACGGTGGATTTAAAAGAATTTCGGGAAATGGGGACGGCAAAGGAATCGCTTGACTTAATTCAGGGTCAGATTGCAAAACTTGATAAGCGCATCACGGCGAAGCAGGCATATATTGATAAGCTGACTTATCCATGGAAGAAAGTCAAAGCACTCAAGGAGCTGTCTGAGCTTGTGAACAGGCGTACTGCATTGGAGGATAGTCTTGCGGAAACGGTGAAAAAAGCGGGATATTCCAATGTACAGCGTTTTATAAAAACATATCAGAAATCCTTGGCAGCAATCAGGCAGTATGAAAAGGAGTATGCAGTTTATAAGGAGGCTGTTGAAAAAGGATTGGTGGTTGATCCGGAGGTGAAGGTGAGCATTCGGAGGCAGTTGAGGGAGTTTCAGGAGGAAGGGAAAAGGCAGGAGCAGCATAATGAAAAGGAAAAAGAGAAAATTGTGAATTCTAAAAGTAAACTGTTTGAAAGCAGGGATTAAAATAATTTCCCTAATTTTATATTACTTGCTCAAATCTCTGTTTTGAGTCCGTATATTTGGACATAGAAAAAATTATAATCAGAATTAGAAGGTAATTGAGAGATGGGCTGCTATTTAAGTAAGATTGTAGTAGACATTTATATTGGTGATTGGTATGAAAAGCAGAGGCATTTTGAGAGACGACTATGAGGAATTCAAATATCAAAGTTTTGATATTGGGGAAATCAATATGCAGTAAATGTTGTATGAAATGTGAATGTTTTGAAATTTGTAGAAGTGATATTTTCTTACAATTCAATGGATATAGTAGTTGGGGCTGTAATGTGACGAAGTGGAAACATGGTATCTAATTCATCCAAAGGACAAAAAATCGCAAGAAGTTAAAGCAAATTTATAGATTTGTGATGATTTAAAAATGGTTTTGTGCTATTATATAAAATAAAGTTGCAGATGACAATTCATGTGAGACTGGATGAGGGCAGTATGAAAATTAGTTATAAGAAATTATGGGTCATGTTGGCTCAGCGAGAGATGAGCAAGCAAGAATTTAGAAAGGAATTGAAAATTGCAACAGGAACTATGACTAAACTAAATAAAGGACAAGTAGTGTCGTTGTCTGTTCTTTTGCGTATTTGTGAATTTTTTGACTGTAATATTGGAGATATCTGTGACGCAGTTAAGAATTAGATGATAAGGATGGATGTATGATAGAAAAAATATGCCCAAAATGTCGGGTTCCTATGACAGGTGATAAATGCATAAAGCAATCTTGCGGGTGTAATACTGAGGTTTCCACGACTATTTATTGGTGCGAGGACTGCAATATACCTATTTTTGATAAAATATGTTCGATATGCGAGGGCGAGGGTAGGTACATATCTACAGACCTAAGACCTGTTTTCCCGGAAGAAAACATGTTGGTGTCTAGCTTGTGCGGATGGTCAACCCTAAAATCAATTTTCGTTTTTATGAAGTGCCGATGGGAAAAGACGAACAGGGGAACGATGTTAGTGTGACTATGATTGAAATCCCGGCGGCAGAAACGGAACCCACGAAATTTGAAAAAACTGCGTATATACGGGTTGGTACGAACCTTAAGCCGTTGGTGGATTATAAGGAAAAAGAAGCTGAGCTATGGAGTATGTTTGATGCAACGCCATATGAATTGAGAACGGCGTATTTTAATGCAACTGATGAAGCAGTTGCAGCATTATTGGATTATACAAAATATTATGATAAGCTGGAGCTGCCTATTCCTAGCAATCGAGAAAAGATGCTGGAAGATTTTGAAAATGAAAAATTCATTCGCCGAAATGATGCAAAGCATTGGGATATTACGAATTACGGCGCTTTGATGTTGGCTAAAAATTTTAAGAAATTTGAAGGTTTGATACGCAGAGGGATCCGTGTTATTCGTTATCAGGATGATACAAGGCTGCATGGAATTGATGAAGAAACTTTTAATAGTGGCTATGCAATTTCTTTTGAAGAAGTTGTAAAATATATTATGACTATTTCATCACATGAAGAAATACTGGAAGGTAATATTCGAAAAAAGGCAACTACATTTCCGGAAATTGCGATCAGGGAACTTTTGGCAAATATTATGATCCATCAGGCACTGGAACAAAAAGGCACGAATCCTATGGTGGAATTGTTTTCTGATAGAATTGAATTTTCAAATGCAGGTGCACCGTTAGTTGCGATTGAAAGAATAGTAGATACTGTGCCGGTATCAAGAAATGAAAATATTGCCGGATTTATGCATAGATGCGGTATTTGTGAGGAGCGCGGAAGCGGCTATGACAAAATCATTGGAGAAACCGGTAGATTTTCTTTGCTCGCACCAAGAATAGAAAATCAAAATAATCAATTTACAAAAGTGGTTATGTTTGCGAGCATACCGTTTGAACTGACGTCTAAGGAAGATCGCATACGAACCTGTTATATGCACGCATGTTTAGCGTATGTTCGTTTTGGAGCAATTGGGAATGCTGATGTGAGAGAACTTTTTGGGTTTGATAAGACAGAGAAAACAAAGGCTTCGCGGATTATAAAAGACACAGTAGAAGCGGGCTTGATTAAACCTGTAGACGAGTCAACAGCTCCACGATACATGAAATATATTCCGCATTGGGCATAGCATTTAAGTTACCGTAAGTTTCACGAAAACATGATTTTGGATAAGAAACTGTAATTTGTTATATGGAAAAGGCTTAAAATAGGCGAATTCCATAAAATATCTTATAAAGATTTAAGTTACCGTAAGTTTCACAATAGTCAGTAAAATAGTATCAGCAGGCATACAGTTCTTATTGAAATTTGAAACCAGGTAGAGTAAAATGAATTATATTCAAAGGGAATAGAGAGTAGGTGTATAAGGAAAGCAAAAATCGCAGTTTGGTTTCAAAACGGTTGCAAAAATTCGGAAAAAGCTGTAGAAACCATGGAATATAAAGAATAATTACACAATATATAGTAGCGGTAGGAATGGGAAAACACTATATACAATACTGATTATAGAGTTCGAGTGATTGATTTTTTACATAGGTTATTTTAAATGGCAGATAGTCCATATGATTATCTGTCATTATTCGTATTATATGTATTTTACAAAAGCAAATGAAAATTCTGTACCCAACAGGAAGCGGGGATGTTCATTTGTTGGGCAAGTTTTCATTGATTGATTAAAAAGTTTTTTGGATATATAATATATATATAGGGTTGTTATGGATACTATTAAAATGTGGAAAAGAAATAAAGAAAAAATCTTTGAAATAAATGCTATAGGGAGGATGTGACGTTATGGTAATGACTGAATCTGTAATAATAAATGTGCCGGTAGGAATGTCAAAATATTTGAACCATACGAACGCTGAAACAGAGCTTATCAGAAATGCGCTTTTGTTGTATCCTTGTATATTAAATCAGACGATATCACATGGCGGTGCGGCAGAGATTTTGGGAATCAGAAAATCCGAGTTGATTGATATTTATGACAAATTGGGATATTCATATTTGGATATAACAATGGACGAATTGGATTCAGAATTGGAGACTTTAAGATAACTGAAAACGAAGGAGGAGGCGAAATGATTGTTGTATCAGATACAACACCGTTAATATCTCTTCTTAAAATAGATTGCATAGATTTGCTTGAAAAACTATTCAAGCAGGTTTTAATACCGCAGGCGGTATTTGAGGAGTAGATTGTGGATGAACGGTTTAAGCTTGAAGCGGATCAGATTAGCCAGAAACAATTTATTATGGTTAAGGCTGTTCAAAATTCGGAATCTGCCAGTATACTAAAAAGGGCAACTGGACTGGATCAAGGGGAGAGCGAGGCCATAGTCTTGACGGATGAGTTAAATGCTGATGTACTGCTGATGGATGAGGCAAAAGGAAGAGCTATATCGTCTCAGATGGGACTTAAGATTATGGGAACAATAGGTATACTGATGGCAGCTTATGAAGAAAAAGAGCTGACAGCAGACGAGGTAAAATGGTGCATTGAAGGCTTACAAAATGCCGGAAGACATATCAGTCAGAAGCATTATCAGATGTTGATTGATAAGTTGAATAACTGATTTTGTGTCTATGAAATGGACTGATATTTATTGTAAAAATCAAAAATACTGTACATAACCAAGTCCATGAGCACATCATGACCAAAGTGGTTATGATATGATATGGTCATGATGCAAGGGTAAATATGAATTCGCTACACGGTGTGTAGTGAATTTCGGTATATAAGGAAACAATTACTCAAAAGTTGTGACGCGTCATAAATTTTGAAAAAGGATATACGTGGGTACAATTTGGATACACCAGCTTTGAAACCATATAAATGAGCAACAAAACCGTATCAAAATGATACGATTTTAAAAGAGGGATCAATATAAAGTACACCTTGTCAGCAACAGGAAAAAGAGTTCGAGTAATTGATTTTATACACGGTTTCTTCTAAATGGCAGATAGTCTATGTGATTATCTGCCATTATCTGTATTATTTATCATGTTGCAAAACGAATTAAAATTTTGTACCCAATCTTTTGGGATGATACTCAGAGAGTTGTATGTATTAGAACAGAGAAACGGATTGAGAAAAAAGCCTTTTGGGTATATAATAAATATATAATTCGTATAGACGGTATAATATAAACAGAAAATAGATTTGTTTTGGAGAAAGGTGAGCTTTTATGTTGACATTAAAAGAGCAGGTAGTTCAAAAGGTAAATGGATTGTCAGAAGATAATCTGCAGTTTATATTGGAAATGATTAATCGCTTTATGCAATCGGATTCTACGGAAAAAAGAGCAGCATTGGTTTCTAAGAGAATTGGTATTGCGAAAGGGCAGAATTTATATGAGGATGATTATGACTTTGACGAAATGAATCCTGAAATTGCGAAATTGTTTGGGGGTATGTAATGAAGCTGCTATTGGATACGCATATTATTCTCTGGGCATTGGATGATAATCCTAAGTTATCCGGTCAGCTAGAAAATTAATTGTAGATGCAGGAAATGATATTTATTATAGTTCTGCGTCTATTTGGGAGACAACGATCAAATATATGGCGAAGCCGGATAAGATTCATATTAGTGGTTCACAGTTATCCGATTTATGCAAAGAGATGGGTTATCGGATGCTGCCTATTGCTGATAATCATATAAAAATGCTGGAAACGCTGGTATATCATGATCAGGGTCAAGTACATAATGATTCGTTTGATCGTATTATGATCGCGCAGGCAAAAGCTGATGGATTGAAATTTATTACTCATGACTCCAAAATTCCGCTTTATGAGGAAAGCTGTATAATTGCAGTGTAATTCTGGTTCTATTTATAGCCGCTGCTTCTAAAAATGCTTTTTCCAATCGCTTATATTTTAAGCGGCATTTGATATATTAGCTATTGATGAACACAGGTGATTATTGAGAATCTGTGGCATGGGTACAATTTAGGTACACCAGCTTTGACACCATATAAATGAGAAATTAAAACGTATCAAAATGATGCGATTTTGCAAGAAAAAGCAATGTAAAACAGGACTTGCAACGAACAGGAAAAAGAGTTCGAGTGATGAAATACGATTTAAGCATAATATGTTGCATATTTCAAATATATACAGAAAGGGATGATTAAGATGAGGAAATCAGGATATAACCAGTATAAATTAATCAGGAGGGCGACTATACTTTAACCCTCCTGTACTATAATTGGAGGAAAAATGTATAACGAAAAGGATATAATAGCTCAATGGAATGCTGACATGTACGACTTGAATGAAACCTATACGGATGATGTTGAACTTGCGCTCAAGCTTATGGGCACAACGCCAAAAAAGGTTTTGGAAATTGCCTGTGGCAGCGGGCGTTTCATGATTCCCTTGGCAAAAGCAGGACACGATGTAACCGGGCTTGATTTTGATGAGTACATGTTGGAAAGGATCGCACACAAAATCACGAATGAAAAAATCAAATGGTATAAGGCTGATGTGATTTATGATGATTGGGGTACTGGATTTGATGTGGTAACTTTAGGCGCTAATTTCTTATTCAATATTGTTTCTGATATGAATTATGAAAAAGCCCAAAAATTGATGATTCAGAAGGCTGCAGATGCGTTAGTTATTGGCGGTCACATTTTTGTGGATTATGCATACCCACAATATCCGGAGAAATGGTTTCATAATCCCAATCCAAATATTGTATGGGAAGGTACAGACAGTCATGGAAACTTTGGAAAAATGGCTTTGCTTGACAATGTCTATAACACAGAGAGCAGAATAGCCAGATATATTCGTAGGTTTGACATGATACTTGCGGATGGAAGTACTTTAATACAGGAAATTCCATCTGAGAAACACTTTGCAGCACTTGAGCAGATACATAAGTGGTTAGATGAAGCAGGATTTGTTATGGAGCAAGAGTGTGGCGATTATCAAGGACATCCGATAAGCGAAATGACGAACAGGGTTATTATTTGGGCAAGAAAAGTTAGATAACCAAAATAAAATGTAAGTATTTGTGTGTAGTGTGGCAGGTAGTCATGGAGGATTACCTGCCATTTGCAGATAAGGCACTGAAAAATAAACAGAGAGCTAATTAAGAAGAGGAAATATGGAGAGTAAGATTTTGATTTCAAAAGGAAATATATCACTGCGATTGATGAACAATACAAAAAAAGATATGAAGTTTCTGTTGAATTGGTTAACAAATGAGCAGGTTGTCAGGTGGGTTTATGAAGAAGGAGCACCGTGGGATATGAATAAGATTGTCGAACAATTTGCAGAAAAAACGAAGGAAGGAGGAAGCTCAATTCCTTGTTTGATTGTGTATAAAAAGCAAGAAATAGGTTATCTGCAGTATTATCCGATAAAAAAAGATTCTTATAAATTTAACAGTCAGGACCTTTTTGAGAAAGTGGCAGAAGGGTATGGATTGGATATGTTTATCGGAAAACCTGAATTATGGAATAAAGGAATTGGAACTCTGGCAATAGGCTTAGTTGAGGATTATTTAAAAAATAACATGAAAGCAAAAGTATTATGTGTTGATCCTATAACAGATAATAGTAGAGCAGTACATTTCTGGAAAAAAGTAGGATTTAAGCCGATAGATGTAATAGAGGCTTATGATGATAGTGATCAAAAAAGTATATTGATGATTAAAGCGTTATAATCAAAAAGCCAATTTTCATTTGTAGGGTAAAAAGTAAATGGTTTTTACGGCATAACATTTAAAAATTTATTGTCAATTAGTGGGGATTTGTTATAGTAAATGCGTGACAACAGAAAATGTTATTGCAGAATTGGTAGTAATGCATTAAAGAGCGATTAATGACGATTGAAAGCATGTGAATTGTATGCCGGAACATCAAACAATAGAATGGAAAGAATCATGGTTTATGATGGTATTCAGAGAGTTGAGCAGTTTATGTTTCATCAGGATGCATTTCGTGAAATATTGTTAAACGCAATAGTGCATAAGGACTACAGTAGTTGCAATCCTATCCAGATCAGCGTGTACGATATAAAATATACATTTGGAACGATGGAGAGATGCCGTCAGGTTTAGATTCAACAGATAAGCTGTTTATGAAGCATTCTTCTAAGCTGTATAATCCTAAACTTGCGGGTGTTTTCTTTAAGAGTGGAATGATTGAGGCATGGGGAAGAGGATTTGACAAAATCAGAGAGGCATGTGTAAAGTATGATGCATCATTGCCGGAATATAATATAAGTGCATCTGGGATTATGGTTCTTTGTAAAGCGTGTGATAAGTATTTGGAGTTGCTTTCTGGTCATGAAAATAATTCGCTCACTTCAGATGAGCGAATTATGAGCGAATTAATGAGCGGAAAGATGAAAGAGCCGGTACAGAGGGTACTAGAGTATCTAAAAGAAAACGATACTATTTTGGTATGATAAAAGTTTAAAGTACTGTAATGTATAAAAAGGAGAACCAGGCATGGAAGAAAGCATAATTTTAGAAAAATTGCTAGAAAACTACGATTATAAAATATTAAGTATTGATTTTTTGCGGGATAGTGGTGGAACAACTTATATCGTAAACGGTGAGGAACAAAAATTTTTCTTAAAAATCGCGGGTAAAGCTTTTCAAGATACTATTCGGCAATCTGTAGATATTGTACGTTATCTTTCCGGAAAAGGCTTTCCGGTTCCTGATATTATTGAAACAAAATTGGGAATGCCGATGTTGGAAACTCATGATGAAGGGAAGGAGTATCTGCTTGTTTTATATGAATACATTGATGGGAAAGAGCCCAATCTATGCACGTGCGGAGAGAAAGTAGGCGAATTGGTTGGATGGCTTCATAAATTACTTCTTGATTATAAAGGTACATTGATAGAACGAGATTACCGATTTTTTATTGAACGTTATGTTGAAATATTACGTAGAAAAAATTATCCTCTTGCAGATACTTATGCTGCTCTAGGAGCAAAATTGTGGGAACGTGTCAAAGACTGTCCTTTAAGTGTCTGCCACGGCAATCTGCATCGTGGAAATCTGCTGGAAACGGCAGATGGTAAGATATATCTGCTTGATTTTGACACAATATGCATTGCACCACGTATGTTTGATGTAATGGTTATGTGTGATATGACAGATTATTTTAATTTACAGGCTGCCGACATTATAACGACAAGAGAAGTTTACAAAAATTTTTGGGCTGGCTACACTTATCATATTAATGTAACAGAAACGGAGCGGGCATCTTTCAATGATTGGATAGTTATTCGTCATTTTCAGTTACAAGCAACCATTGTTGAGATATTTGGTTTAGATTGTATTGACAATGATTTCATTGACAGGCAGCTACAGTGGATTAAAAGTTGGGAAGAACAGTTTTGTGCCGAGGCATAAATTCAAAATTTAAGAAAGATAAAGGAAATATCGCAGGAACAATTGGCGTTTATTATTTATGTCATTATGCATGGTTTACCAATGTAGGGGGTGATGTAATGAAAACAAATAAAGTAATAATTATGATAAAAAAAACTGCCCATAGGTTTCCCCATGGACAGCTTTTCTTATTTTTAGCGGAACAGATTCCACCACCATGTCATTAAGCGTGATGTGATCTTAAATGTAACTTTCTTTTCTCCGGTGTAGTTTCCTATACCTCTGATGGTTACGCTTGCTGTTCCCTTGTTGATATTGTTGGTATAGCTTCCTTCTACGATTTCAAAGTCGTTGCCCAATACCAGTTTGGCATTGCCTATCTTGACGCTTGAGAAGTCACTCTTACCTAAAGTAATTTCTTTACCGGTGTATTCCTGTGCCTTGATGGTTATTTTGGCCTTGGAAATATTTTCCTGTACGACCTGGTACTCTCCGGTGGCACTGCCGGTATAATATTTGCTTGCGTTTTTGCCTGCAATCGGTGCGATTGTCACCTGAACTCTGGTGCCTGCCGGCGCTTTATAGTTCTTGTCTTTTCCTACCCAGTCTCCGTCTTCCCAAACTTTGTAGGTCAATGTATATTCTGTGGCTTTCAATGTCACGCCATCCAAAACAGGAGCTGACTGATACTTGTTTGCCTTATTCACATATACAATGTTCGGTACTGTAAGAGAGATGTCTGCGGGCAGGTTGGCAAGATCTACCTGAGTTACATCAAAATAAATATTATCTATCGTTCCTTTGAATGAACCTTTTCCGGTAATCTTTACTTTCGCTTTTGCCGTTGCTGTGGATACAGCCTTATTAGCAGAATAAGTTAATGTGTAATCCCTGTTTTCCACCAATGTTGCGCCTTTATAGGTTACCGTAACCGCTGCTTTTGCGCCTGTCTTTCCTGCCCTGTACGGTGTGGAAGCTTCAACCGTATATACGCTTCCATCTGCATCTGCAGTATTTTTAATCCCTGACAAGTCAACTGCATCAACCTTAAATGTCTTTTTCATTGTGCCTGTATATTTACCTATTCCTGTAAAGGTTGCAGTAGCAGTTCCCGGTTTGTCATTTTTCGTGTAAGTTACTGTATAGTCCGTGCCTTTTTTAAGAGTTGTGCCTGTGGGTGCGTTAGCCTTTGTTTTCAGTAATCCTGCATCTGAATTTTCTTCAGGCTGTACTGCTATAGCAGAATTTCCGTTCACATCTACAGTCAGGGTTACATTGTTCATCCACTTTGCAGTATCAACCTCTGCCACAGATGAAAGCTTCACACCTGTAATCTTAAATGTCTTGATCACTTCGCCGCAGTATCCTTTTGCCGGGATACCTTTAATCTTTACGGATGCGGTTCCGACTTCTTTATTATTGATATAGATAACTTCATAACAATCACTTGAAACTATTTCCTTCTTATTGCCGCTGCCTTTTGATACTTCCACAGTAGGTTTAATTTCCTGTCCGGTATATGGTATACCCGCTTTAGGCATTGCAATTTCCTGACCTTCAGTATCAGTCCACTTCAGGGTAACCGAAGTCTTGTTCATATAAGTACCGCTGATTACATTAACTTTAATGGTCTTTGTACCCTCATAGTTTCCGGTACCCGTGATTACCATGTCGTAAGTACCGACACCTTTGACGCTTGTTAAAGCGCTTCCGGCACGTGAACCGTTCTTATATAAAAGGTAATATTTTACGGTATAATCCTTCGTTCCGAGTTTAGCGCCATTGTTTGTGATCTTTGTCAGCGGCTTCTGCGTCTTATTGTTAGCAACAAGATCCTTGTAGTCAATGACAATATCCTCATCATTAATATTCTTCTTTGTGATTGTAAATTCTGTTGTTACTGTGCCTGCATAGTTGCCTTTTCCTTTGATTGTAACTGTTGCAGTTCCCGGTGTTTTGTTGTTCTTATAGGAAACTGTGTAGTCCTTTTTAATCTGTAAAGGCTTTCCGTCATAATATACTACCAATTCTTCTTCGGAAAGGGTAATGTTTTTACCGGTGTATGCATGATCTGCAATAGGTTTTACATCAAAACCTTCCTGTACAGTTGCGCCTTCTATCATAAAATCAGAATCCGGTGCTACTGCTGCCAAAACTACGGTACCGCCGTCTGCTGCTGCCGGAATTGTAATTATAACAGTTCCATCTTCATTAACAGTATAAGCTTTTCTTACGCCTGTTTTGTAGGTTGCATAATAATCATATAAAACGGTGCCTGCTGTTAAGCCTGTTAATTTATATTCCTGTGCCTGATCCTTGATGTTCAGGGCAACTCGTAATGTAGTGCCGTTATAATTTCTTGCAAATACATCCAAACCGTTAGCATCATCTGCCACAATCGTCACACGGTCACCTTTTGCCAATACTTCGGAATACCTGTTACGGATTGCAAGCATTGTCTTGTAGTGTGCCAATGTTGCATTATCTGCGTCTATCTCGGACCAGTCAAAGTCATAACGGTTGGTCTGATATGGGTAATTATCAGCGCCTGTCATACCGATTTCTTCACCATAGTAGATGACTACCTGACCTTTTGCTGTCAGCTGTAAGGAAGCCGCTACCAAGGCGAGATTATGTGCCTGTGTTTCTGCTATTTTCTCTCCATTGATAAGATGATAAACAAAGCCGTCTTCGTCATGGCTGCTTAAAAAGGCGCCTAATGTGGCAGTATTATCTATTGCCGCATTCCTTGATACCATAAAGTTTTCAACATCTGAGATACTGCCTGTTACAAAACTTGTTGCCTGATCATTAAAGTCAAAATCAAGCAGGGCATCCATCTGTCCGCTTCTGAGCGCACCTGTATCTGTTGCATATCCTGCACCTGCCCATTCACCGATCATCTTAAATTCAGGATCAATCATGGTAAGTGCATTCTTAAATGCTGCCCATGTTGTACTGTCTACATGTTTTACTGTATCTACACGATAATAATCAATGTCATAATTACTGATCCATTTAGACTGCCATTCTACTAAAAGCTCTCTTACTTCTTTATTTTCTGTCAGGAAATCAGGAAGTCCTGCAAGCGAAGATTTCTGATCACTGCCGTTGATCATTTCCTCATCTTCCCTTATCATACGGATTGGATCACCGTTTTCATCCTCTCCTAATTGGCTGTTGAAGTAATTGATTACGTCGTCACCATAGCCGGAGTGGTTCAAAACCACATCTACCATGATCTTCATGCCTCTTGCATGCGCAGCGTCCAGTAATGCTTTAAATTCTGCCTCTGTTCCTAAATGAGAATCTAATTCTTCAAAATTCTTTGCCCAGTATCCATGATAACCCCATGACGCACCAACTTCTCCATCGGCATTCGGCGTTGTCTGATTTTCTACAATCGGCGTGATCCAGATTGTATTTACTCCAAGATCCTGTAAATAATCCAGCTTTTGTGTCAATCCGGCAAAATCTCCACCGTGATAACTGGATGATCCCATTTCGCTGTCATCATAACCTACTCCG
This sequence comes from uncultured Bacteroides sp., assembly GCA_964600805.1. Taxonomy (GTDB): domain Bacteria; phylum Bacillota; class Clostridia; order Lachnospirales; family Lachnospiraceae; genus UBA3282. The sequence continues at coordinate 20,905 of CAZRKN010000029.1, read as the reverse complement.
TTATTATTTGCATTTCCGTCAAAGAAACGGTCTGTAACTGCAAAATAGATTACTGCCTCGTCCCAGTCAAAATCATCGTTCTTGGTTCGTGGAACCACATTCACTGTTGCCGTTGTTTCATATTTGTTATTATACACATCATATACAACAACCGGAAGAGTCTTTGTTCCAGCGGCTGTACCTTCTTTGACTGCAATGGAAATTTGGAGTAATTCAGGATCAATCTCTGTCACCCCACCGCCAACTGAAGTCAGGTCTACTGTTGCTTTTGATACTTCTACAGGTGATGTTCCTTCTTCCTGTTCTGCCTCACTGCCTTTTAATTTTAAAGATATAGTAAGGACGTTGTTATCATTATAATCCATAGATGCATTCTGCATGGAAGCAGATACATCCAATTCTAATTTTTCATAGGTACATACAGAATATTTTGCATCATTAAAGGTTTCTGTATCGGCAGTATTAAAATAGTCGATCACATAAGTGTCACCCACTTTATAGCGGTAATAATAGGTGGCTGACTCTGTAAAATTCGCACTCACGTCATATGTATAACGCTGTGTTTCCGAATCAAAGGTCATGTTTTGCGTCTGTACTGACAAGCTGTCATTTTCTACTGTACCGTATTCCAATTCTACTGTCTTGCTGCCTGTACTACCGGTTCTAAATTCTTCATCATCTCTGTAATAGAAATGGATCTTTCCTTCAGCAGGTGCGAGTTCATAACCGATGTTATATGGGTAAACGAAAGTAGTGCCGTCTGCGCTTACTTTTACCTTGACCACATACTGGTCTGCAGGCATAGCGCTTACACGGTCTCCGCCATCTTTTGGACCCCATATATATTTTTCAATTGATCCATCTTCCTTCTTAACCGGTGCAAGATCTGCAAGAAGATAGCTTATGGATTCCAAACCACTTCTTACTCTTAAAGATGCAGTTCTCGTAGCATTATTTCCCGAAACAGTCTGCGTATCTTCCTCAAACGGAGCATAGGTATCACCATATCCGGTGTTCCAGGAATAAAGATACCATGAACCATCGCTCAGTGATGAATCAAAAGCATTTTCAGCATTTGTTTCGCTTGTACGTTCATATTCTGCCACAAAATATCTCTTGGGTATCTGTACTCTTTCAGGCGCTTCTGTATAAATATTGTAACCATCATTAAATATGATATAAAGATCGGTCTCATCTTTTCCTTCTTTATTGTTGTACTTTCTGGTTGAATCCTGCCATTTCCAAGTATTCGGATCGCTCGTAGCATCTCTCGGAATAATACGTAAATCTGTTAAACTCAGTTCAAGCTCTGCTTTCAGCCATGTGTATTCACCGATTTTTTCTGTTTTAGTAAATTCATAATATTTTCCGGCTACATCACTAGAGAAAATCCATAATGCTGCTGAAGCATTTGGTTCCTCTTCTCCGATTTTACAGTTATCCTCATCAAAGTAATAGATGTTGTATTTGTATTTGCTTTCTACTACATTGACTGTAATGGTTGATGTATATGTTTTTGCGGTTTCCGCATCTGTATCCTGGCTTTCTTCCGTTGCCGTTGCCGTCAAAGTGAAAGACTCTACATCTTCCGGGAAACCTTCCGCCAGATTCACTGTCGGTATTCCATCCTCTGTAGCTGCTATTGTAATCTTATCTTTATAAGCTTCATTTTTTGTTTCTTCGGACAAATCATAGGTTACTGTTACATCCTGTAGATTGCCTTCAGCATCATATAACGTTAGCGTTTGTGCAAGCTTTACGCTTGTAAGGCCGCTTCTTGCCACCTCTACGCTTGCGTCTGCAAGTCCTGCTACCACAAACTTGTTATTGTCGCCAGCCATATTAGGATTAAGAGGGTCATTTACCCAATTCAGTTCGCTGCTTCCTTCTGCCAGCCATATGTATTTATATTGATATGTTCCCGGCTGCATTTCTTTTGTTAATTCCCAATAACCTGTCTCGGTATTTTTGGTCATCTTATATTCATCGGACTTAACGGCATCGCCCCATCCACTCATGCTGCCTGCTACATATACCGCACTTGCAGCATTATTTTCGTATAAGAAGGTTACTGTTCTGCCGTCTATCTGAGGGCTTACGTCGCCTTTCTCCGTAACGGTTACTTTACTATTTCCATCCGGATTAGGATTCAGCGGATCTTTACTCCACTCGCCTGCTTTGCTCAAATCTGCACCCTTGGCATATACCTCAAAACCGTACTCATAAGTACCCGGCGCCATTTTTAAGGTAATAGACCAATAGCAGGTTTCTTCATTATATTCCATATTCACTGTAGGCCAATCGTTTCCTGTCATCTGGCCTTTGATCTTTACCAATTCTGTATGCGGTTTTGGCGCATAGAAGTAAAACGTTGCTTTTCCTTTTCCCGGTACGGGAGTCTCAAGATTCTCATCCGGTAATGCTGCTACAAGTTTGACAGTAACGGTACCTTTATTACCGGCATCATCTGCCGCAGTTAATGTGAACTCTATGACTTCGTCTGATAAGCTTTCATCAACAATTAATTTCTGACTACCTTTGCTGCCTTCTATTTTAATATTTGAACTATATGTTGATGATTCTGTTGACAGGCTATAAGATACAGCTACCTCTGTTGCATTACCATTCTGATAACCGTCTAAATTTGCATCCAATAAAAGTTCTTGTCCTTTTACTGCATAAATTGTTTTGTTCATGATACCGTCAAGAGTAAATTCCTTATTCGCCCCCGGTATATACAAACCTTTTCTATTATCTGTATCCGCAAAGAAATTATATGTATATTTACCATATTCTTCTACAGTCATCGTTTTGGTCCAAACATTACCAGTGTCGATTTGGTCCAACTCCACAAAGTCATCCCAATCCGATTTTCCCGGTTTTGCACCTCTGACTCTGACCTTTTTAATATCAGAAGCGTTAACATATACATCTTTGTTATTTGTATCATCCCAATATGCAAACATATTATCTGCTACAACACAGGTAAAAGTTACCGTATTTCCTTCAACAACGGCACCTGTCGTGGGCGTTGTTTCACCCTCCGTGTTGCTGTCCACTGCCTTACCGCCTGTAGGCGCCTTTACATCTGCCTCTGTATCATCCTCAGCAGGTGAGCTTACAGGTGTATCTTCACTTGTTTCCTCAACCGTAGTTTCCTCACCTGTAGTTTCCTCAACCGTAGTTTCCTCACTTCCGGAAGCTATATCCTCTTCCTGTACTTCATTTTCCGGTGTCACTTCTGTTTCGGGTGTCTGTTCCTCTGGAACATCCCCGACTTCCGACACCGGTGTCACTTCGTCCTCAAGTGTCTCTACCTGAGCCGCAGATACTGTGAGCAGACAATCTGCAGGCGCCGCTGTAACAATCATCGCTGCCGCCAATAAGCTGCTGAGTATCGTTTTGAAACATCTTCTTCGTTTCATTCACTCTTTCCTCCCTTTTTTCTATAATTCTCAACAAAAAGCATCCACGAAACATTACTAAATAGTTACCAAAACTGTTTTTTCAATGAAATATTTTCGTAATATTTCGTTCTTTTATTATACTATCAATACAATCACTAAATCAATTAGCCTAATCTTACAAAACAGTAATGTTTTTTTTATTTAAATTTACTAATAGATAATATATTTTATTTTCTCGTTGATACATAAGGATACCTAAGGAGATAAACCCTTTTCAAATCATGACAAGAGCAACAGAGGTGATTTGTAAATGGATTTGGTTTTAAATGAAAAGTGCATTGAGTGATATTGTACAATGTTCTTGCTGATTGCTATTACAAAATTACATGATATTAATTTAAAGTAAGCTTTATGTCAGAAAGTGACTAAATACCAAAAATCAACACATGATTTGCAACATTCCATACCAGATGATAGAATTGCAACCGCCTGTAAGTATATTCTTTATGTAAAAAAACAGAAAATCAATAAACCAAAATAATTTATGCAGTCGAAATAAAGACCTGACAGATTTACAGCAAAGCTTAAATAAATAGTTTTGGGTATAGCGTAGTCTTGCGGAGGTGAGAATTTCAAGTTTTGTGTAAATAAAGTCTGATATAAAATATGCGAATAGTTACTAAGGGGCGGATGCCCGGATCCGGACTCCGCCCCTTATCTGTTTTTAGCTGGTCCTATAAGAGATACCGTGAACTCTTAAATTGTTGATAGGCCGGCCGTTGTTCCAATTATTGGCATTCCAGTTATTTGCATTTCCGGCTCTTTGGAATTCGCGTGCCATATCAGCATACCATTTCTGCTGGTTTTTATTGTACCAGGGATCACTGTGAGGATTGGGTGAGAATATATACAAATGTTCTCCGGGGTTAAACAGCATTCCTCTGTTTTTTCCCTGTTTCCATTCTGTCCAGCGATAATTCGTACCATTTATGGTAATACTCCCCTGTACGGAAGAGGACGTCCTTGAAGGAACACCATACCCCTCTTCATACATCTCCTGCATTGCAAGATTGTCCAGACAGAAATTATTTTCTGAACTTGCGCAGAGAAGTTCTTCGCCCGGCAATATGCTGAAATCAATTGCATTTTCCTGCGCATGGCTTCGCACGTATGTTTTTTGAGTTGGCATAACAAAATAATCCCCAACTCCTACTAGCTCAATTTTGTTATTTTTGTTAATGCGGTACATCAACAGTATTTCCACCAGATTCCAAAGTACAACATCCCGGTCTTGTTCCACCGCATTATAGCAGAACACTTCGTTGACAGATTGCATATTTGCATCACAGTATTCATCCAGTTTGTTTATTTGATACTGTGTTTTTAAAGTGTCTGATAAAGTGGAATCTTTGCCTTGTTTGTCGACATTGACCGTATTTTCAATCTGGAATTCCTGCCTTGTCTCCCGTCTTACAGTAGAATTGTTAGTCACCGTCAATGTTTTTTCGTAAGTCTGATTTGCAGCAATACTTACTGTCACATTCTTTCTGATCTCATAAACAGAAACCGTAAAATAATCTTTCACGAAATTTTGCTTGCTGTAATCATCAGGATACTTCATGTCTATGATTTGGTACCATAAATTTTTCGGAATAGACATTTTTTTGGTACGATTAACCATTTTTCTTTTTGAGAAAATATTTTTCTCCGGAATAAAATCGTCAAACGATTTATCATCAGGATCTACTACTTCCAGTTTCTGGACAGAATCCCAGTCATAACAAGTGGCGTAACCGGACGGCATGGCATTCTTTTCCGTTAAATCGTCCTGTGACTGGGAATTTTCACATAAAGAAGTAGAAATTGTCACCACTGTGGAAAAATCATGATTTCCATCAGGAATTTCCTGAAAACCGGTTTTGGTGAGTACGCCGGTACATTTGAAGCTGCTTGTATTTTTGTGTTTCCAGTAAGGTATGTCAACGGAAAATGAAAAACTGCCATAAGCAGGTTCTCCTTTTTTACTTACTTTATCTCTCATAGTAAAATAAAATTCAATACCCGATGGTACACCGGCAGGGGAATATACGCTGAATTCTCCAACTTCTCCTGTATTAATAATTTTAGGGAATGCTTTTTCACATTTTCCCCATGGAACACTTGCTGTAACAAGTTCAAGTTCCCTGTCTAGTTGATTGTTAATAGAAATTTTATATTTCCATTTTGGCATATAATTTTCCTCCTTTTAATATGTTTTTGAGTTAACTCTTAGATATTTTACAATGTTTTCTTCTGAAAATTCCGAAATTATATGTAACCTGTGCAGAACGGATGCATAAATAATGTCGGAGGAGAAGCATGTATTTTTATCATCTGTTAATCTGTTTTGTCAGCAATAAAGGCAGATCAAGAATATCCAAAGTTTCATTAATTGAATAAAGCAGTTCAGCTCTTGTAGTACTGTTATCATTTTCCATAAACCATCGCACAACAGCATCATTAACCAGACTGCAGGACAGGCAGTAGCCAAAATTCCGAAGCATATCTTCTGTTTCTGTTATAGATAATCCCAAAATAATTGTAATGGCCAGTAATGCCTGTTTAGTAGGTTCTTTTCCTGCCTGATAATACTGAACCATACGTTCACTGACTGCCAGATGATAAAGCTGCCTGCGCTGTTTGCTGCCACAATTTTTCAAAAGAATTGTTAGTTCATTCTGTGGCTTTTTTTGTGTTGTTATGTGTGTAAATAAAGAAAGTCCCGCTTTGTTCGCGAGGCTCTCTGCTTGCTTTTGGGATAAATTAAGTATTTCCATGGCTTTTAGCGTTACTTTGATTTTATGCAGTTTTGTTGAAGCATGCGTGCTGAAAGGATTGTTTTTCCAACGTGAAATATCTGTTTTTGTGAAACCCATTTTCACATATACGTCATTCAAACGCTGAATCGCATTGTTTTTTATATACAGTAGCAAGTGATTGAAGTTCTATTGTAAAGCTTTCTTCAAGAATTATGTTTTTCTCTTTAAGCCATTTTTCTGTTAAAGTATTGTTCATAGGGAGCCTCCTTAAATAATTGATATGATTGGTCTGCCATAAATTACATTAAATATAATTGCTTTTGCTAATGAAGTCCATTGTACAAACTGTAAATTATGGTACATTCCTGTTCTATTTATATTGAACAATAAAACCGGATTATCTAAAAGTGTTTTTTTATTAAAACAACTTTACAGTTGCGTACCAAATTTGTTATAATATTCGTACGCAATTGGAGGTATAATCCGTGTCGGGAAGGGGATTTGATGAAAAAAAGAATTATGACAGTTGTAATCATAGTTATAGCAATTATTGCATTGATACTTGTGGGGTGGTATGTAATGTTTATGCATTGGGGTATTGGTCCCGCATTCCCGTTTATGAAAGGGAAAGTTGTGGAAATAGAAATGCCGAAGGGTGATGTGTCGGAAACAGAGCCTTTAATGGCTTTGGTGGAAAGTGAGGAAGCTGCTAAAGAAATTGCCGAGCAATATGGTATAACTTTTGTGTCCTTTCAAGCCGGAGTGGCGACATATTATACCGATGAAGATTTACAGCAGGTGATAAGCAGGGGAGAGGAAAACGGATACACGCCTTTGTATCTCAATCGGGCGCGTGAATTGTATGATTCATAGAGCATTAGCGTCGTAGTTGCCTGACTGCTTGACGCTGTTATATATAGATTAGTATTTAACATGGGAGGGAACAAAAAGATGAAGGCAAAGAAGCTAAAGAAGTTAAGTAAAGTTGTTTTATCGTTCGCTCTTTCGGCGGCGCTGCTGTTAGAGCCGGTAGCAAGTATACCTGTCGTGTATGCGGAGGAAACGCTGACATCAGAAGACCAAAATTACGACGGTATTGAGACATCTGATCAGGAAAACACTGACCGGAATGAGACGGAAGATTCCGAAGGGGATATCGAGCCCGGAACAGGGGAAAATGTCGGAACAGAGAGCGGCTCCGGAGAAGAAGATAAGGATAAAGAAGATGAATCCGGTTCCGGGGAAGAAGATAAGGATAAAGAAGATGAATCCGGTTCCGGAGAAGAAGATAAGGATAAGGAAGATGAATCCGGTTCCGGAGAAGAAGATAAGGATAAAGAAGATGAATCCGACTCCGGAGATAATGACGGAGAAGATGATGAGAACTCTGCTGAGGAGAACGAGGAACAGGTAGAAGAAGAGGAAACAGATGAAGCCGGGGATGAAAATCCGGAAGCTGAAGATGAGAATCCGGAAGACCTCGATGAGGAAGAACAGGAAGATGGGCCGGATGGGTTCTCAGCGATGCCTGCGGGGTATGAGTTAACTGCATCGCAGAAAAGCATGAAATCGGATTTGGCAGCTTTCTTAAGTCAGGTTGATGAGAGTGATGAAGGAATTACATATGCCGAGAGACGTGTATTTACTTTTGCAGACAGCATTGAAACTGCTGAGATGATTGCGGAAGCATATCATGCGGAAATTATGAGTTTTGATATGGGTGTCTTGGTTTTGAAATTAAGTGAAGACAAGACAGTCAAAGCAGCGCTGGCTGCAGCGGCGGATTTAAGCAATAATCTTCCGGCGGTATGGCCTGATTACAAACGTGAACTTTACGGAGAAGTTCCGCTTGATATAACGGAAGATGATGCGTCAGAGTTGGAAATTGTTGAAGAAGAATATACTCTGGATGATGCAGATACAATAGAAGAGTCGGATGATGATGCAATTCCTTCAGTTGAGGAATATGAACAGGTTTTGAATGAGTTGAGTGGATTTACCGATCCTTATTTGAGTCCGACAAATCCAAGCTATCAGTGGTTCCACACCACGATTGGTTCGGCTTATGCATGGGATGCAGGCTATCTGGGACAGAGCATCAGAGTTGGTGTTGTAGATAGCGGTGTGGCCCAAAATAGTGACCTGAATTCGAATGTACAAGAACGGAAAGACTTCAGCAATGATACAAGCGGTGAATTGGATAGTTCAGGGCATGGAACCCATGTAGCAGGTATCATTGCGGCTATGGCAGATGGAAAAAATGGTGGAGTAGGTGTTGCGCCGCAGGCGAAAATATATAGTGCCAGAGTATTTGGAAACGATAGTTCGAAGAGCGGATATGATTCTACGATTATAGCAGCGATTAAATATCTGATTGGTGAAGATAAAAATTCTGATCCTATAAATACCTGCGAAGAACCTGTCAAAGTTGATATCATCAATATGAGTCTTGGAGGAGTGGGATATAATTATGCTTTTCAGTATGTTCTTGACAAAGCATATAAGAAAGGCGTTGTTGTGTTTGCAGCCACGGGAAATGATGGCGGTTCATTGATGATGTATCCGGCGTCTTATAATCATGTTATTGCAGTGGCGGCAACTGATACCAATAATCAGAGAGCATATTTCTCTAACTATGGTTCAGCGACCGATTTGTCAGCTCCCGGTGTAAACATATTCTCTACATGTGGATCTGGATATAAGTCAATGCAGGGAACATCCATGGCATGTCCGGTTGCGGCAGGAGAGGCGGCAGTAATCTTGTCGGGTGCGGCTGCTCTAACAGCTTTGGATGGTAAAACGGGCAGTAAACGAGTAGATGCCGTAGAATCCATTATGAAAGCCAATACTATCAGTGCAGGTTCGGGTATGGGCAAGGGAATTACCAGCCTGCCGAAAGTGTTTAAATTATCGACTGCTGCAGCAAAGCCCAACGCTCCGGTCATAACTCACAGTGTTGCAGCGGATGAGCAATCTGTAAAGATCATGATTCAGGTACAGTCCGGCATGAGCTTGTGCTATACAACCAATGGAAAAAATCCGGTCTATAAGAATGGAGAGACGGATGTAAATACAATATACATAGACAGTGCAACTCTGATAGCTCAGAAAAATGTGGTAACGCTTACTTTTGATTATAATCAGAGTGCAAAAGGTACTGTGAAAGCGTTTGCAGTCAATGCGAGTGGAGTAATCGGGCCGGTTAAATCTCTGAGTTATACCTTAAAGCCCTATGTCAGGGGAATTACGGTTTCGGGACCTTCAAGGGTCGTGCCGGGCAAATCCATTCAGCTCGCCGCGGCAGTTACACCTTCCTATGCGACGAATAAGAAGGTTGATTGGAAGATACAGGATTCCAACAAAAATGCGGTTACGGACGGCACGATTAAGATTAGCGCCACCGGTAAGATTACGACAACCACGAAGGCTGTGCCGGGAGAATATGAGGTAATTGTCACAGCGAAAGATGCAGGAGGATTTTCATCTGCACCATTTATAATTAAGGTCATTTCGGCAAATGATGCAATTCAAAGCCTTGCTTTTAATAAAAACACAAATAAAGAATTATGGCTTACGAAGACAGCGAATGCGCCCAGTCAAGATTTGGCTATAGATTTAGTTGCCAAGATGAAAGATGCGGAAGGTGCGTTGATAGAGAAATCCGGTAAAGATCTGAATGGGCTTATTATATGGACGAGCAGCAAACCGGAGGTTGCGGTAGTGGATGGCAACGGTAAGGTCACTGCCAAAGCTGCCGGCACCACTACGATCACGGCGAAGGCAAATGACAGCAGTAATAAGAAGGTGACCATCAATATCACGGTCAAACAGGCAGTCACAGATATAACGATCACAACGGATAAAGGAAAGACAGATAGCGGGTCTTTCGTAGTTGCAGTGGGTAAGAGTATGACGCTCAAGGCGGTAGTGAATGATGGAAAGCCAAAGCCTACGAACGGCAAAGTGTTATGGAGCATTAGTCCTGCAGATAATAATGATGTAACAATCAATGCGTCCGGAAAGATTACAGTTAAGGCAGGAGCAAGTGCAGGTAAATATACAGTAACGGCTGAAGCGGCAGACAATAAAGGAGTGAAAGCAACACAGGATATACAGGTATACGGCGGTGCGATTGGCAGCATTACGCTGGATAATACCAAGCAGACATTGTATACTAAGCAAGTTGATTCTACGAAAACCAATACAGCGACAATCAAAGCAACAATCAGCGGAGATAAGGGTAACACAGATTTTAATCCGAATGCATATACTGTTACAAGCAGCAATGAGTCCATTGTTGAGGTATCTTCTTCGAGCAATACAGCCGGTGTGGTTGATATAACAATTACCGCTGCAGGTAAAATGTATGGCAAAGCAAATGTTGTGATTGCGTCCACAGACGGAAGCAACAAGAAGGCAACCTGCGTAGTGACGGTCAGTGGTGGTATCACCAAAGTGGAAATGCAGGATGCTAATAATAAAAAAGTCAGCAAATTGACGATGTTCAGAAAAGGAACTGCAGCAACTAACCATCTGACAGAAGATTTAAATGTTGTAATAACAAGCTCTGTCGGTGCTAACAAGGATGCTTATAAGGTGACAAGCAGTAATCCTAATCTTGTCAAAGCCACTTTGAATAAAACAACGGGCAAGATTAAATTGGAGACAGGATCTAATCTCACCGGTAAAGCAACAATCACATTGGAGTCTACTGACGGCGGCAAGAAGAAAGCAACGTGTACGGTGACGGTCTGCAATCCTCCGTCCAGAATTAACATTGCACCTAAAGCCGGAGAGACCGGATCTGTTGTGCCGGGTAAGAGTGTTCAGCTTGTAGCAACTATGGAAACTGAGGATGGCGCTATATCCAATAAAAATGTAACATGGAGTTTTGCTGATGAAGATGCGGCAGTTATGGCAAGCTATGGCATTACTATCAATGCAACGTCAGGTAAGATTACAGTTCCAAAAAGTATTAAGCGTGATGGTAAAACTTATTATCTCAATGACATATTTTTGAATATGGGTGGAGCAGTTTATGCGAATGTATGTGCCGAAGCAAAAGATGGAAGTGGGGTTGCGGCAACTGGACGGGTGTATCTGGCGCGGGCTACTACGTACATAGATACATATTTTCAGCAGGATGAATACACTGGATGGTGCGTGATTTACTTTGAGTCAGATTGCTTTATGAATGTGACATGCTCATCTTCGGCACCGAAAGTAGCATCGCCTACAATGGTAGGGTATACTCCGCCTTACTTTGATGAAACTGAAAAAGTATGGAAAAGTGGAGAGGGGTATATCAAGTTTGTGCCTAATCAGAGGGGGACCGTAACAATTACGCTTAAAGCTATGGATGGTAGCGGTAAATCGGCTAAAGAGACGATTAGGTTTAGATAAAGTTAATTATAAAGAAAGCAAAGATGCACTCTCCCATATTGAATCGGGAGAGTGCATTTAGTTAACATAAGGGCAGTTCGCAAAGCGTGCTGCCCGTTGTTTATATCATAGGAAATTACGCCGCAGTGTAAATCATTCCAATGAGAATGCGAAGCATTCTCTGAATCGAGTGCGCTGGCACTCGATTTTTTATTCAAGATCAAGAGAAGTACAATATCATGCAGGACAAGCTTTATTATCTGTAAAGACGGAGAAAAATGAAAAATGGAGAATTCTTTATGAAACAGAAAAGAGAAGGTAGGAATATCAAGGATTCAGGAAGTAAACAGGCAGGAGAATTTGTCAGTATTGAGAGAAAAATCTCAAAACGTTTCGGAAGTGTCATTATGCTCTGTTGTATTGTTTTGGGGGTTGTTACTTCTGTTTTGAATTACATCTCATCCGTCAGCGCAATTTCGGCGACGCTCAATGAGACTTCCGCCGTGGCGGCTGCCTTCTTGACAGTAACGGCATCGATGTGATAACGGGCACGAATTTTTCTGATAGGGACTGCTTTTATGTTTAATCGCAATGGTATTACGATTGCAGATCTGGATTCGTCGCTTGTGGGCGCGGAGGACAGCATTGCACATGGAGATACCAGTCCCAGTCTTAAGAAATACAGTTGTTTTTGTAATCATTTTTACACTAAACGGAATCAGAGATGGAATTAAATTGGGCAAGGCAGTTGCAGCGCCGCTCATTACGGCAGTAGATAGACTGAAGCTTCTGGCGGAGGGTGATATTCATTCGGAAGTGCCGAATCCGACGGAAAATGATGAGACAGCTATCCTGCTGAATTGTATGGCGAAAACGGTGCAGGATTTAAATAAGGTTATTTCAGATATCAGCAGCGATTTGGCGGAGATGGCGGATGGAAACTTTATGATTCCTGTGGATGAGGATTATAAGGGTGATTGTGCGCCCGACGGCGCACGCTTCTAATGGGTGAGATTCAGGATGCTATGCGGAAAAACGGAGCAGTAGCGCAAAAAAATATCCACAAAAAGAAAGATAAATGGATAAGCGCGGGTTATGGATTTAAAACGTGCGGAGATTTCCACAAAAAGGAATTTAACGTATTCAGACAGGATATAATGAAATTTATCTTTCATTACTTTACAGAGCTGTTAAACAACTTTACAGTTGTATATTAAGTTGTTATAATATTTATGTACAACTGGAGGTATAATCTGTGTCGGAAACAGAACCTTTAATGGCTTTGGTGGAGACTGAGGAAGCTGCTAAAGCTATTGCCGCGCAATATGGCATCACTTTTGTATCCTTTCAGGCCGGAATGGCGACATATTCATTAGCATCGTAGTTGTCTGACTGCTTGACGCTTTAATATACAGATTAGTGTTTAATATGGGAGGGAAGAAATAGATGAAGACAAAGAAATTAAGTAAAGTTATTTTGTCGGTCGCTCTTTCAGCAGCGTTGCTGGTAGAGCCGATAGCAAGTATGCCTGTCGTGTATGCGGAGAAACCGCTGACATCAGATTGGTCAGCAGAAGACCAAAATGACGACGGTATTGAGACGGCTGAACAGGAAGACGCTGACCGGAATGAGGTGGAAGATTCCGAAGGAGATATCGAATCCGGAACAGAGGAAAATGATGAAACAGGGGAAAATGACGGAACAGAGGTCGGCTCCGGAGAAGAAGATAAGGATAAAGAAGATGAATCCGGCTCCGGAGAAGATAAGGATAAAGAAGATGAATCCGGTTCCGGAGAAGAAGGTAAGGATAAAGAAGATGAATCCGGTTCCGGAGAAGAAGGTAAGGATAAGGAAGATGAATCCGGTTCCGGAGAGGAAGATAAGGATAAGGAAGATGAATCCGACTCCGGAGATAATGACGGAGAAGATGATGAGAACTCTGCTGATGAGAACGGGGAACAGGTAGAAGAAGAGGAAACAGATGAAGCTGAAGATGAGAATCCGGAAGACCTCGATGAGGAAGAACAGGAAGATGAGCCGGATGGGTTCTCAGCGATGCCTGCGGGGTATGAGTTAACCGCATCGCAGAAAAGCATGAAAGCGGAGCTGGCAGAAATCTTAAGCCAGATTGATGAGAGCGATGAAGGAAATACATATGCCGAAGGACGTGTATTTACTTTTGCAGACAGCCTTGAAACTGCTGAGATGATTGCGGAAGCATATCATGCGGAAATTATGAGTTTTGATATGGGTGTCTTGGTTTTGAAATTAAGTGAAGACAAGACAGTCAAAGCAGCGCTGGCTGCAGCGGCGGATTTAAGCAATAATCTTCCGGCGGTATGGCCTGATTACAAACGTGAACTTTACGGAGAAGTTCCGCTTGATATAACGGAAGATGATGCGTCAGAGTTGGAAATTGTTGAAGAAGAATATACTCTGGATGATGCAGATACAATAGAAGAGTCGGATGATGATGCAATTCCTTCAGTTGAGGAATATGAACAGGTTTTGAATGAGTTGAGTGGATTTACCGATCCTTATTTGAGTCCGACAAATCCAAGCTATCAGTGGTTCCACACCACGATTGGTTCGGCTTATGCATGGGATGCAGGCTATCAGGGGAATGGAATCAGAGTGGGTGTTGTAGATAGCGGTGTAGCCCAAAATACTGATTTGAATTCGAATGTACAAGAACGGAAAGACTTCAGCGGTGACACAAGCGGTGAAGCGGATAGTTCAGGGCATGGAACCCATGTAGCAGGTATCATTGCGGCTTTGGCAAATGGAAATCAGGGAGTAGGTGTTGCACCGAAGGCGAAAATATATAGTGCCAGAGTATTTGGAAACAATAAATCGAAGAGCGGATATGATTCTACTATTATAGCAGCGATTAATTATCTGATTGGTGGAGATAATGGGGCTGCCAAAGTCGATATAATCAATATGAGCCTTGGTGGACCGGGGTATAATCCTGGCTTCCAAAAAGTTCTTGACAAAGCATATCAGAAAGGCGTTGTTGTGTTTGCAGCCATGGGAAATGATGGCGGTTCATTGATGATGTATCCGGCATCTTATAATCATGTTATTGCAGTGGCGGCAACTGATACCAATAATCAGAGGGCGTATTTTTCTAACTATGGTTCAGTGACTGATTTGTCAGCTCCGGGAGTTAATATATACTCTACATATAATGACGGCAAATATGCCTCATTGCAGGGAACATCCATGGCATGTCCGGTTGCGGCAGGAGAGGCGGCAGTAATCTTGTCGGGTGCGGCTGATCTGGCAGCATTGAATGGCAAAACGGGTAAGGCAAGAGTAGATGCCGTAGAATCCATTATGAAAGCCAATACTATCAGTGCAGGTTCAGGTATGGGCAAGGGAATTACCAGCCTGCCAAAGGTGTTTAAACTGGCTACTGCTGCGGCAAAGCCCAACGCTCCGGTCATAACCCCCAGTGTTGCAACTGATAATCAATCTGTAGTGATTAAGATTAAGGTACAGTCCGGCATGAGCTTGTGCTATACGACCAATGGGAAAAACCCGGTCTATAAAAATGGAGTGCCGGATATAAATACAACATATGTATCCAATAATGAGGTAACACTTACTTTTAATTATAATCAGAGTGCAAAAGGTACCGTGAAAGCGTTTGCAATTAATGCGAGTGGAGTGATCGGGCCGGTCAAATCTCTGAGTTATACCTTAAAACCTTATGTCAGGGGAATTACGGTTTCGGGACCTTCAAGGGTTGTGCAAGGCAAATCCATTCAGCTTGCCGCAGCAGTTACGCCTTCCTATGCGACTAATAAGAAGGTTGGGTGGAAGATACAGGATTCCAAAGGAAATGAGGTTACGGACGGCACGATTAAGATTAGCGCCACCGGTAAGATTACGACAACTGCGAAAGCTAAGCCAGGGGATTATAAGGTAATTGTCACAGCGAAAGATGCATTGGGAAAATCATCAGCGCCATTTGTAATTAAGGTCATTTCGGCAAATGATGCAATCCAAAGCCTTGCTTTTAATAAAAATACAAATAAAGAATTATGGATTACAAAGACAGCGAATGCGCCCAGTCAAGATTTATCTAAAGATTTGGTTGCCAAGATGAAAAATGCGGAAGGAAATCCGGACGATAAATCCGGTGATGGATTGAAGGGGCTTGTTTTATGGGAAAGCAGCAAACCGGCAGTTGCGATAGTGGATAGCAACGGTAAGATCACTGCCAAATCGGCCGGAACCACTACGATTACGGCGAAGGCAAATGACAGCGGTAATAAGAAGGCGTCCATCAGTATCACGGTCAAACAGGCAGTCACAGATATAACGATCACAACGGATAAAGGAAAGACAGATAAGGGGTCTTTCGTAGTCGCGGCGGGAAAGAGCATGACGCTGAAAGCGGTAGTGAATAATGGAAAGCCAAAGCCTACAAACGGTAAAGTGGAATGGAGCATCAGTCCTGCAGAGAATAATGCTGTAACAATCAATGGCTCAACCGGAAAGATTACAGTTAAGGCAGGAGCCAGCTCAGGTAACTATACGGTAACGGCTGCGGCAGTAGACAATCAAGGTGTGAAAGCAACACGGACGATACAGGTATATGGCGGTGCAATTGGCAGCATTACGCTGGATGCTACCAAGAAAACATTATATACTAAGAATGTTGATGCTGAGAGAACCAATACCGCGACAATTCAAGCAACAATCAGCGGAGATAAGGGTAACAAAGATTTTAATCCGAATGCATATACTGTTACAAGCAGCAATGAGTCTATTGTCAAGGTATCTTCTTCGAGCAAGACAGCCGGTGTGGTTAATATAAAGATTACCGCAGCGGGCGGAATGTATGGAAAAGCAAATGTTGTGATTGCGTCCACAGATGGAAGCAACAAGAAGGCAACTTGCGCAGTGACGGTCAGCGGTGGTATCACCAAAGTGGAAATGCTGGATACTAATAAGAAGAATAAAGTCAGCAAACTGACGATGTTCAGAAAAGGAACTGCAGCAACTAAACATCTGACAGAAGATTTAAATGTTATAATAACAGGCTCTGACGGTGCTAATATGGATGCTTATGAGGTGACAAGCAGTAATCCTAATCTTGTCAAAGCCACTCTGAATAAAACAACACGCAAGATTAAACTGGAGACAGGATCTAATCTCACCGGTAAAGCAACAATCACATTATCGTCTACTGACGGCGGCAAGAAGAAAGCAACATGTACGGTGACGGTCTGCAATCCGCCGTCCAGAATTAACGTTGCGCCTAAAGGCGGCACGACCGGATGTGTTGTACCGGGTAAGAGTGTGCAGCTTGTAGCAACTATGGAAACTGAGAATGGCGCTGTTTCAAATAAAAAAGTAACATGGAGGTTTGCTGATAATGTTGCGGAAGCTATGGCAAGCTATGGCATTACTATCAATGCAACGTCAGGTAAGATTACAGTTCCAAAAAGTATTAAGCGTGATGGTAAAACTTATTATCTCAATGACTTATTTTTGAATATGGGTGGAGCGGTTTATGCGAATGTATGTGCCGAAGCAAAAGATGGAAGTGGAGTCGTGGGAACAGGAAGGGTGTATCTGGCACGGGAGACGACGAAGATAAAGATATTAAAATTTTCTCAAGTTAATGGCGCGTGCTATATTACCTTTGAATCAGATTGCCTTTTGGGTATGACATGTTCATCCTCGTCACCGAAAGTGGCATCTCCTACCATAGATTATACCCCGGCTTCTGTCAAAACGAATAGTCAAGGTAAACCGTATGTGGTTATGGGAAAAGGACAAATCGCTTTTGCACCTAATAAGAAAGGTACCGCATCATTTACGCTCAAAGCTTTGGATGGCAGCGGTAAATCGGCTAAAACATCGATTAGAATTAGATAAAGTTCATTTGAAAGCGAAGGTGCACTCTCCAGTATTGAATCGGGAGAGTGCATTTAGCTAACATATTGTAAGTCAGGCAGTTGAAATGAAGATTGATGATTTTGATAATTTTAACTAAAAAAATTATAAAATTATAGAATAAACTGGTAAAATGTGATAAGATAAATAAGTAAATATAAATGACTGATAATTTAGATGAATGAACGTAATCATTGCTGACCTGCTATCTTCTTGTTATTATACTCTGGTTTTCGTAGGCGTTTGACTTGGTTACTTTATCTATTTTATTAATCCGGTAGTTGAAAAATGGAGGATTCTTTATGAAACAGAAAAGAGAAGGTAGGAATATCAAGGATTCAGGAAGTAAACAGGCAGGAGAATTTGTCAGTATTGAGAGAAAAATCTCAAAACGTTTCGGAAGTGTCATTATGCTCTGTTGTATTGTTTTGGGGGTTGTTACTTCTGTTTTGAGTTACATCTCATCCATCAGCGCAATTTCGGCGACGCTCAATGAAACTTCCGCCGTGGCGGCAAATTATGTCTCTGCAGCTTTACAGCAGTATGTAGCCATTGCTTATGAGACCGGCAGTATTGCCAGACTGTCTGATCCGGAGAGGACAGCGGAAGAGAAAGCAGCCATATTAGACCAGAAGATCAAGGATCATAATCTTGATGGCGGCTACCTTCTTGACAGTAACGGCATCGATGTGATAACGGGCACGAATCTTTCCGATAGGGAATACTTTAAAGAAGGTATGAAGGGGAATACATATATTTCTACACCGGCCTACAGTGATGTCACGAAAAAAGTAACGTATGTCGTGTCTGCGCCTTTGTGGGAGGGCGGCGTGCCCGGTGCGCAGATAGCCGGTGTAGTTGTTTATATTCCGGACGGAGAATTTTTGAATGACATCATGCGTTCAATAAAAGTAGGAAACGGAGGGACTGCTTTTATGTTGAGCCGCAATGGTATTACAATCGCGGATTTAGATTCGTCACTTGTGGGTGTGGAGGACAGCATTGCACTTGGAGATACCAATCCCCGTCTTAAGAAATACAGTAGTATTTGTAAAAAGATGATTACCGGCGCGGATGGCACGGGTACATATAGTTACAACGGAAAAACAAAGGTGGTTGCTTATTCTCCGGTACCGGGTACGGATGGCTGGAGTATCGGCGTAGCCGCAGTGAGAAATGAGTTTTTAGGGAAATTCTATCTGGCATTAGTGCTTACAGTTGTTTTTGTAATCATTTTTACACTAAATGGAATCAGAGACGGAATTTTATTGGGCAAGGCAGTTGCAGCGCCGCTCATTACGGCAGTAGACAGGCTGAAACTTCTGGCGGAGGGTGATATTCATTCGGAAGTGCCGAGTCCGACGGAAAATGACGAGACGGCTATCCTGCTGAATTGTATGGCGGAAACTGTACAGGATTTAAATAAGGTTATTTCAGATATTATTAATGATTTAGCGGAGATTGCGGATGGAAACTTTATGATTCCCGTGGATGAGGATTATAAGGGAGATTTTGTGAAGGTAAGTGAATCTTTCCGTGTCATTATCAAATCACTGAGCGATGCCATGAGAGATATTGATGAAAATGCGGAAAGCGTACAGAAAGGCGCAATGGATTTGGCAGGTGCATCCCAGCTGCTGGCTGAGGGTGCTACAGATCAGGCCAGCGCTGTTGAGGAATTGACGGCAACCATGACGGATATATCGGAGAAGATTCATATTAATGCCGAGAATGCCGAAAAAGCAAGGGTAATTGTAACGACCATGAACGATCAGGTCGTTGAGAGTAACGAACAAATGAGACGCAGCACGGAGGCGATGGAAAAAATCAGGGAAGCTTCCGATAAGATTGCGGAGATTATCGGCAGTATTGAAGAAATTGCTTCTCAAACGAATCTGCTGGCGTTAAATGCGTCTATTGAGGCTGCGAGAGCAGGAGAAGCGGGCAAAGGCTTTGCGGTGGTTGCGACGCAGGTTGGAACGCTCTCTGAGCAGAGTACGGAAGCTGCAAAAAATACGAAAGTTCTGATACAAAATGCAATTGCAGCGGTGGATGAAGGGACGAAGTTAGCTAATTCAACTGCAGAATCACTGCTTCTTGTTGTGGATAATGCAAAGATAGTGAGGGAAGCGATTGACGAGATTGCTGTTGCTTCTGATACACAGGCGGAGGCGACGGCGCAGATTACGCTGGGTATCAATCAGATTGCCGGCGTTGTGGAAAATAATTCTGCAACCTCTGAAGAAAGTGCGGCGGCTTCCCAGGAGTTGTCTACACAAGCGGATTCGTTGAAAGATTTGGTTGGCAGATTCCGTTATCATGCATGATTGATATGAGTATATAAATATTAAGAAAACGGCGGTCTGTGGAGCGCCTTTTCTTGTCGTATAACAGCTTATTAATAATGAGGATGCCTCAATCTCTGCGCATTGGGTAATTCTTGCGGATTTTTGGATAGAAAGGAAGGTTTATAGTGGTAAGAAAAGGATTTAAGATGCACCTTTATCCGGGGATGGCAAAAGAGTACGAAAAACGTCATAACGAGCTGTGGCAGGAAATGATAGAGATGATTCATGAGCATGGCGGAAAGAATTATTCCATCTTTCTGGATGAGGAGACAGATGTACTTTTCGGATATATTGAGGTCGAGGATGAAGAAAAGTGGGCAGCGTCTGCGGATACTGAAATTAACCGGAAATGGTGGGATTTTATGGCGGACATTATGGATACGAATCCTGATAACAGTCCTGTCAGCGTAGATTTGAGACCGGTATTTCATTTGGAGTAGGTTTGGATTAGAAGGCTGATATAGTGCGGTCTCTGAAAATAGCACCAATCCGGGCGGCCAATGTGATTACTTCTTTCACTTGCTGGCACGAATATCTGCATGGGAGCGATGAGGGAAGAGTCAGGGAGATTTATGAAAAAATGGTGGAGGACAGTGAGTGAATCTCCATCATCTTTTTTTGTCATTTGGGAAGGAAAAATGTATATTTGAAAGAGTTTCTATTTTTATCCGCAAAATTTCATATATAATAAAGGCATACAAAAACACCGAGCAAAGAAGAAAGAAGGGATGCCGATGAATATCAGCCTGATTTTCTGCCTTTTAGTGGTAGTGGTGCTGATGCTGTGTCTGATCCGGATATTGATTATTCATGAAAAGCTGAAGAGGCAGTATGAGGCTTTGGCAGAAAGCTTTTATCGGGTGCAGGAATTAAACGGAGAACTCAGGGGACAAAGGCATGATTATCTGAATCATCTTCAGGTTGTTTATGGAATGATGGAGCTTCAGGAGTATGAAGAGCTTCATGCTTATCTGGAACCTGTTTACAAGGATATGATGAAGGTGGGAAAGGCAATCAGAACCTCCATACCGGCGGTAAACGCACTGCTGATGGCAAA
>CAZRKN010000028.1:42756-52689 GCA_964600805.1 uncultured Bacteroides sp. | reverse complement strand
TTCTTCCGACAGAGGGCAGTTATAAAGGATGGAGATTTTTGGTATTTGGTTTTGAAGGTATGTCAGTTATTATATATGGCTTTGAATGTGAAGGAATGACAAAGCATGAATCAGGCGAAGATAGACAGACTGAAAATGACAGTTATATTAGGGGCAGGTTTTTTACTGCGCTTTTTTTATGTGCTGTTTTCGACTATATATGACAGGCAGTATGATATTGGTATGATTGACCTGGATGCAGGTCATACGGTTTCAGGTGGACATCTTGCCTATATTCAGTATCTATATGAGAATCTGCATATGCCGGATATTGATCCGACAAGTGTTTATCAATTCCATCATCCACCGTTTCATCATTATTGTTGTGCTATATGGATGAGATTTTGTTCCATTTTTATTCATAACACGGATGTATTGGAGGAGTCAATACAGGTTGTTCCATTTATATGTTCCCTACTGATTTTGTTAGTTATATTAAAAATTCTGCGCCAATTTGATCTTCGGGAAAAAACAGTGCGTATACTTATGATATTATTTTCTTTTCACCCAGCGTTAGTGTTGTTATCGGGAAGTGTAAACAACGACTGTATGAGTCTGCTGTTTACCTTACTTTGCGTTTATACAACAATTCGCTGGAGCAGAATGCCTGATATGCGTAATATCATATATGTTGCATTGTCAATTTCACTCGGTATGCTGACAAAGCAAAATGTAGCGGAAATGGCATTTCCTATTGCGTTTGTATTTCTTTATGTGCTTATAAAAAAGTGGAAAGAAAAAAAATTGCCAAAAAAATTACTTATGCAGTTTGTCTTATTTGGTCTGCTGTCAATTCCCATAGGCATGAGCTTTTATGTGCGAAATCTGATTTTGTATAAGACTCCTCTTATCTGGGTTTATACGCTTCCGGAAGATTCCTGGCAGTATACAGGAAATGTTCCGGTATTGAATCGTTTTTTGTGGCCTGTTTTATCGGAAATGATTGACAATATTTTGCATTTTAAGCTTGGATGCGGGTATAATGTCTGGATGCAGATTATACGGACATCAGTGCTTGGCGAATGGGATATGATGGATGTAGGACGCAGTGTGAAAATATTGGCAGTACTTTTGATGTTGGTAGGAGCAGTTATAGCGTTTTTGGCATTTATTGCTTTTTGTAAAGTGTTTGTTATAGATTGGTTAAGAGCAAGGCTTGTAAAGAAAACTGAGAAAGAAACAAAATCCGGAGAATCAGCTAAAGAGATTATTGATATACCATGCAGGATTATGTTTGTTGCAGGATATTTCGTTAATATGCTTTTTTATTTGAAGTTTGCTTATGACTATCCGCAACAATGCAGCATGAGTTTCCGTTATATTGAAATAGAGCTGTTATTTCCGGCGGTGGCGCTTGGTTTTGTATGGCAGGGGTCAGAAAGAAAATGGCTGAAGAATGGTCTGTCTGCTTTGTTAGCAGTGTTCTGCCTTCTGAGCACAGTAATGATTGGTGTGTGGAGCCTTGGATAAATATAAGTAAAAAGAGAGTTTAGCAATTATCTGTTCTGGAGAAAAGAAAGATGTGGAGTTATAATAACAGACAAAAGTTATATTTACAGCCTGTTTTTGCTGCCATGTGTGCGGGAGCGCTTTTTTCGGTGCAATATTTGCTCAGGGGGATGTATCCGTTTGGGAACGGCTCAATTATGATTACGGATATGTATTCTCAGTATGTGCCGCTGTTGTATCGTTTCTATGATGTGGTGACAGGAGAAAAAAATCTGTTTCTGGACTTGTCAATATCAGGTGGCGCAAACTTATATGTGGATACAATCAATGAGGTGATTAATCCATTTAACTATGTGTTGTTTATATTTGGAAGAGACATGATATATAAGGCAGTGAATGTTATATTACTTTTATATGTCGGAGCCGCAGCGGCATCAATTAATTTTTTCCTGTTAAAGGTATTTCAGAAAAATACTAAATTGAATTTGATTTTGAGTTTATGTTATGCTCTGTCCGGCTATATGGCATATAATTATCAGATTATCAAATGGATGTTCTTTCCGGTGATTTTTCCATTGTTTTGTTTGACGCTGCGCCGTCTTTTTAAAGAGGGGAAGGGCGGTTTTTATTCGCTTTTGCTGTGTTATCAGCTGGTTTTAAGCATTCAGCTGGGTTTTATGGCTTTGCTTTTTACATTGTTTAGCAGCGGGATATATTTTTATTGTTGTATAAAAAAAGAAGACAGACCGGTGCTTATGTGCCGGCTGGGAGTGTATACAATTGCGGGACTGCTGCTTTCAGGCGGAGCGCTTGTACCTAATATAATGATTCTTTTGTCATCTTCACGTGCGGGTGAAAATTTATCATATATAAGCATAATGAAAAGACATGGATTGGATGATTTGTTTGAACGAATGTTCCAAATTGCGCATCCGATACTTTTGGCAATATTAGCATGTCTTATTATCTGTCGGAAGCGAAGCAGGGGAATAGAGGAATATGAAAGCAGAAAGGAAAGAAGATTTCTGATTTTACTTAATGTTTTTTTGTGGCTGACTGTATTGCTGCAGCCTGCCAATCTTATCTGGCATATGGGTTCTTATGTCTGCTTTCCGGTAAGATACGCGTATATGACGCTGCTATCGGGAATCTGTCTAATTAAGATGATGCTGCCGGATGGGCGGAATCCGGAAGAAATGAAAGAAACAGAAAAAACAGAAGATGCAAAAGACATAGAAAATACAAAAAAAACAAAATCTTCACGAAAAACAAAGAATATGGTCGCTAAACTGCTGACACCTGCTTGCAGTATTATTCTGTGTGCAGCAGCATGTGCACTCACATTTGTATGGAATGACAGAATTGTTCAGGCTTTTTCTTCGCTGGCAATCAGTTCGGTGTGTCCGAAAGAAACGGTGCAGGTATGTATAATTTTGATGTTATTCTTTTTAGCGGCATTATGCGCTATGATGTCAGCTTATAACAGGCAATGTATGTTCTTTGTGTCAGCAGTATGCGGAATCTGTTTCTGGCTGTTTATTGTACTGCCGCAGGATAACGGAGTGCGGATTTTAAACGAAGAAGCATACAGGAAGATGACAGAACAGGAAGCGGATGACATAGGCAGTGTTTTTCATCACGTGAAGAGCGATCCTGAACTGCCGCCGAATGCGTCTTTGGTGAACAATCAAAGTTCGCTTACAGGATATTTACCTACAGGCAATCAAAATTTTCAGAATGCCATGGAGGAATTAGGGTATTTAGTACGTTGGGTAGCTACGCAGGATGTGGGTGGTACTGCCGTCTCCGACAGGATATTGTCTGAGGGAATACTTTTCTATACAAACGCATCCGAATTGGAGTTGAAAGGTACTTCGGTTTTAGAACGTCAGGAAGAAATGTGCAGGTTTGCGGCCGGAGAAGGTTATCTTAAGAGAATTGCATGTAGTGAAGCGGAAACGGATGAGAACGGAGCGATTCGTTTATGTATAGACGGTGAGCAGATTGTTTATCTGGACCCGGCGATGACAGCAGACGGCTTTACAATACTGATAAATGGGAAAGAAGTAGAAATACCGGAGGCGGGGTCATATTATGGATCACATAGGATTGTGGAATTGGGAGAATTTGCCGATGAAGAAATAGGAATACTTATCATAGATAAAAACGGTAATCTGATTTCGGCGGAAAATATGGAAATAGCCATGCTGGATATAAGAGGCTGGTCAGATATTATGGATAAAAATAAGTCGGATAGTTCAAGATTGTTGACCTCTCAAGAGATTACCGTCGATGCTGCGCATGGGAGAATAAGATTGAT
The DNA here is from genome assembly GCA_964600805.1 of uncultured Bacteroides sp. Taxonomy (GTDB): domain Bacteria; phylum Bacillota; class Clostridia; order Lachnospirales; family Lachnospiraceae; genus UBA3282. The sequence goes on along the minus strand of CAZRKN010000028.1, from coordinate 48,881 downwards.
GATTGAGGATGCAGAGGAAGGGCAGACGGTATTTTTACCTACTACTGCACTTAATGGTTGGAGATGTGTCCTAAATGGGAAAGCTGTGGATATTACCAATGTTTTTGGCTTTATGGGAATAGCGGCTGAAAAAGGACAGAATGAAATGATTCTGCAATTTACTTCTCCAGGATTATGGATCGGAAGCATTATAACGCTTCTTGGTGCAGTCAGTCTGGTTGCAAGCGTACTGTTTGAACGAAGCAGGCGTAAGAAAAGCTGCATTTCATGTAACGCTGTAAGAGAGGCGGCTTTGCCGGAGAAAACGGCAGTAAACTCAATGTCCTGGCTTTTCCGCTTTATGTTTGCAGGAGGTCTTGTCATGGTATATATTATTCCGGCAGTTGGACTTGCAGTTTATATTGTGATGAAGGTACTGAGGCTGGGTGGCTGATTGTTGTAAAAATAAGATAACAAGCGGTTTTTAACAGAAAGAAGAGAAGCTGTAGATGAAAAGAATTATTTCTCAAATCAGAACAGGTATTGGAATGAAAGCATTATCAGTGCTTTTAATACTTATAATGTCCGTATTTGTATTTCAAATGAGTAAAGACGGTTTGCCGGCAGACTTTGTGGAGCAGGATTCATGGCATCTTATATGTGCTGAGGTGGTTCCTGAGGGTATCGAGGTGGAAACTGCCGGAGAAAATCTGGTGCTGCATTCCGGCGTTAAAGTACAGGCAGACAGTAGAGAGAACAGAGCATTTTCTGCAGATATGGTGCGGGATGGTATAAAAGATGATACAAAACGGCGTTGGTCTTCTGCCAATGACTGGGAAAACAATGAGCATTGGCTGGAAATTTCTTTTCCTCATGAAGAGACTGTAGGACTTGTACGCATTTATTGGGAACGTACGAATGCCTGCTCTTATATGATTGAATATTCGAGGGATCGGAAAAATTGGATAACAGCAGCGCAATTTGAGGAACGTCCGGCAGAAGAAATACAGGATATTTATCTGGCTGAGCCGGTATCAGCGAAATATCTGCGGCTTCATGTGACAGATGTGGCAAAAGAAGAGGCGGATTTGAGTCTGTATTATCAAAATGTTTCTGTGCTGGAGATGGAGGTATATGAGGGGATAAAAGATAAATTCCTGATTGGGAGACCTGACATCCCGGCGGCGGGCAGACGTCAGCTTGTTGAAAAGGAAGTGACTGAAGATGAACCGTATCGGGAATATACCCATGCAGTTTTATATCCGCAAGTGCCCGAAGGATATAGGCTGAAATTTGTCGGAGCGGATTATGATGTGCTGATAGAGGCGGATGGAAAGATTGCGGATACTATTTCGGATGTAAAGGCAGAGCTGGGATTTGCATTGGAAAAGGACAGAGTCAGTTTTGAACTGCCGGGTATGGAGGTGGTGATACCGTCTGCGCAGCAGGTTGATTTTGCCGGTGAAGGACTGGAACTGTCGGAAGGATATACAGCAAAGGAGTGGAGACCACAGGGAGGAACATACAGGCTGACAGAAAATACGCGGATAGTAATATCAAAGGAGCATGAGGAAGAGCTGTTTATGGTGGCGTCATTGTTTGCACAGGAGCTTTCGGAGCTGCTTGGGCGAAATGTGGAAGTAGTCATTGCCGCAAACAGCAAAGATGCGCGCTATGATATGGAAGCAGATGATATTTATTTATCTTTCATTCAGGATTTTAATGCGGAGACTGAAGGGCGCTCCTGGATAGATGGAATGGGTGAAGAGGGATATGAAATCTGCCTGCAAAGCGCTTTTAGGGGGGGGACACAGATTTTCGGAACGACAGTGCAGGGAATTCGCTGGGGCTGCGTTTCCATGCTTTCTTTGTGGAAGCTGACACAGGGAGAACTGCCCAGGGGCGATTTACGCGATTATCCTAAATACAGTGTGAGAGGATTTGGTATTGATGCAGGGCGTAGGGCAATCCCTATGGAGATGCTATATGATATAGTTAAGGAAATGTCTAAGCAGAAAATGAATACTCTGGTAGTGCATCTGAATGATAATCAGATTATTGCTCAAAGCGATTACGATGGAACAATAGAAGGTGCGAGAGCGCTATATGCCGGATTCAGGTTGGAATCTGATATGAAAAATGAGGAAGGTGTCGGCATTACCTCGACAGATTATTATTATACGAAGGAAGAATTTGCAAAGTTTATTACGGATGCAGCATTATATGGTGTGGAAATCGTTCCGGAAATTGATACTCCTGCACACAGTCTTTTTATAACAAGTGTTTTTCCGAAACTGGGACTATCCGGTAATCCTGAAAGTGTGGATCAGCTTGATTTATCTAAGCCGGAGACGGTGGAGCTGGTGAAGAGACTGTGGAGTGAGTATTTAAACAATGATGAGGGAATGGCGGTATTTAGCGGTTGTAATGCAGTGCATATAGGTATGGATGAATATTATGGGAATAAAAAGGATTATACTGCATATCTGACAGAAATTTACAATTATGTCCGTACACTTGCACCTGAAAAAGAGATTCGTATGTGGGGAAGTTTTTCTCAAATACAGGTAGAACACACTGATGAATTGAAAGATATGCAAATTCATATTTGGAATACGGATTGGGCGGACCCACAAGATATGTATGATGAAGGTTTTGCTATTATTAATTCCTTAAGCAGCAGCCTCTATATCATTCCGAGTGGCGGATACGACCGGCTTGACCTGGAATTTCTTGAAGAAAGATGGCAGCCTAATATATTTGAAACGCAGGAGCGCACATGGATACTGCCCGCATATTCACCGCAGATGCTTGGTGCAACATATATGTTGTGGAATGATTTGGACAAATTAAATGGGGAAAGCATCACGGATGAGGAGCTTTTTGAGCGGTTTGAAGAGCCGCTTCCCGTAATTGCAAGCAAGCTGTGGGGGATATGAAGTTAAGTAGGGGAATATAAATAATAAAAAATATTATTTATATTTATAAAAAAATATAAATAGTGTTTTATTTTATTTTAGTTTATGTTATAATGTAATTGATTTATAATTAAAAATAGAAAATATTCATAAATGTATGACAATTTGATAAATTTATAAAATATTTTCTAAATATACAACGTGAGGTGGATTACATGGATACAAAAATTCTGCTTGAAAACGGAACTAATGAATTGGAAATACTCGAATTCAAACTTGATGGCAACGCATATGGTATCAATGTGGCAAAGATTAGGGAGATAATTAATTATATGGATGTTACCCCTGTTCCTAATGCACATCCGAGTATTGAGGGAATCTTTATGCCGCGTGATATTATGATTACTGCTATTGATTTAAAGAATTGCCTACAGCGTGGAGTATCAGAGCCGGGCGGTTTGTTTATTATCACTAATTTTAATAAACTGGATATTGCATTTCACGTTGATGCTGTTGTCGGAATCCATAGAGTATCATGGAAGGAAATCATTAAACCGGATTCTTCAATTTCTACTGCGGAAGAAGGTATTTCTACCGGAATTGTCAAGATTGACGGCAGGTTGATAATTATTCTGGATTTTGAGAAAATTATGACTGATATAAATCCTGAAACCGGTTTGAAGATGACCGATATTGATGAACTTGGTGAAAGACAGAGAAATGATGTTCCGATTCTTATAGCTGAGGATTCTCAATTATTAAATAAATTGATTGTAGATTCGCTGCATAAAGCAGGATATACAAACCTGATACATACAGAGAATGGTCAGCAGGCATATGACATGATTCAGCAATTTAAGAACGAAGGTGAACTTCAAGAACACGTACAATGCCTTATTACAGATATTGAGATGCCTCTTATGGATGGTCACAGACTGACGAAGCTGATTAAAGAGGATGATGAAACAAAATATATTCCGGTTATTATCTTCTCTTCACTGGTAAATGAAGAGATGAAACGCAAAGGTGCGGCGCTGGGTGCTGATGCACAGCTTTCTAAACCGGAGATTGGTAATCTGGTAAGAGAAGTAGATAAACTGGTATTGAAATAGAATAAAAATAAGAGCCGGGTTTTACCCGGCTTTTGTTAATAATGTATGTTTTCTATAAAATGAAAGAGAGTGTCAACAGGTATTATGGATTGTGCAGTTTCAGAAATATTGGAGAAAATTAAAAATGCAGAGCTGGTTTTAATTGGAATTGGGGAGGAATTTCAATATGATTGGAATATTCTGTTGCAAAATGAACGATATCAGGAAATAGAAAAGGAAATTGAAGGAAAGGAAGAATACAAATGGATTACTCCCTTTTTACAAAAATTGGCATTAGATGAGTATAAGGATGAAAATCTTAAAAAAGCGTATAGAAATTTAAAAGAAATGCTGGATGGTTGTAATTATTTTATTATTTCAACGGTAATGGATGATTATGTGTATCAATCCGGATTTAAAGAAGAGAAAATCGTAACGCCCTGCGGTGGTTTCAGGAAGATGCAGTGTGATTATAATTGTAGTGGTCAACTGACTGAGTTGGATTATGAGGCATATGAAAAGGTCAAATTGTATTATAAAAAAAAGGCAGCTTTGGAAGAACTGCATGAACCGATGTGCAGTCAATGCGGTCAAAAGATAAGGTTTAACCAGATTGGAACCACTAAGTATGCACAAGAGGGGTATCTGCTGCAATGGGAGACTTACATGAAGTGGCTTCAGGGCACGGTCAATAAAAAAGTATGTGTTATTGAACTGGGAGTAGGAATGCAGCTGCCGACAATTATAAGGTGGCCGTTCGAAAAGATTATATATTATAATAAAAAGGCATTTTTGTACCGAATTCATTCAACATTATACCAGATGGAAGAAAAGATTGGGGATAGGGGAATGGGAATAAAAGAAAATCCTATTATTTTTTTGTCGAATGGATTTGTTAAATGAGATTTTATATGATAAAATAATTACAATGGTTTAATTTCATTACAGTGGAAATGTGACAAAGTTATATTTCTGTTGTTTGAATTATATTATGTCATAAACTATTATTTGGAGAGAGATTATGAGTTCAAACGAAGAATATTTGGAAAAAATGCTACAGGCAGTACTGAACGGAGAAGCCTTGACAGGTGAAGAATCTATGCAGGAAATATCTGAAGAAAATTCTTCCGGAGATGAAATAACGGATGATATGTTATTGGATGAACTTGAGCAAACCATATCAGGGGAAACTGTTTCAGAACACAGTGACATGGGACTGGAAGGACTTGGACAGGATTTATTGTCAAGTTTGGAGAATATGATAGCAGGAGAATCCGAGCCGATATCAGGTATAGAGGACATGGTAATAGAAGAATCATATATGACTGATATAGGGTTTGAAGAACTTGAGCAGGATATACTGTCAGGCTTAGAGAATATAGCAGTAGGAGAACCCGAGTCAATGTCAGGCTTAGATGATATGACAGTAGGAGAAGCTGAGCCAGAGCAGGAGTCCGGCATAGAAGATGCGATACAAAACGCGCTTGGTCTGGACGGAATGATGTTGGAAGAAACGGATTCTAATGGAATAGAAATGGAAGAATCAGATTTGACAGGTTTAGGGTTGGAAGGATTTGAGCAGGAGTTATTGTCAGGTTTAGAGGACATGTCAGTAGGAGAATCCGAGCCGGAGCATGCGTCCGATTTAGCAGACATGGTACAAGATGAACTTGGTTTGGATGGAATGATACTGGAAGAATCGGGCATTAGTAATATGGAAATAGAAGAATCAGACTTGGCCGAAATAGGGTTAGAAGGACTTGAGCAGGAGCTATTGTCAGGCTTTGAGAACATGTCAGTAGGAGAATCCGGATCAGAGCATACGTCCGATTCGGAAGACATCGTTCAAGACGAGCTTGATTTGGATAGTCTGATGTTGGATGAGCCGAATATAAATGATGTGCCTCAGGAGGACATTGAGATAAGTGATATTGCATTAGAGGAAACCGAACCGGAAGGATTTGACGGAATGGCATTGGAGGAATCCGAACCGGAAGGATTTGACGGAATGGCATTGGAGGAATCTGAACCGGAAGGATTTGACGGAATGGCATTAGAAGAGTCTGAACCGGAGGAATTTGGCGGGATAGCATTGGAGGAAACCGAACCGGAAGGATTTGACGGAATGGCATTGGAG
>CAZRKN010000028.1:0-42656 GCA_964600805.1 uncultured Bacteroides sp. | reverse complement strand
GAACCGGAAGGATTTGACGGAATGGCATTAGAAGAGTCTGAACCGGAGGAATTTGACGGGATAGCATTGGAGGAGACCGAACCGGAGGAATTTGACGGAATGGCATTAGAGGAGTCCAACTTGGATGAAATGCCGACTGACTTTAATGCAGAAAAGAATGAAATGAATGAGGAACTTTTGGAAATTGATGATATGCTGGGGCAGCCGGAGCAGGATGAAGACATCGATGATGAAATGCTTGCATTGTTGGAAAGTGTCTCGGATTCTGCAGGAGATGATATAGAGGGAACAGATAGTAATGAATTTGATTTCCTGGGCAGTGATGGGGAAGATGATAACAATGATAATCTTACCGACCTGATGGCGGAATTAGAGGAACCTCAGGAGGCGAATGAAGAAGAAGCGAATGATAAAAAGAAGAAAAAGTGGAAGAAACGTAGAGGCAAGAAAGCAAAAGCGGATGAGGAAGGAACAGAAGGCGGTGATTTGGCTGAATCTGAAGCTGATGTTGATGCTGAGAAAAAACCGGGATTCTTAATGAAGCTTCTTGCGTTTCTGACAGAAACAGACGAGGATGAGGAAGGCGACGATACGACAGTCGGCGAGCTGTCTGATGAAAACCAAGAGTTATTGAATGAATTAGCTAAAGAAGACAAGAAGGCGAAAAAGGAAAAGAAAGGCAAAAAGGATAAAAAGGCAAAAAAGAATAAAAATGCTGACGGTGAAGGCGGAGAAGATGCGGAAGACGGAGGTAAAGCAGCTAAGAAAAAGAAACCTAAAAAAGAAAAAAAGGTAAAAGAAGTAGATGAGGAGGCTGTAAATACACCGCCGGATAAAAAGCTTTCAAAGAAAAAAATAATACCGGTTATTCTTTTCTGTGTTACAATAACTGCTGCTATTTTAATTATGTCTTCGGTAGTACCGGATTATTTACAGAAGCAGAATGCGCATGTTGCTTTTGATATGGGTAATTATGAGGAAAGCTATGAATTGCTTTATGGCAAGAATTTGAATGAAGAAGATGAAGAAATATTACATAAGAGTAAGCTTATCATGATGATGGAGCGTAAGCTTAAGTCATATCAGAATTATCAGAGAATGGGCAATAATGAAATTATGGCATTAGATGCTTTAATGCATGGAGTTGTATTATATTATGAAATTCTCCCGGAAGCAGAACAGTATAATGTAACATATGAAATCAGAAGTGTTTATCAGGAAATATTGGATATTTTATCTGCAAGGTATGGTCTTTCAGAAGCATATGTTATTGAAATAGCCACTACTGAGGATGATGTCATGTATACTGAATATCTGACAACAATTATATATGGTATAAGCTTCAACGACGGTATTGATGGGACGGAATCTTCAGAGTATGAATTGCCTGAAACCATAGAGGATATTTTGCCTGAGGAGCAGGAAATTATCGATGGTCTGTAGAATGAAGAGTGATTTAATCCATTAGATAAAGGTGAGAGGTCAAATGGTAGCTATAATCGATTATGATGCCGGAAATATAAAGAGCGTGGAAAAAGCAGTAATTGCATTGGGAGAAGAGACGATAGTAACCAGAGACCATAATGCGATTTTGAATGCCGACCATGTAATTCTGCCCGGAGTGGGAGCTTTCGGCGATGCTATGGAGAAACTGCACAGATATGAGCTTGTAGAAATAATCAGGAAAGTTATAGACAAAGGGACTCCGTTTTTGGGTATTTGTCTTGGATTACAGTTGTTATTTGAAAGCAGTGAAGAGAGTGAGGGCGTAAGCGGTCTTGGAATCCTGTCTGGCAAGATTTTGAGAATTCCCGAAAAGAAAGATATAAAGATTCCGCATATTGGTTGGAATTCCCTTAGATATCCAAATGAAGGAAGGCTATTCTGCGGTTTACAGGAAGGTGCTTATGTGTATTTTGTGCATTCCTATTTTTTGCAGGCTAAGGAGCCTGAAATTGTGAAAGCGGTTACTGAGTATAGTGCTTTAATTCATGCTTCTGTGGAAAAGGATAATATTTTTGCCTGTCAGTTCCATCCGGAAAAAAGTTCTGAGGTGGGCATGAAGATTTTAAGAAATTTTCTGGATGTTACAAATTAGCATATCGGATAAGATGGGAGGCAGTCTGTGCATACTAAAAGAATTATTCCCTGTCTGGACGTAAAGGATGGAAGAGTTGTAAAAGGCGTTAATTTTGTGAATTTTAAGGATGCAGGAGATCCGGCAGAAGTCGGAGCCGCTTATGATAAATCAGGTGCAGATGAGCTTGTTTTTCTTGATATCACCGCTTCGTCAGATGCAAGAACTACTGCAGTGGAGATGGTCAGAAAAGTTGCCGAAAAAGTATTTATTCCCTTTACGGTAGGCGGCGGGATCCGGAGTGTGGATGATTTTAAGGCAATCCTGCGTGAGGGTGCGGATAAGGTTTCTGTTAATTCAGCTGCAATAATGAATCCACAGCTGATTTCCGATGCTGCAGATAAATTCGGCAGCCAGTGTGTGGTAGTAGCGATTGATGCGAAGCGGCGTGAAGATGGAAGCGGTTGGAATATATATAAAAACGGAGGCCGTGTCGATATGGGCATAGATGCGGTTGAATGGGCGATGGAAGCGGACAGACTGGGTGCAGGAGAAATTCTCTTAACCAGTATGGATGGCGATGGCACAAAGGCAGGATATGATTTAGAGCTTACCAGAATAATTTCTGAAAATGTATCGATTCCTGTAATAGCATCAGGCGGCGCCGGGACAATGGAGCACTTCTATGACGCTTTCACACAAGGAAAGGCAGATGCGGCATTAGCGGCTTCATTATTTCATTTTAAAGAAATGGAAATTTTAGATTTGAAACATTACTTAAGAGAAAAGGGTATTTCCGTAAGGATATAAGGAGGCGAAATTATGGCAATGCTAAGTAATGACTGGGCAAAAGCGCTTGCCGGGGAGTTTAGGAAACCGTATTACAAGCAGCTTTATCAGTTCGTTAAAGAAGAATACAGCAGGGTTGTAATTTACCCTCCGGCGGATGATATTTTCAATGCTTTTCATTTTACACCGTTAAATGAAGTGAAAGTATTATTGTTAGGACAAGATCCCTATCATAATGAGCATCAGGCGCATGGTATGAGTTTTTCGGTGCCTAAAGACCAAAAAGAAATACCGCCGTCTCTGCAGAATATTTATCAGGAGCTGCATGATGACTTGGGCTGCTATATACCCAATAACGGTTATCTGGAAAAATGGGCCAGGCAGGGTGTGCTGCTTCTTAATACTGTACTAACTGTTCGCGCGCATCAGGCAAATTCCCATCAGGGAAAGGGCTGGGAGCAGTTTACGGATGCGGTCATAAATGCTGTCAATGCTCAGGATAGACCAATCGTATATCTTTTGTGGGGACGTCCTGCACAGAGTAAGATTCCCATGCTGACCAATCCGAAGCATCTTATATTGAAGGCGCCGCATCCAAGTCCGCTTTCGGCATATCGTGGTTTCTTCGGTTGTAAGCATTTCAGTCAGGCAAATGAGTTTTTAATGACAAATGGCGAAACGCCGATTGACTGGCAGATTGAAAATATTTGATATGATAAACGATTGCACGTACAGGACCCTGTATTTAGCATAAAGTATAAATTTTACATAAAGGAGCTTAGTTATAAAAATGAAGAAAGTACCATTTGTGACAAAAGAAAAGGTTGAGGAAATTGTGAAAACATATCCGACACCTTTTCATATTTATGATGAGAAGGGAATAAGAGAGAACGCGAAAGCAGTGAAAGAGGCTTTTGCGTGGAATAAAGGTTTTAAGGAATATTTTGCGGTAAAAGCAACGCCGAACCCGTTTTTAATCAATATCCTGCATGAATACGGCTGCGGATGTGACTGCTCTTCACTGACTGAGCTGATGCTGAGTAATGCGCTTGGAATTAAGGGTGATGAGGTGATGTTTTCCGCCAATGAAACACCGGCAGAAGAGTATGAATATGCTGCACGAATAGGCGCTATTATTAATTTGGACGATATTACACATATTGATTTTCTGGAGAAGGTACTTGGAAAATTACCGGAAACAATCAGCTGCCGTTACAATCCGGGCGGAGTATTCCAGATGAGCAATGGAATTATGGACAATCCGGGAGATGCCAAATACGGCTTTACCACAGAGCAGATGTTTGAAGGATTCCGAATTTTGAAGGAAAAAGGAGTAAAGCATTTTGGAATTCATGCTTTTCTGGCAAGCAATACGGTAACGAATGAATATTATCCGCAGCTTGCGAAAAGTCTTTTTGAGCTGGCGGTGAAGCTGCATGAGGATACAGGTGCAGACATTTCATTCATTAATCTATCCGGCGGCGTCGGCGTATCCTACAGACCCGAACAGGAACCTAATGATATCAGGGCTATAGGCGAGGGCGTGCGTAAGGTATATGAAGAAGTATTGGTTCCTGCCGGCATGGGAGAAGTGGCAATATATACGGAAATGGGACGTTTCATGATGGCTCCTTACGGAGCATTAGTCACAGAGGCGATTCATGAGAAACATACATATAAGGAATATATCGGAGTAGATGCCTGTGCAGCCAATCTGATGCGTCCTGCCATGTATGGCGCGTATCATCATATAACGGTACTTGGCAAAGAAGACGCTCCTTGTGACCATATGTATGATGTGGTAGGTTCTTTGTGTGAAAACAATGATAAATTCGCAGTAGACCGAATGCTGCCGGAAATTGAAAAAGGAGATTATCTGGTGATTCATGATGCAGGGGCACATGGTCATTCAATGGGATATAATTATAACGGCAGACTGAGGTCGGCGGAACTTCTTTTAAAAGAGAATGGTAGTGTGGAGCTTATAAGAAGAGCTGAGACACCCAAGGATTATTTTGCAACATTAGATTGCTTTGAGATATTTGATAGATTTGATTTCTAGCAAAATAACATGGAATAATATGAGATATAAGAGCTGAGCATTGTATGTCACTAAGTTTTTACGATGCCCAGCTCTTTTAGTCTTATATATACCTTATCAAGTATGCGCCCATAACGACCGTTATCTTCAAATACTTTACGGAATTTTTTCTCGTCAAATATCATATTGGTATACGGCATAAATTCATGTGCAAGCTGTCTTAAAGTTTCCGATGTATTAAACATCTGGCTTAATGTATCCTCTGCCTGACGCGAAAAGAAATCTGCAACAAGGGCGCAGTTATAATCAAAAACCGGCGCCAGATGCTCTATTTTGCCGGTATTATTATCCATTAAAAAGCCATAGTTCTGTGTATGTCTGTCCGTATTTACGACTATATAATCCAGTACGGGTATACTCGCAAATATACTTCCCCATCGTTCAAGACAGTAGGTTCTGAAGTCGGTGCCGTTTCTTTTCAGATAATCCATTACTTCCCATGCTTCAACAAAAGAATAATGTTCACCTATAAAATTCTTACAAACTGAAATAAATTCCCTGCCGTCTACGGTCTCTTTGACATCGCCGACATAAACTACATTGTCAACCACATTGTCAAAGCAGTCGAAAATTTCGGAAGCTAATATTTCCATCTTCGTATTTACGTAGTTATTGGTTCTGTCTGATTTCAGCATATATAATTCGTTGCCTATGCGTATCCAGCCTTTTCTGAATAGGCCTTTTGTCGTTAATTCCGGACATATGCTCATTGTGGTTATTGTTGGATCAAAACCGTTTAAGGAAACATCAATAATATCACTTAGCTTATTCTGTCTGATATTTACGTTATGCCAGTAAACCGTTTCGTTGTCATTTTTAATCCAGTAACTGTCCTGAATTGATACGCCTTTACACTTGATGCATATATCAACCCTGTTATCGATAGAATCTATCTGAGGTATTTGAAATGCGGCATAAATCTGCTTGGAATTATCTCTTGACAGCGATAGTACCCTGTTGCTTAGGTAGCTTTTTACAATCTGCACATTATGTAATATGTCTTTCATATTTGAGGATTTCCTGATATTAGAACGCAGACAGAAAGGAAGCAGATCGTCCCTGATAACTTCTACTACAAAATCTTCTAAATCGAAATATAGAATTTTCATATCCTGTAGCATTAAGTACATGTAATCACATTCCTATATGATTAATACCAATTTAAATGCCGGTGTCGGGACAGATTGAAAAAGTTCAAGTCTCATTGTAGGCATATTAAATTTTGCGTCAGTGGCGAGCCTTGAACTGGTTCAAGACCCGTTATAGACAAAATTAAATTATAATGCCGGTGGCGGGACTTGAACCCGCACTCCGTTGCCGGAAACAGATTTTGAGTCTGCCTCGTCTGCCAATTCCGACACACCGGCTTATTTAACAACCGAAATATATAATAACATACCTGAAGGGGGTTGGCAAGTAATTAATGCAAATATCATCCAAAAATTCCAAGAAATTTTTACTTTTTTTTACTGTAAGTATAGGCAAGAAATAAAAAATATGGTATTCTTATAAATGCATGAAATAATTTTGTAATATTTTGTAATATATACATAACAGGAGGAAAGACATGAAAAAAATATGGAAAAGGCTTGCAGCGCTTGTACTCGCGGTAATTGTGATTTTGACGCCGATGGATTATGCATATGCTGCAAATGCAGGCAATGCAATTGCTAAGGGAATTGACGTTTCAAAACATAACGGTGCTATTAATTGGGGAAGTGTTGCTGCTTCGGGATATTCTTTTGCATTTATTAAAGTAGGAAGTACATATTCGGGTCTGGATCCATTTTTTGATGTAAATATGAGAGGGGCACAGAGTGCGGGTATGAAAGTTGGCGTATACATGTATTCTTATGCGACAACAGTAGAGCAGGCCCAGAACGAGGCAAATCTGGTGATAGCGTGGCTTAATAATTATACGGTTACATATCCGGTAGTATATGATATTGAGGATTCGTGCCACAAGGGAATGACACCTGATCAGCTGCAGGCGCTCATTAATACATTTTGCGTAACTGTCGCGTCAGCAGGTTATTATCCGATGGTATATTCAAGCAAGAACTGGTTCAACCAGAGAATAGGCAATGTTGCATTTGACACATGGGTAGCGCAGTACGCGGATAACCTTGAATACAGCGGAGCATCTTTCTGGCAGTGCAGTTCTTCCGGTGTTGTTCCGGGTGTCAGCTCGAGAGTAGATATTGACTATCAGTTCAAGGATTTTTCCAAGTTGATAATTTCTGACGGTTTCGTTGACAGATATGGACAGACTATGTTTTTTGCAGGATATAAAATGCAGCGCGGCTGGATAAATTACAATGATACAAGGTATTATCTGGACATGAATGGATTCCTTCAGAGAAACTGTTGGTTTGCGGATGCAAGCGGAACCTATTTCCTGTCAGCGGACGGTAGTATTACCAGAGGGCAGACCGCAATTTTAGGGCAGAATTATTACTTTGACATTAATGGCGTAATGCAGACAGGCTGGGTTGATTTGCCGGGAACAGGCAGGTTCTACTATTCACCGCTTTCAGGAGCAATGGTTCAAGGTTGGCTTGCAGATGCAACCGGAACATATTACTTATCCACTAAAGACGGACATATGCTGGTTGGCGATGTGACAATAAACGGAAACGATTATTATTTTGGCGCAGATGGCGTAATGCAGATGGGTCTGGTTACAAAGCCGGATGGAAATATGTATTTCTATGATGCAACAGGTGCTTTGGTAAAGAATCAGCAGACATTGGCAGGTGATTTAATATATGTATCTGACAAGAAGGGAGTTGTAACGCCGGTTCCTGTGCAGGTGACACTGCCTGAAGCACTGCCGGTACAATAAGAAACCCCGGGGCAGAATAATTTAGTTTTCTATTATATTAAAGGTTGGAGGAATGTAATTCTTTCAACCTTTTTTGGTAGTGTCTTCAATGCGGGGCACTTCTATTTTGTACTTTGCAAATGATACCATTATGGTATATAATTAATAATGTATTATTATGTCTGAAAGGTCAGCCGAATGCCGGAGGATAGATATGGACTGTAAAGAAACAGAAAAAATGATTCCTGTGTTTTTACAGGATGATTTGAATAATAGAGCATTGGGACAGTTTATAGAGCATATTAAAGGCTGTCCGGAGTGTACCGAGGAGCTTTCCATTCAGTTTCTGGTGTCGGAAGGTTTGGAAAGGCTGGAAGCGGGTAATAATTTTAACCTGCAGAATGCATTGGAAGACAGGATTAAAACTGCGGAGAATGAAAATAAAGTGTACAGAGGATTAAAATATACTTTGATTTGTCTGGAAACCGCAGTTGCAGCGGCTATTGTGATAGCTGCTGTTGTAGTGTTTAAGTTCTGAAAAGGAGGAAACAGACGTCATGAGCAGGAAGGTCGTTTTGATAGACGGACACAGTATTTTGAACAGAGCCTTTTATGGAGTTCCTGATTTAACAAACAGTCAGGGCGTCCATACTAATGCGATCTACGGTTTTTTGAATATAATGTTTAAAATTCTGGAAGAAGAGACGCCGGACTTTCTGGCAGTTGCTTTTGATGTCCATGCGCCGACATTCAGGCATGAAATATATAAGGAATATAAGGGAACCAGAAAACCGATGCCGGAGGAACTGCGTGAACAGGTCCCGCGGATGAAAAAAATGCTTCAGGCGATGAATATCTGCATCATGGAGAAGGCAGGCTTAGAGGCGGACGATATTCTGGGTACTTTAGCAAAGCGCGCTGAGAAGGAAGGAATGGATGTTTCATTGGTTTCCGGAGACAGGGATCTTTTACAGATTGCGTCGGAGCATATTAAGATAAGAATCCCCAAGACTAAGGGGGGCAGGACGGAAGTAGAAGATTATTATGCTGCGGATGTAATAGAAAAATATAAGGTAACTCCTATTCAGTTTATTGATTTGAAAGCACTGATGGGCGATACGGCAGACAATATTCCGGGCGTGCCTAAGGTAGGTGAAAAAACAGCTACTGAGCTGATGGTGCAGTTCGGTTCTCTTGAAGAAATATATGCCGGAATTGATGAAGTCACGAAGAAAGCTGTCAAGGAGTCTCTCATCAACAATAGAGAATTAGCGGATTTAAGTAAGACGCTTGCAACAATAAATGTTGACAGTGACATTGATTTTTCATTTGAAAATGCAAAAGTTGGAGGCTTCTATACGGAAGAAGCCTATATATTATGTAAACAACTGGAGTTTAAGAATCTGTTGTCACGGTTTGAAGCGGATGCTGTAGTAAAAAACAGCCAGGCAGAATATTTCAGGACTTTGACGGAGTTAGATGAGATAGAATCGGTTTTTGCGCAGATTGACAGGTTGAAAGATGTGTCGGAAAATAGTGGGGAAGGCTATGAAATCGGGCTTTCAGTATTGAAGGATGGTAAAGGAGAAGAATCTTTCGCAGGCATAGCGCTTGCGCTTTCTGAGAAGGAAATTTACTTCATTCCCTGTCAGGGATTTATTACAATTAAATATTTGTCAGGAAAACTGGAGAAATTGAATGATAATAAGTTATGTAAACTTGCTATATGTGATATCAAGCAGGCATATGATGTGATGAGCACAGGTGAGGATTATACAGATGTATTGGCAGTTTACGAAGGAAAAAAATATTTTGACATTCTTCTTGCCGCTTATCTGCTCAATCCGTTAAAAAACGATTATGATACGGAAGCCATTGCAAATGAATATCTGAATCTGATGATTCCGGATAAAAAACAGGTCTGCGGAAAAGAATCTTATGTCTGTACCATGGAAGAAAAACCGAAGGAGTTTCAGGAATTTGCATGTTTTCAGGCATATGTCGCGCTAATGTCAGCGGACGTGCTTCGTGATAAGCTGAAAGAACAAGGAATGCTCTCCCTGTTGTATGATATAGAGATGCCTTTGACAAAAGTTTTATATGAAATGGAAAAGTCCGGCATTATGGTCCGGCCTGATGAACTGAAAGCATACGGTGAAGCCCTGACGGGGCGGATTACGCAGCTGGAGCAGTCTATCTGTGAGCAGGCGGACATACAGTTCAATATAAATTCGCCCAAACAGCTGGGGAAAGTCCTTTTTGAGAAAATGGGTATTCCCGGGGGAAAGAAGACCAAGACGGGTTATTCCACATCGGCGGATATTCTGGAAAAATTGTCACCGGATTATCCGATTGTTGCGGATATTCTTGAATATAGAGGATTGACGAAACTGAAATCTACTTATGCGGACGGACTGGCAGCTTATATTGATGAAGGAAACAGGATTCACTCGACATTCAATCAGACGATTACAGCGACAGGGAGAATCAGTTCTACAGAGCCAAATCTGCAGAATATTCCGATAAGGACGGAGCTTGGCAGAAGGATTCGTAAGATATTCGTTCCGGCAGAGGGCTGTCTGTTTATGGACGCGGATTACTCGCAGATAGAATTAAGGGTTTTGGCGCATATGTCCGATGATAAGCAGCTGATAGAGGCATATCAGATGGAGCAGGACATTCACAGGATTACTGCTTCCAAGGTATTCCACACGCCGTTTGATGAAGTAACGGACCTGCAGAGAAGGAATGCGAAAGCCGTTAATTTTGGAATTGTTTACGGAATCAGCTCCTTTGGTTTAAGTCAGGATCTTAGTATTTCCAAAAAAGAAGCGGCGGAGTATATAGAACAGTATTTTGAAACCTATCCGGGAATAAAAGTGTTTCTGGATAAATTGGTAGCAGATGCCAAAGCTTGCGGATATGTTAAAACCATGTTTGGCAGAAGAAGACCTGTTCCTGAATTGTCATCCGGTAATTTTATGCAGCGATCATTTGGGGAACGTGTTGCCATGAATTCGCCGATACAGGGAACAGCAGCAGATATAATCAAGATCGCGATGATTCATGTGTGGGCAAGGCTCAAGAGGGAAGGCCTGAAATCAAGACTGATTCTTCAGGTGCATGATGAACTTCTGATTGAAACATATGCGTCGGAGGAAGAGAAAGTAAGACAGATTTTGTCAGAAGAGATGCAGAAGGCAGCCGAGTTATCTGTGGCGCTGGAGATTGACCTTCATACGGGAATGACATGGTATGATGCGAAGTAAGTCATATTTGTGCAGATATCTTTGATGTCTTGGACCCATAAAACCGCAGTCTTGGAAAGGAGTATGGGTATTTATAATGAGAATAATCGGAATTACCGGAGGTATAGGAGCGGGAAAATCTGAACTTTTAGCCTATATTGAAGGTCATTACAATTGTCAGGTGATTTTTGCCGATAAAGTGGCGCATCAGGTAGAAGAACCGGGGCAGAAATGCTATGAAGAGTTGGTTATGCTTCTGGGAAATGATATATTGTATTCGGATGGAACTATAGATAAGGCACAGATGGCAAAGAAGATTTTCGCAGATAAAAATATTCTGGAAAAGGTAAACGGCATTGTGCATCCGGCGGTTAAAGAGTATATTATGCGAGAAATTGAGGATAGACGCACGGAAGGAAAGCTGGACTTTGTTTTCGTAGAAGCGGCGCTTTTGATTGAAGACGGATATGGACAGATAGTGGATGAACTTTGGTACATATATTCGGAAATCGATATCAGACGCAGTCGGCTGAAAAAATCAAGGGCGTATTCGGATGAAAAGATATATAATATTTTAAAAAGGCAGCTGTCAGATGAAGAATATCGGAGACATTGCAGAGTAATTATTGATAATAATGGGGATCTTTCAGATACCTGTAAACAGATTGATAAGAAATTGGAGGAATATCTGTGTCAGAGACAATGAAATTGCCGGGTCAATTAGTATTTGGTCTGGATATTGGAACAAGGAGTATTGTAGGAACGGTAGGATATCGAACAGGGGAACATTTTCATGTTGTGGCGCAATGCATCAGAGAACATGAGACGCGCGCCATGCTGGATGGTCAGATTCATGATATTCATAAGGTCGGCGCTACAATCAGTGAAGTAAAGCGCTGTCTGGAAGAAAAAACAGGCAGAAAGTATACCGACGTATGTATTGCGGCGGCAGGCCGCGTGCTGCGTACTATGACGACAAATGTGGAGTATGAATTTCCGGCTGATAAAGAAGTAAATGGTGAGGATATATATGCGCTTGATTCCATGGGTGTCGAGAAAGCATATGAGGAATTCCTTAAAACCAATAATACCGAGATGAAATTCTATTGTGTAGGCTATTCGGTTGTGCGTTATTATTTGAATGGTTATCAGATTGGAAATCTGGAAGGACATAAGGCAAAGCACATTGGAGAGGATATCATTGCAACATTTCTTCCGGATGATGTGGTGGACGGCTTATATAAAGCAGTGGGGATTGCGGGACTCGAAGTCTCGAACCTTACACTTGAGCCCATTGCAGCGATTCAGGTAGCTATACCTGAGATGTATCGTATGCTTAATATTGCCTTGGTCGATGTGGGCGCAGGTACTTCCGATATTTCTATTACAAATGACGGAAGCATTATTGCTTACGGTATGATTCCTATTGCAGGCGATGCATTGACAGAGGTAATTGCCAAGCATTGTCTGGTAGATTTTAAGACAGCAGAGCAAATTAAACGCGAAGCCGGCGAAAAAGAGACGATTGAATATAAAGATATTATGGGACTCTCCCAGACTATTTCCAGAGAGAAGGTTCTGGAAGTGGCAGCGCCTGTCATCAAGGATATGACAAAGCAGGTTGCAGATAAGATTAAAGAGTTAAATGGCAATAAGTCTGTCAGTGCGGCGTTTGTGGTCGGCGGCGGCGGAAAACTGCCGGGATATACGGATGAACTTGCTTCGCAGCTTAATATTCAGCATGAAAGGGTTGCAGTGCGTGGTGAAGAAGTCATGCAAAAGATTGTGTTCCATGAGGAAGATGCAAAGCGCGATTCCCTGATGGTAACGCCTATCGGAATCTGCCTTAGCTTCTATGAACAGAGTAATAACTTTATCTTTGTATATTTTAATGATCAGAGAATCAAGCTTTATGATAACAATAAACTAGCAGTTGTAGATGCCGCGATGCAGGCGGAATTCGCAAATGCCGGACTTTTCCCGAAGCGTGGAAAGGAACTGAATTATTTTGTCAATGGCAAACCGCGTATTACAAGAGGTTCTTTAGGAGAAGCAGCTGTGATTACGGTAAACGGACAGGAGGCTGATATTTATACGTCTATTCATGCCAACGACCAGATCAGGGTAGAGGAATCGACAGCCGGAGAGCCTGCCGCATTGGATATTAATCAGCTTCCGGAATATAACACAGCCTTATGGGTTGAAGTCAATGAGAAAAAAATTGAACTGCCTGTGTTTGCTATGGTAAATGGTCGGTTGCAATCCGGTTTTTACGGTATTAAGGAAAATGATTCAATTGAGTTTTTAAATTATTACACAGTCAGACAGATTTCGGAGTTTATGGATGTAATCATCAATCAGGATATGAACATCTATGTAAACAATAAACTGGCGGATATGGATACTAAGGTTTATGAGAATTTCTCCGTTATCTGGACGATGGAAGAATTGCAGTTGTCAGACAGGGAAATATATGGAAGCGGTGCACCGGACACTTATGCCAATCTGCCGGAGGATGACGGAAGCTATGTGAAGAGTGAACCGCGAAAAGAAGAGAAGGATTTGTTTGCGGGAGAGAACAGTATGCTTAATGCCGGAACCGGAATGGAATCGGAAGGTGAAAGCGCTCAGGGAACGAATAAGGATATACCGGAAGCGAATACGGATACAGTAGGAACGGATGCTGCTGCATCAGGAGCAAATGAAAGTAAGCCTGCGGGAGCAGTTAATGAAACAGAATCGGCTGAAAACAATATGTACAACATACCCAGAACCATTCAGGTTACAGTCAACGGAGAGCAGATTCGTATGGAAGGAAAGACGGAGTATATATTTGTAGACGTATTTGATTACATAGACTTTGATTTGTCAGTACCGCAGGGAAGCGGCATTGCTACGAAGCTGAATGAAAAGGATGCGCAGTATATGGAGCCGATTCACAGCGGCGATGTTATAAAAATTTATTGGAAAGACTGAGATACTTATGAGATTATGCAGTATAGCAAGCGGCAGCAGCGGTAATTGTATTTATGCGGGTTCTGAAGCAACACACCTTTTGATTGATGCAGGTATCAGCTGTAAGCGTATTGAAGAGGGCATCTCTACACTTGGTGTAAAAATATCGGAAGTGGACGCCATATTCATTACCCATGAACATGCAGACCATATAAACGGTTTAGGAGTTATTGCAAGAAAATACGGAATTCCCATTTACGGAACAGCAGGAACGATACAGGAGATAAAGAAGACTGCTTCTTTGGGGAATATAGACGATTCACTTTTTCACTGTATCAGAGCGGATGAGAAATGCATAATAAAGGACATGACTCTGTACCCTATGCGTACTTCTCATGATGCAGCCGAACCGGTAGCATACAGAATCAGCCATGATAAAAAGAAAATGGGCATTATTACTGATTTGGGCTGCTATAATGATTACACTGTTGCCTGCCTTAAAGACTTGGATGTATTGTATTTGGAAGCAAATCATGATGTTAATATGCTTCAGGTCGGACCATATCCGTATTTCCTGAAACAACGGATATTAGGCGATAAGGGGCATTTGTCCAATGAGGCATCAGGGAAACTGCTTAGCAGGCTGTTGAATGACCATTTGCAGGCTGTTGTGTTAGGACATCTGAGTAAGGAAAATAATATGCCGGAGCTTGCTTATGAGGCAGTAAAATTAGAAATTATGATGTCGGAAACGGGATATCGGGAAGAAGACTTCCCGATTTATGTTGCCAAGAGGAATGAAGTGTCAGAGATGATTGAGATATAATTTGCAGAGCGTGAGTTTTAAAGATTCTGATTTAGAAAGGAGCATGGTTTATTCATGAAGAAAACAATTATTACTGTAGTGGGGAAAGATACGGTTGGAATTATTGCGAAAGTGTGTACATATCTGGCGGATAACGGAATTAATATTCTGGATATCTCACAGACGATTGTACAGGATTATTTTAATATGATGATGATTGTAGATATGAATAAAGCAACTAAGGATTTTGGTGTTATTGTAGAAGAACTGGCTAAACTTGGTGAAAGTATCGGGGTTATTATTAAATGCCAGAAGGAAGAGATATTTAATCAGATGCATAGAATCTGATGATATTTTCAGAAGCTTATGTTTTAGGTACATATATGTTGCAGGCTGAGAAAGGAATATGGATATTTAAATGATTAATATATTTGAAGTTGCAGAAACGAATGAGATGATTGAAAAAGAAAATCTGGATGTAAGAACAATAACGCTTGGTATTAGTCTTCTGGATTGTATAGATTCGGATTTAGAGAAACTGAATGAGAAGATTTATAATAAAATATACGAGGCGGCAAAGGACTTAGTGGCGACAGGAGAGCAGATTTCGAGAGAATACGGTATTCCGATTGTCAATAAAAGAATTTCCGTCACCCCGATTGCACTTGTCGGCGCGGCGGCATGTAAATCATCGGATGATTTTGTGACGATTGCGAAGACACTGGATAAAGTGGCGCATACAGTAGGGGTAAATTTTATCGGCGGATATTCCGCTTTGGTTTCAAAGGGGATGACTATTGCGGATGAGCTTTTAATCCGTTCTATTCCGCAGGCTCTGTCTGTTACGGAAAGAGTTTGCAGCTCCGTCAACGTAGGTTCCACCAGAACAGGCATAGATATGGACGCCGTAAAGCTGATGGGTGAAGTAATAAAGCAGACAGCGCAGGCAACCAAGGAATCAGATTCGCTTGGATGTGCTAAATTGGTAGTATTCTGTAATGCACCGGATGATAATCCTTTTATGGCGGGAGCTTTTCATGGGGTGACAGAGGAGGACAAGATTATTAATGTCGGAGTCAGCGGTCCCGGCGTTGTCAAGACTGCGCTCAGCATGGTAAGAGGCGAGAGTTTCGAGGTATTGTGTGAAACGATTAAAAAGACTGCATTTAAAGTGACGCGTGTGGGACAGCTGGTGGCAAAAGAAGCTTCAAAAAGACTTAATGTACCGTTCGGCATAGTAGACTTATCGCTTGCACCTACGCCGGCAATCGGAGACAGTGTTGCGGATATACTTTGTGAAATCGGATTGGAGCATGCCGGAGCCCCCGGTACAACGGCTGCTCTTGCCCTGCTTAATGATCAGGTGAAAAAGGGCGGTGTTATGGCGTCGTCTTACGTAGGAGGATTGAGCGGTGCTTTCATTCCGGTCAGCGAAGATCAGGGAATGATTGATGCAGTAACTGCAGGAGCGCTTACTCTGGAAAAACTGGAAGCAATGACATGTGTCTGCTCTGTGGGGCTTGATATGATTGCAATTCCCGGTGATACCAAGGAAACGACCATCTCCGGAATTATTGCAGACGAGATGGCTATCGGCATGATAAACCAGAAAACAACGGCGGTCCGCCTGATTCCCGTGATTGGTAAAGGAGTAGGTGAAACCGTGAAATTCGGCGGTCTGTTAGGCTACGCGCCTATTATGCCGGTTAATCAGTTTTCGTGCGATGCGTTTATAAACCGTGGCGGAAGAATTCCGGCTCCGATACATAGTTTTAAGAATTAAGGAATTTTTAAAAGCAAGAAGTATTGTTTATTATAAACTCGAGAAGGAGCATGGTTATTGCTATGAAAGATGTGGAAAAAACAGTCGGAAAAATGATTGATAAATCAAGTACAAGCTTTATTTCATATGTTGATGATGAAGGATACCCTATCACAAAGGCTATGCTTAAGCCGAGGGAGCGGGAAGGAATAAAAACAATTTATTTTTCTACAAATACATCTTCTAATAAGGTGAAATATTTCAAGCAGAATAATAAGGCAAGCGTTTATTTTGTTGACAGACGTTTCTTCCGTGGTGTCAGTCTGGTTGGAACCGTAGAGGTATTAGAAACACAGGAAGCAAAAGAGAGGATATGGCAAAAAGGAGACACTCTTTATTATAAAGAAGGGGTCACAGACCCGGATTACTGCGTATTGAAATTTACGGCGGTAAAAGGGAGATATTATAGTAATTTTAAATCTGAAGATTTTGAAATCTGAAAGGCAGATAATTATGACAAAAAAATCCAAATACTTATTATGCGACCTGCTATTGATTATCTTGGTTTTATCAGGTTGCGCTTCAGGAAGTGAAAGTGATACTGCGGAATCTGGTGACAGTGATAAATTCGCACAGATAGAAGAAGAGCCGAATGAATTGTCAGACCATGAAGCAGCAGGTCAGGAATCGATTGACAACCGGGATGCAGCAGAACAGGAAGATTGGGACAGACTCTCAGATGAAGAACTGGAAGGTTTTACAGATTTTGTAAACAGCATAGAAAACTATGGTTTTTTGCTGTCAGAATATACCGTTCCCACAGATGTTGATTTATATGAAGTTTTTTATTGTGGAGCCGGAATAAGCGCTCATTCATTAACGGATGATGAACTGGACGCATATGAGCAGGCAACAGACTGGACGATAGAGCTGGATGTTGAGCGTCTTACCACTGTTCAAATAGATGATTTTTTAATAAAGAAGACCGGATATTCATTAGAGGAAATGAAGGAACCTTTCACATGGACATATCTGGAGCAATATGATGCTTATATCTTCCAACATGGAGACACCAATTACTGCTCATTTATCTGTACAGAAGGTAAAAAGATAGATGAAGATATTTTTGAACTTCATTATAATCCGCAGCAGGAATATGGTGTGAATGCAGGTATTCTTATATTAAAAAGAAGCGGTGATGATTATATTTTTATTTCTAATTATTTTGATGAGAATTCAGATGATTCGGATGACATACAGGAAAATTATACTCAAAATCAGACAGTGGAGACAGATGCCACAGATTTGTCAGGTTTGTCTGAGGAGGCAATAGCCAGGATAAAGGTTTTTGCTAAGAATAAAGATATTTGGAATATGTATGAATATAATCCTTTATTATTCAGTTATGCGGTATATGATATAGACAATGACGGAAAACCGGAACTGATTACAAGCGCAAATGCCGGAACAGGATTATATTCTGAAAATCACTTTTATATAATAGATGATATGTTTATCAAAATGAAAGAACTGCCGCAGGTATATTTTGATGAATATTCAGAATTTGATATTGCAAATGATTATGAAAGTAAAGCTTATATGAATGGCGATGTAATTTATTATACGGCATCCGATTTTACCAGAAACGGGGCGGCAGAGTCATATGCTGCTGACGGAGCATATTATCTTAAAGACGGAATTGTATGCAGTATAATATGCAGAGGGGAAAGCACTGTATGGACTGATGAAGATAACAGCGAACAGACCTGGTATGATGCAGAAGGAAATGAAATCACGCAGGAAGAATGGGAAAAACTCTATGATGATTTTTTTGCCGGAATGGAACCGATAACATACCATATCTTCTGGAACAGTATAGTGCCTGAAGAACTTGAACAGTCTTCTGAACAGGAAATGTTTTATGCGCTGGTAGAAAGTTATAAAAATGGATTGGGCAGGTGACAAGATAAAATCACAGAATACCTTTCTTACGCCATCCACCCTGCAGATATCTTATTATTGCTACGATAAGCGCAATTGCCCAGCCTGCGCAGAATGCCCACCAGATTATATCTACGCCGGCAATATGTGCAAAGCCTACGGTCAAAAATAAACGGATAAAAAAGCTCAGCAAAGTTGTTATTATAAACCAGCTCATGTCACCGCTTCCTTTGAAGGTAGCTTTCACCAGCATAAATGTAGAGAATACCACGAGGAATGCACCAACGACTCTGATATATGCCGAACCTACTGCCATAACTTGCTCAAGATTTGCTTCTGTTTCATCTATGAACATACCGATGATTTGATTTGGAAATATCTCAAAAGCAGCGGTAAGAGCGAGGGAAAGCGCTCCACAGCTAAGAACGGACGCCTTAAGTCCGGGCCAGATACGTTCGTCTTTACAAGCCCCAATATTCTGGCCTACATAATTAGAATACGCGTTACTGAAATTGATAGGAACGGCAGTAGCAAGATTAACAACCCTTGAAGCCGCAGCACTGCCTGCCATGACGGCTGCGCCGAAACTGTTGATTGTCGCCTGTACTATAACTGAACCCACCGATACGATGGACTGCTGCAATGCAGAGGGCAGCGCAAATCTAAGCATCGTAAGAAGCAGCGCACCGTCAAAAAATTTCATATCTTTGTTATATTCAAATTCCTTAAGCAGTTTGGGAATGTCTTTCATCGCCAAAAGAGCTGCCGCCAGTTGGGAAATTGCTGTTGCAAGTGCTGCACCTCCGACTCCGCCTTTTAATCCGATAATGAAAAATAAATCCAATAAAACATTGATAACAGATGATATTATTAAGAACTTTAGGGGAGTACGAGAATCTCCTAATGCTACATATACACCATTTAGCGCATTGTATACGAAAATAGGGATGCATCCCAAAAAGTATAAACGTAAATAACTGACACTCATGTCAATAATGTGGTCCGGTGTATTCACCAGCAACAAAAGCGGCCTTGCTCCTATCCAAATGATAATCGTCGATATAAGCGCAATTATAGCTGAGAATATAGTGGAAGTGGTAGTACATTGCCATATTTTCTCTGTTCTGCCGGCTCCGAAATACTGTGCAATCACAATAGAGCCTCCCAGCGCGAACCCTGTCGCCAGCTGCACAAATACGGCAGTAATGCTGCTTGCGCTTCCGACTGCCGCCAGGGCATCTGTTCCGAGTCGCTTGCCTACGATTACTGTGTCTATGACATTATAGAGCTGCTGGAAGAGATTGGACAGAATCATCGGCACCGCAAAAAGGAGAATCGTGCTAAGCGGATTCCCCTCTGTCATCTTATGTGTTTTCGTTTCGGTATTGATTCCAAACATATTGTATCTCCGTGGATGATTACCTGTATAATAAAAATAACTTGCTAATTTGTTTGCAGACCAGATTTTTTAAGTTCCGCAATTTCAGAGCGGAGTCTTTGAAGTTCAGCCTCTTGTGCTGTTAGCTTAGCATTTTTGTCAGCAATTTCAGCATTATGTGCCTCAATAGTCCTCTCCATAGCCATTTTGTTCAGGTGATATTCTTCAATAGTTCTCTCCATGGCCATTTTGTCCAGGCGATACTCTTCAATAGTTCTCTCCATAGCCATTTTGTCCAGGTGATATTCTTCAATAGTTCTCTCCATGGCCATCTTATCCAGATAATACTCCTCACGGTCCATACATCTTTTACGTATCTGTTCGTCAGCGCTTAACCGAAAAATGGTTTTGGATGCTTCGTCAATATACTGGTCTTTGGCTGCTAACATCTTAATCTCCTCCCAAGTAGTGGCTTTGAATAGTTTAGCCCAATAGTCTATGTGGTATTCTTTATCCTCATCCGTTGCAAGTTCTATTTTAGATAAGTTTACCACATTTAAGGTCAGTTTGTCACTATAAACACGATGATTTTTTACGTTCATCAGTTTATTTGTTGCATAAAATTCAGGACAATCACTAAACAGGGTATAATCCAGAAACCCGATATGTATGACCGGCTGTATCTCCAGATAATCCTGCCCATGATTAAGCATATCAAAGGAACGGCAAAGATATATCAGAGAACGGTCAGGCCAGATCAGCTTCCCGGCGACTTGCATTTCAAGATATTGTATTGTGCAAATTTACATAAACCCATATAAATTAGTACAGAGAGCCAGTCAGAGATAAAAAATGTATGTAGATATTCCTGTGCATCATAGTCTTAGCATTTGCCTAAAAGTCTGATGGAGTAGCCTGACTATAAAAATGTTTTGGTTGATAATGCTTTTATATTTGAGTATACTAAGATAATAAGGTTATCCCTCCGGTAATCTGCTTTACGTTTCTTCTGATACGCTTTTTCCATTTGATATGTTTTTCTCTAAGGAACAATTTTAACTTTACGCAATGCGTTAATAGTTGCTGAAAATAGAAATGGCAGCAAGTTGTCCATCAGGATTATTGCCACCATAGGTAAGCGATAATCAATTTTATAAACAAACATATCATTCAACTAAAGAACGATAAAAACTCATTTCCTCCTCGGAAATTTCATAGTAGAAAGTCAAAAATTCCTCCGGAACAGGAAATGCTTTGATACTTTCTTCAGCAACCGTCATTTTAATAATATTGGTATTCTCATATAATGTAATAGTGGTATTTTCTTCCGGTTCCTTTTCACCAAAACGTGCAACAGGGTATTTGTATGAAATCAAATAGTATTGCTCATTTATTCCCTCTAAGCCTTTTTTCAATTCTTCCTGGCGCTCTTCTATGTCTGAATAATCAAAAAGAGAACATTGATTATATTGATACAACTGTTCTTCATCATCAACAGTTTTAATAAGTTCATTATTCTCCACTGAATATATTCTTATTTCAGCCAGATTATCTAAATCTTCTAAGGTATATTTTCTTTCCTGCTGTGTAGAACACCCTGCGCAAATACAGAGTACAAACACAAGCAGAATACTGATTTTTGTATAGATTTTCTTTTTTGTATAGTTTTTCTTATTCATCTTTTCCCCTGCTTTCTATAAGTAATTTACATGTTGTAACCAATAAGCAGCAAAACAAAATGATGATAGGTGCATATGGACTCCATGCGTTTGTTATAATTCCAATCAAAACCGCAAGCACTGTAACCGGCAATGCCATATATATCCAGCGATACCTTTTCATACTACCGCTTTTAGGGGGATGCTCCGTATTTTTAATGATAATGCTGTCAATGTGCATAGACATTCCTGCCCATATGATAAGGGCTAACCATACCGTGTCGGATATCCACCCAAAAACATTGCAAACTGCCTGTCCGAAATTAATCATTAAAAAGCGTTCTATTTCAGAACTTGTCAGAAGAATAACCACTCCTGCAATAATCATAACTGCATATTTTTTTCTTCTGTTTTCCCTCTGTTTCTTAAAATTTCCGAATACCTTATCATCAAATGCAAGGTGTTCATTTTTGATTTCCTGATACTGTTTGATCTGAAAAAAATACCAAATGATAAGGATAATCCCTGCTGTCATTGTAAGCCAATAGAGCAAAGACATTATCATGCTTTGGTATTCAAATCCACCAAATACATTTGATAATATAAAAAGACTTATCCCTCCGGTAATCTGCTTTACGTTTTGCCTGCTATACGACAAATATCCATCAAGCATTTCCTGACTTACGTAATACCCGCTGTTCAAGACAGCGTTATCTTTTGTAACGGCTTTTTCTTCTGATATGTTTTTCTCTTCGTAGTCCCCTTTCAGCAGGTAGTCCATTGACACTCCGAATAGGTTACTGATTTGTACTAATTTCCCTACTTCAGGTATTCCTTTATCATTTACCCATTTTCCTACTGCCTGCCGGGATACATCCAACTTTTCTGCTAAATCTTCCTGCGTCATACTGTTTTCTTTTAATAGTGTTTTTAATTTTTGACCTAATGTCATTTTTATCCACCTCCTGCAAACATTCTACGTCTAAGCAATAGAGGAAAACAACCAATCTGTGGTTTCTTCTTGTCAACTTTGCGTTTCGTTCGCATATTTTATCGTCTTTTTATGCACAAAAGGAAATGACAAATTTATGTTTTTTGACAATATAAATAATGTCAAAAGCCTGAAATTTGTATAGCCTTTGACATTATTTTTAAAACTTATAAAAATACAGTCTCATTAATTTTCACCAATTTAAAGTATCAAACTTAAAAAGCCTCATAAATACTTAACGAAAAAATATTCTTCAAAATTATCCATATCATTTGCATAATGACCAACGACTTCGTAGCCAAGTGACTTATAGAAGTCGGCGCCCTGATATCCAAAAGTGTCCAGTCTGATCATATTGGCGCCCAGTTTTTTTGCCTCACATTCCATCTGTGACATCATGGCACGGCCTAATCCTTTGCGCCTGAAATCCTCTTGAACAAATACAGTAGATACATATAGTATTTTGAAAGCGGTCATACAGGCATCTAAGCCGGCAATAATCTTTCCATCATATTCAATCCCTATTGAAACATTGCCATTCATTCTATATGTGACATGCTTTTGGTCAAATTCATATAATTGTTCCTCAATTTCATTCATTTGAGATTCGTTCAGTGGAACTATTTTATAATTCATGTCAATAAACATGCTCCTTTCTCCAACTGCGATTTTGGGTGTATACAATATGTTTAGATTAACATGTTCATTATATAGGAAATGTATGTAATTGGCAAATGGAGTTGATTTAATATAATTTCTGCTATTATAATTGTGCCTAAACCCGATAATCTCATCAGTTGACAAGCCGGATTAGTTGGCATAAACTATTAAGCGGAAGCTAAAGCACGATAGACAAGAGGGAGAAATACTTATGACACTGGATATGATAAAAATCGGGCAGGAGGCAGTTATCACTAAAGTAGGTGGGGCAGGAGAACTGCGCTGCCGTTTTTTGGATATGGGTTTGATTCCCAAGACTAAGGTAAAAGTACGTAAAGTGGCGCCTATGGGCGACCCGATTGAGATAGAGCTAAGAGGCTACGAATTGACGATTCGTAAAGAAGATGCAAGGCAAATAGAAGTTATGGAGTAAAGTGTGAAAAATAAATTTTTCACACGCGAATTTGTGTTAGAGGGCACAAATTCGCAGGTTGAGAAAGGCACAAGGTTATTTATATGATATACGCATTAGTAGGAAATCAGAATTGTGGCAAGACCACATTGTTTAATCAATTGACCGGCTCTAATCAGCATGTCGGGAATTTCCCGGGGGTTACGGTAGACCAGAAAGTCGGTGAAATCCGGGGAGAAAAGGGAGATGCAGTGGTAGATTTACCGGGCATCTATTCTATCAGACCATACAGTAACGAGGAAATCGTTACGAGGAATTTCATTTTAAATGATAAGCCGGATGGCATAATTAATATAGTGGATGCAACGAATATCGAGAGAAATCTGTATCTGACATTGCAATTGTTGGAAATGCATATTCCGATGGTGCTTGCACTTAATATGATGGATGAAGTACGTGGAAACGGAGGCACTATTGATTTAGGCAAGATGGAGGAACAGCTTGGAATTCCGGTAATTGCAATCAGCGCTGCCAAGAATGAGGGTATAGACGACTTAATACGTGCAATCAGAGAAGTGGCAGGCAGGCGGATATATCCTCAGGTGACGGATTTCTGTGAAAAGGGTCCCGTACATAGATGTATTCATGCGGTCAGCCATCAGGTGGAGGATCATGCTGAAACAATCAGGTTCTCTCCACGTTTTGCGGCAACCAAAATCGTAGAAGG
Source organism: uncultured Bacteroides sp. (assembly GCA_964600805.1). Lineage (GTDB taxonomy): Bacteria > Bacillota > Clostridia > Lachnospirales > Lachnospiraceae > UBA3282. The sequence continues at coordinate 18,328 of CAZRKN010000028.1, read as the reverse complement.
CGATAAAGATATAATAGAGCGTCTGGAACTGTCGCAAAATGAGCTGGAATTGATGGAACACAGTATTGTAGAGATGGAGCGGGACAGTGAAATGGACAGGAACGCCGCTCTGGCGGATATGCGTTATACTTTTATAGAAAAAGTATGCGAATCAGCAGTCATCAAATGTCAGGAGAGCAGAGAGCATAAAAGAAGCGTTAAAATTGATTCAATACTCACGGGTAAATATTTTGCTATTCCCTCTTTTTTGGTAATAATGCTGATCATATTCTGGCTGACATTCGGTGTTATAGGAGAGTATCTCAGCAATTTACTGAGTATGGGAATTGATGCTCTTGCGGTATGGGTCGATAATGCGCTTATTGCATACGGAATTAATCCTGTCGTGGAAAGCCTTGTTATAGATGGAATTTTTGCCGGAGTGGGAAGTGTGTTGAGCTTTCTGCCGATTATAGTGGTATTGTTCTTTTTTCTTTCGATTCTGGAAGATTCAGGATATATGGCAAGAATAGCATTTGTTATGGATAGACCCTTAAGGAAGATTGGATTGTCAGGTAAAAGCTTTGTATCAATGCTGATAGGCTTCGGATGCAGTGTGCCTGCGGTTATGTCAAGCAGAACATTGTCATCCGAACGTGATAAGAAAATGACTATTATGTTGATTCCTTTTATCAGCTGTTCGGCTAAAATTCCTATTTATGCCTTGTTTACGGCTGCATTTTTCCCTGAGCATCCTGTGCTTGTGATGATGGGAATGTATGTACTTGGCATTATAGTCGGACTGCTTGTGGCAATAGTTTTGAATCATACGATTTTTCGCGGTAACTCCATGCCGTTTGTGATGGAACTGCCAAATTACCGTTTTCCGTCAGCAAAGAGTGTATTGCTTCTTATGTGGGATAAGGCAAAAGACTTTTTACAGAGGGCATTTACGATTATTTTCCTTGCCACTATGGTTATCTGGTTCTTACAGACCTTTGACAGCCGTTTAAATGTGGTCGTAGACAGCAGGGACAGCCTGCTTGCCATTATCGGAAGATACATAGCTCCGATTTTTACACCGTTAGGGTTTAATGACTGGCGTGTGGCGACTTCACTTATTAGTGGGTTTACCGCAAAGGAAGCGGTTGTCAGTACCTTAAGTGTACTGACAGGTACATCGATGAGCAGTTTGAGTGAAACAATGGGAGCCATATTCACGCCGGTTTCTGCAATCAGCTTTCTTGTATTTACGCTGCTTTATACGCCCTGTGTGGCAGCTGTTGCTACAATAAAACGCGAGATGGGCTCCGCTTTGAGAGCCTTTGCGGTAGTCTTGATGCAGTGTGGTGTTGCGTGGCTTGTTGCATGCCTTGTATATAATCTCCTGAAACTTTTTTCAGCTTAGCCTGGAAAAATACAGTTGAGATTATATATGAAAAATAACAGTTTGAGGTTATTCGTGAAAAAATAACAACTGAGATTATTTATGAAAAAAATAACAGTTGGGATTATTTGTAACTATAAACGGAGAGAATCATATATTATATAAGACTTTTTCCTTCAGAAATCTGCGTTCTGAGGAAGGAGCATGATATAATAGATGAAGGAGACTCATATATGGGTATATTCTTAGGACTAATGATTCCTCTGTTCGGAACGGCTATGGGCGCTTCGTGTGTTCTTTTCATGAGAAACAGCATGAATAAGCTTTTAGAGAAGGTTCTGTTAGGATTTGCATCCGGTGTAATGGTTGCTGCATCGGTATGGTCGCTGCTTATTCCTGCCATTGATATGTCGCAGGATTATGAAAAGCTTAAGTTTATTCCTGCGGCAACAGGCTTTGTGTTAGGTATCGCCTTTTTATACGGATTGGATAAATTGATTCCCCATCTCCATCTTGGAGGGGACAGACCGGAAGGCATTAAGAGCAGCCTTAATAAAACAGCAATGCTTGCATTGGCAGTCACCCTGCATAACATACCGGAAGGAATGGCGGTAGGAGTGGTTTTTGCAGGGGTAATGGCAAAAAGTAATGAGATAACGCTTGCAGGAGCATACGCACTGGCAATAGGAATTGCTATCCAGAATTTTCCTGAAGGAGCAATCATATCAATGCCGATGAAAAGTAACGGTACGGGAAAAAAGAAAGCCTTTACTTATGGCGTTTTATCTGGTATTGTAGAACCGATTGGAGCTTTTGTCACTATTTTAGTGACAGGAGCAATAGAGAAAGCGTTGCCATATTTACTTGCATTTGCGGCAGGAGCCATGATATATGTGGTAGTGGAAGAACTGATTCCGGAGGCATCGGGAGACGGAGATTCGGATGGGGCGACATTGGGGTTTGCGGCCGGATTTCTGATTATGATGATTATGGATGTTGCATTATCTTAGTGTGAAAAATAAAAGGAGTACACAGGATGAATAGATTTAATTTACCATATTGTCTAATTATTGAGGAAGGCGTTTTTGAACATCTGGATGAGGTGCTTACAGAATGTATTCCGGATATAGATAAGCAGAAGGTTATGATTGTAACAGAACCGGGCCTGATTAACATTATAAAGGAATATCTGGATGAGATGCAGAGGGATTTATCGAACAGTAAATTGCATCTGATTGAAAAGAATTCTTTTGAACAGGCTATGGAGCTTGCAAGGATAATTTTTTATGAGGGCTATCAGGCTATTATAGGAATAGGCGGCGGCAAAGTGCTGGATGTGGCAAAGTATGCCGGTTTTGTCGGAAAGATTCCATATATCTGCCTGCCTACAACTTTGAGTAACGACAGCCTTGCCTCACCTGTGGCGGTGCTGGATATTGATGATAAGATGCGCAAAACCCTGGGTTGTAAGATACCGACAGGTATAGTCGTTGATATCAATGTAATTATGAATGCACCTATAGACCAGCTGAAATCAGGAATTGGAGACACCATAAGCAAATATACGGCATTGTATGACTGGAAATTGGATGCGGCTTATCGGGGGGAACGGGTAGATGATTTCGCTTATATGATTTCTGACATGGCGCTTACTTCACTTTGCTATAATGAAGAAAAGTCCTTGAAAAGTAAGGAGTTTATCAAGACTCTGACGCAGTCGCTTGTAATGGGCGGTCTTGCTATGGAAATTGCGGGAAATTCCAGACCCAGCAGCGGTTCGGAGCATCTTTTCTGTCATTCACTGGAAGAGAATTTTCCGGAAATCAGAATTTCGCATGGCATGGCAGTTGCGCTTGGAAGCGTGGTCAGCTGTATCCTGCAGGGGAGGAATGCCATAAGGCTTAGGGAAATCCTGAAGGCATTTGAGCTGGATATCAATCCTCTCAACTGGAATATTACTAAAGAAATTTTTGTGGATGCATGGCAGAAAGCGCCTGCTACAAGAAAGGACAGGCATACGATACTGAATGAAGTGCCGCTTAACGAAGAACAATTAGAACGTATATATAATCAGCTTATTTAAGATGCTGGGAAGAAGGACACAATTTTACAGGCTGGAAAGGAATATGTATCATTATGAAAAGTTATATACTGGATTTGAATTCTATTGAAAAGGTAAAGGGTTTTGTATCGGTAATCAGTAATATTGAGGGATATTTTGATTTGGCTTCGGGAAGATATGTAGTGGATGCCAAGTCCATAATGGGAATTTTTTCTATGGATTTATCCGATAAAGTAGAACTGAGAATACTGGAGACCAATGAAAAAATTTCGGAAATTGAAAAGGCTATTGAACCTTATAGGGTTAAGTAGGAAACTATGAGAAAAGTATTACAGATTGTATTTAACAGAATATTTGTTACGGCTCTGATAGTTTTAATGCAGATTGCTTTTTTTATTTTTGTTATAATCAGATGGAGCAGTCATTACGTGATGATTGCGGCAGTGCTTAGAATACTTAGTCTGATTGTTGTTGTTTACCTGATTTATAAACCAACCAATCCTGCTGTGAAACTGGCATGGATTATACCGATTCTGACGTTCCCGATTTTTGGCGGTATATTGTATCTTGCATTTGGACATGTTTTCATTTCAAAAAATCTAAAGAAAAATATGCAGTTGGCTGATGAGCAGATGAAAAAAAATATACCGGATAATAAGGATATACGGCGGGAATTGCAGGCAAAAAATGAGATAATTGCCAATCAATTTGGTTACCTGAATACATTTTCAGGAACATCAGTATGTAAGAACACGAAAACGCAATATTTTTCCGATGGACTGGCTTATTGGAAGCAATTACTGCAGGATCTTGAGACTGCTGGGCATTTTATCTTTTTGGAGTATTTTATTATCGGAGAGGGTGAAATGTGGAATGCAATCCTGAAAATTCTGGAGAAGAAGGCAGCTCAGGGGGTGGAAGTAAGGCTTATATATGATGATTTTGGAAGTGTTCTTAAGCTTCCGAAACAATATGAGCAGTACATTGAAAAGAAGGGAATAAAGTGTGTTGCTTTTAACAAACTGATTCCGTTTATGTCGATTATTTTGAATAACAGAGATCACAGAAAAATCGTAGTCATTGATGGTAAAATAGGATATACAGGCGGAGTCAATCTGGCGGATGAGTATATCAATTATGAGACACTGCACGGTTATTGGAAAGACGCAGGTATCCGCCTTTACGGGGAAGCTGTATGGAATTTTACCGTAATGTTTCTTCAGATGTGGAATATTACGCGTCCTACCGATGAAGACTACAGTCCGTACCGATGCCGTTTTGAGGAGCATACGGGTGGCAGGGGATATGTACAACCTTATGGAGATACACCGTTTGATGATGAGACTGTAGGCGAAAATGTTTATCTTAACATGATTGGATATGCAAAGAAGTATTTTTATGCATTTACGCCATATCTGATAATTGACAATGAAATGAACACAGCGCTGAAACTGGCGGCAAAAAGAGGTGTTGATGTAAGACTTGTGACTCCGGGAATACCTGATAAGAAATCGGCGTACTGGCTGACGCAGTCAGCTTATGTGAACTTATTAGAGTCCGGAGTAAAAATATATCAGTATACACCGGGATTTATTCATTCTAAATGCGTACTGTGCGATGATGAGGCGGCGGTTGTGGGAACTGTCAATTTTGATTACCGCAGCTTTTACCATCATTTTGAATGCGGTGTTTTAATGTATCAGACTGAGACAATAGATGAACTGAAAAAGGACATGGAAGATACATTTGCCAAATCCGAAGAGATTACGCTTGAATGGTGCAGGAAAAAGGTTATGAAACTGAATGTGGTAGGACCGATTTTAAAGCTGTTTGCACCATTATTCTGATTTTTGCAATAGAAAGAAGGATACAAATAAATGTTACGTTTTATACAGGTGATTATTTGTAATTTACCGAGAATGTATATGATTCCCAAGATGTCATATATGGCGAAACATCCGGAGAAGTATACGGAAGAGGAATGTTATGCATATGCAAGACTGGCAATAAACAGAATGGTGAAATCAGGGCATATCATAACAGAAGGTTTTGGTATGGAGAATCTGCCGAAGGAAGGCGGATATGTCATGTTCCCCAACCATCAGGGCAAATATGATGCTCTTGGAATTATGTATACCCATGAAAAGCCTTGTTCGGTTGTTATTGATGATGCAAAGTCGCATGTGATTCTGACTACGCAGTTCTTGAATCTGATACGTGCAAAACGTATGTTTAAAAATGATCTGCGCCAGTCTGTCAATATAATCAAAGAGATTTCAGAAGAGGCAGCGGCAGGAAAGAGATATATTATCTTTCCGGAAGGCGGGTATTATCACAATCATAATGAAGTCTGCGATTTCAAACCGGGATGCTTCAAAAGCGCCATGAGAGCAAAAGTGCCAATTGTACCGGTCGTATTGATTGACTCATATAAAGTATTTGAAGAATGGTCTATCAGAAAAGTGAAGACTCAGGTGCATTACCTTCCTGCGATTTCATATGATAAATATAAGGATAAGAATAGTAAGGAAGTAGCTAATTTGGTTCATGACATAATCAAGGAATACATATATAAAATCGCTCCGGATAAGATTTCTGATTCATAAAATTTATAAGAGTTATAATAGTTTATACTGTTTGAATAACAAATGATATTTAAGAATAAAAGACCGTCTGCTATAGAATAACAATCGGTCTTTTATATTCATTTAGTAAATTCTGATGAAATTTCCGGCTTACCATAAGGGAATATATATGACCTGATTCAATATCCCGGTTCAACATTTTTCTGCCATTTTCAGAAGTAACATAGGCAGCAGCGTCCGCAAGTTTGGAAATAAGCGGAATAGAGGATTTCTCTTTTATGGCGGATAGAAGAGGCGCGGATTCTTTCTTAAAACCGATAATTCTTGCATAGTACACATAATCTTCCGCACAAAAGGTATCTACGTCCGACTGATAAATATCCAACAGAATATGCAGCAGATTCCTTGCGACTCTTGTATGGGTAATATTTCGTGTCTTTATTTCTTCGCAGAATGAAGCATAATCTGTATAGGAATAAATAAGGCTTCCCAGCCTGTCTGAAAAAGCGCTGTCAATATCAAAATATTGACTATATCCGTTTTTCTGCTCTTTAATAAGTTTATAAAGAATCAGGGAAGAAATATCTTCCGTGGTGATAGGAAAGGACTTTAGATAGTTTTTTTCTATTAATTTATATACGCCATCGGGAAGTTGTTCTTTGATTAGCCTTATATCCTGATTCATGACAATAGACTCTCTGATTGCAATAGCAGAGCTATAGGAATCATTCAGAGAACCATCATGATAGTCTGCACCTTTTCGTGATATAGTGTATGGCCTTATATGGCTGCTGCGTTTTGTCAGCGCCTTCAGATATTCTGTTCCAAGTATATTATTTGGAAATTGGAGAATATCAAGATATGGCGTAAGCTGTGGTGCAGTAATTCTGAGCGCATTATTTCTTGCCTGGGGATAAGAAGAACCGGCCTTCATATTTTGTTTAAGCAAAGTTTTGAATTCTTCGCTTTCAGACACAAGTGCGTCAGACAGTATGGATAATGTCTGTATATTTCCGCATTCGCTTCCGAAACACAGGCAGTCGATAATATTAAGCCTGTCTAATATTGCGACGGAGCCGGAAGCAAAGTATTCTGCGCTGCCCGTAGCATAATGAACAGGCAGTTCGAGTATCAAATCGGCGCCGCACATAAGAGCTGACTGTGCGCGCAGCGATTTGTCCATTATTGCGGGAATGCCGCGCTGCATGAAGTTTCCGCTCATTACGACGACACAGTAATCCGCTCCGGTGATTTTTTTTGCTTCTGCAATCTGGTATGCGTGTCCGTTATGAAATGGATTGTATTCTGCGATAATGCCTACTGTTTTCATATATGGGCTGCCTTCTTTCCGAGATTAGATGCTGTCTTCATGTATTATGCTATTAAGTTTACCATGAAAATGAGATTTGAGAAATAGCAACTGCTCAGTTCGCTTGGATATTTCCTGACTTTAAGAAAAAATATAAAAATGGCTGGACTTATGAAAAAATAGTAGTTGACTCATATCCAGATTGTGGTATAATTTATATTGTGTGTAGATACACAGTGCGCGTATGCGCATTAATAACCCAATCAGTCAAGTTACTTGTTAGGGACTGAAGGGAGGTCAGGTGCGGAATGTCGAACGTAATCGTAAAAGAGAACGAGACTTTGGATAGTGCATTACGTCGTTTTAAAAGAAGCTGTGCGAAAGCCGGTATTCAACAGGAGATTCGTAAGAGAGAGCATTACGAGAAACCAAGCGTAAGACGTAAGAAAAAATCTGAAGCAGCAAGAAAACGTAAATACAATTAATGAAGAGCAAATCCCTGATGTTTGTCAGGGATTTTGTTTTTAGGTGTGAAACCCATTTGAGGCACTTCTATTTTGAAAAAAAGCATATCATAGTCATAAACATTTCACCTCCGGTAATATCTATATTATAGAGAAATATGCAGGAGAGATGAATGTTGAAAAAAAGAAGAAAACGTATTTATACTCTGCTTATGATGATATGTTTATGTATTAATATGAGCGTATACATACCTATGAAAGTCTATGCGGCTCCGGATGTTTCTACACCCTCTTACGTTGTTATGGAGGCATCCACAGGACAGATTATCTGTGAACAGGATGCCAATACGCGAAGAAGTCCGGCAAGTATTACGAAAATTATGACTCTGCTTATTATATTTGAGCATTTGAAGAGCGGAAGGATTCACCTGGAAGATAAAATCACGACCAGCTCATATGCTAAATCAATGGGAGGTTCACAGGTATTTCTCGATGAAGGGGAAACCCAGACACTGGATACAATGATTAAGTGCATTGCAGTAGCGTCCGGAAATGATGCCAGTGTAGCTGTTGCGGAATACTTAGCGGGAAGTGAGAGCGAATTTGTGAAGCTTATGAACGAGAAAGCAGAAAGTCTGGGAATGCAGAATACACATTTTGAGGACTGCTGCGGACTTACAGATTCCGACAACCACTATACTTCTGCGAAAGACGTTGCAATTATGTCCAGAGAATTAATAACGAAGTATCCGGAAGTTTTAGATTATACAGGCATCTGGATGGAAGATATTGAACACCGCACCTCGCGCGGAACATCCACTTTTACCTTATCCAGCACCAATAAGCTGTTGAAACAGTACGAGTGGGCGACGGGATTAAAAACAGGCTCTACCTCCAAAGCCCTTTATTGTCTGTCGGCGACCGCCAATAAAGATGGGATGGAGCTTATTGCGGTTGTCATGGCAGCACCGGATAAAGATACAAGGTTTAAGGATGCTATGACGCTTTTAAATTATGGTTATAGTGTAAGCAATATGTATACGGATGAAAATAAAGATATGCTTCCTGCTCAGAAGATACACGGAGGAGTGGAGGAAAATGTCACTCTTGCTTATGCGGGAGAGTTTCATTATCTGGATACGGCAGGAAACAATCTGAACGATATTGAGAAAGAAATAAGTCTTCCTAATATAGTGGAAGCGCCGGTTGCGCAGGGAGATGCCATAGGCGAGGCTGTCTATAAACTGAATGGTAAGCGCATAGGAAGCGTATCCATTTTGGCGGAGGAATCCGTAGAGAAAGCGGGATACCTGCATTATCTTCGCAAGCTCTGGCTTAAGTATCTGGTATCCTGACATTTTCATCTTTGCCCGTCGATGATTTTTTGCCAGCGGGGATTGCGGTTTTATTGCCTGATATGATATACTTTATAAGTTGTACCGATTGGAATATGGAGAAAAGGAATGTTCACTACTATACTGATTGTCATTGGAATTCTTATTTGCTTTTTTGCATTAGTCATGTTTTATGATTGTAACCGCTTTGTGACAGTCCGCTATGAGCTTAAGTCTAAAAAGATAGCCAGAGAATGTACTTTTGTACTTTTATCAGACTTACACAATAAGTCGTTTGGAAAAGAGAACGAGAAATTGCTTAATAAAATAGAGGAACTTGCTCCCGATGCTATTCTGACTGCCGGAGATATGTTGACTTCCGGTAAGGGCGAACAATATCACGTTGCAGTCAGTCTGATGGAGCAGCTTGGAGCAAAATATTCCGTTTATTGCGGGATGGGAAATCATGAACATCGTATGGCCTTAAATCCTAAGCTATACGGAAATATATATGAAAAATATATTGAGAGCCTGCATAAGTCAGGAATAGAACCGTTGATTAATGAAAATGTTGAGATGCCGTCTGCTAATATAAATATATGCGGTCTGCAGTTAGATAAATGCTATTACAGGAAATTACACATATATCCGATGACGGGAAACTATTTGCGTGATACGATAGGCGATCCTGATAAAGATAAATATCAAATTCTGATAGCGCATAATCCGGATTATTTTGAAGAATACGCGAAGTGGGGAGCCGACCTGGTTGTTTCCGGACATGTTCATGGAGGTTTGATGCGGCTTCCGGTTATTGGAGGTGTGGTATCTCCCAAGTGGACTCTTTTTCCCAAGTATGACGGAGGAAGGTTTGAGAAGGATGAGAGCGTTATGATTCTAAGCAGAGGGCTTGGAATGCATACACTACCAATCAGAATATTCAATCCGGGAGAACTGGTAGTGATTCATTTGATACCGGCGTAGACGGTGGTAATAGAAAAGGTGGACATGTTATGGCAATTTCCGTAAAACTGGAGGTTTTTGAAGGACCTCTGGATTTGTTATTACATTTGATAGATAAAAACAAGGTGGATATTTATGACATTCCTATCGTAGAGATTACGGAGCAGTATCTTGACTACATCAAACAGATGGAGACAGAAGATATGAACGTCATGAGTGAATTTCTCGTGATGGCAGCCACTCTTATTGATATCAAATGCCGGATGCTTCTTCCAAGAGAGGTAAACGAAGAGGGTGAAGAGGAAGACCCCAGATCCGAACTGGTAGAGCAGTTACTGGAATATAAAATGTGTAAATATATGTCATATGAATTAAAGGACAGAATGCTTGAAGCGGAACGCAGCTTATATAAGAAACCGACACTGCCCAAGGAAGTAAGCGAATACAGACAGCCTGTTGATTATGAAGAACTGATTGGGGATATGACGCTTGCCAAACTGCACGAGATTTTTAAATATGTGATGAGAAGGCAGGAAGATAAAATAGACCCCGTCAGAAGTACTTTCGGAAAAATCGAAAAAGATGAAATTGATATGGATGCGAAGACATTATACGTAGAAGAGTATATCAAGAGTCATAAAACATTCAGTTTCCGAAAGTTGTTGGAGAAGCAGAACAGTAAGATGGAGGTTATCGTAACGTTTCTTGTAATCCTTGAAATGATGAAAATAGGAAAAATCGGAATTAAGCAGGATGATATTTTTGCTGATATCATAATTACGTCAAACGAATAGTGATTAGATTGGAAAAACTTTGATTTTTCAATCGCAAATTTGTGCAGACATCGTAGAGGTCTTGGGCACACAAATTCGCAGGCTGAGGCAGGAGCATAGATATTTTTAAGAAAAGGAGCATATTTGTTATAATGGAGAGACAAAAGGCGAAAGCGGTATTGGAAGCCATACTTTTTACGATGGGAGAGTCCGTTGAGGTTGAAAGATTATCGGAAGTCATAGAAGAGGACATGAAGACTACCAAAGAGATTCTGGAAGAGATGGCGGAGGAATATAAAAAGGATGATAGAGGAATCGAATTGACTACACTTGACAATGCGGTACAACTCTGCACTAAGGGAGAGCTTTATGAATATCTGATAAAGATTGCCAAGACACCTAAAAAATATGTGCTGACAGATACATTACTGGAAACGCTGTCGATTATTGCATATAAGCAGCCGGTCACCAGACTGGAAATCGAAAAGGTGCGCGGAGTAAGCTGTGATCATGCGGTCAATAGGCTTATTGAGTTTGACCTGATAGCGGAGGTGGGAAGGCTTGATGCACCGGGACGCCCGCTATTGTTTGGAACCACAGAACAGTTTCTGCGAAGCTTCGGTGTGAAGTCGATTGATGATTTGCCGGAGATTAATCCGGTGCAGATGGAGGAATTTAAACTGCAGGCTGAGTCGGAGGTACAGATGCAGTTGGATATATAATTACTGTTTTTGTTATTACACCTGCTTTAAGCGCATATACATTAACAATTAAAATTTTTCGGGTTAATCTATGTGTGAGTACATTAGCGGCAGGTTAACAAGGATTGTGAAGAAATTCTTGCAAGTCAGGCTGCGGAGCCTGACTTTATTACTAATGACAGCTGTTATTATATCAGAAGCACATTGCGTTTATGCCAAAGAAGGCAATAATGATGCAAACTTACAGCTCTACGCTCAGGCGGCAGTGCTTATGGATGCCGATTCAGGCCGTGTTTTGTACGGAAAAAATGAAAATGAGATACTGCCGATGGCAAGTACAACGAAAATCATGACCTGTATTTTGGCGTTGGAATACGGTAATCCGGATGATATTGTCGAAGTTTCCGCGTATGCTGCAAGTATGCCTAAAGTCAAACTTTATATGCAGCAGGGAGAGCAGTACAGGCTTGGAGATCTGCTTTATTCTCTGATGTTGGAATCGCATAATGATTCCGCTGTAGCTGTTGCGGAAGCAGTGGGGGGGAGTGTGGAGCAGTTTGCTGCCATGATGAACCAGAAGGCGAGAGATATCGGGTGTTATGATACTTTTTTTATAACACCGAACGGTCTGGATGCCATGGTAAGCGATACAGGCAGGATACATTCTACTACGGCTGCCGATCTTGCGAAAATAATGGCATACTGCGTGACAGATTCGGAAGCAAAGGATGAATTTCTTAAAATAACACGTACTATTGAATATGATTTTTGCGATGTAAGCGGGAAAAGGAGCTTTCACTGCAATAATCATAACAACTTTTTAAATATGATGGATGAAGCCCTGTCGGGTAAAACAGGCTTCACCAATAAGGCGGGCTACTGCTATGTCGGAGCGATTGAAAGCGAAGGCAGGATTTATACTGTAGCGCTTCTTGCCTGCGGCTGGCCTAACAATAAGACTTATAAATGGAGCGATATGAAAAAGCTGGCACAGTATGGCATGGAACATTTTCAATATCGGGATATTTATGAGGAGATCAGGTTTGATGATATTCCGGTTGCTGAAGGAATAGCGGGGAGAAACGCTACACCATATGAGAGGGCATATGTTTCTGTTTCGCTTGAAGATTCGGATGAGAAAAGCCTGCGGTATCTGCTGTGCGGCGAGGATAAGATAGAAGTTAAGACAAATCTGGCAGACCGGCTTGAAGCCCCTGTACATGCAGGAGAGAATGTAGGGCAGGTTTCTTATTATCTCAACGGTGAACTGATAAAAGCGTATACCATTGTTACGACGGAAGATGTAGAAAAAACAAGTTATTTTTGGACCTTCAAATACATATTCAAACTTTATTTTCATATATTTTCATATTTTTGAAAATTCATCTAGTCGATTTCATTTTTATATGATACACTATACTGTGTGTCTTATGCACATTATAAAATGTTTTTATTATTTTTAAGTAAGATAAATGGAGGGCTGAAAAATGAGTACTACTTCTCAAGCGAGTCAAAGAATTAATGCTTTACTCGATGAAAACAGTTTCGTTGAGATTGGTGCGCTTGTTACTGCAAGGGCAACAGATTTCAACCTGAAACAGACAGAGACTCCTTCAGACGGTGTGATTACCGGATATGGAGTTATTGATGGCAATCTTGTGTATGTATACAGCCAGGATGCATCCGTATTAAACGGAACAGTCGGCGAGATGCATGCTAAGAAAATTGCGAACCTCTATGATTTGGCAATGAAAACAGGCGCACCGGTTATAGGGCTGCTTGATTCTGCCGGTCTTAGACTGCAGGAGGCAACCGACGCTCTTAATGCGTTCGGTGAGATTTACTTAAAACAAACGTTAGCTTCCGGTGTGATTCCACAGATTACCGCAGTTTTTGGAACCTGCGGAGGTGGACTTGCTGTTGTTCCCGGGCTGACTGATTTCACGTTCATGGAGGCCGGTAAGGCGAAATTATTCGTAAATGCTCCAAACACTTTGGATGGCAATGAGATTTCAAAATGTGATACAAGCGCGGCAGCATTCCAGAGTGAAAAAACAGGTAATATTGACGTTGTTGCGGATGAAGCTTCTGTTCTTGCACAGATCAGACAGCTGGTATCCATGCTTCCTGCAAACAATGAAGATATCGCGTTGACTGATTGTACGGACGATTTGAACAGGGGATGTCCGGAAATCGTTAACTGTGTGGGCGATACTTCCATAGCTTTATCCCAGATTGCGGATGACGGAATCTTTTTCGAGGTAAAGCAAAACTATGCAAAAGATATGGTTGCAGGATTTATTAAACTTAACGGTGCAACTGTCGGTGCAGTAGCGAACCGTACACAGGTTTATAATGAAAATGGAGAAGTGGCAGAAAAGTTTGACGCAGTCATATCTGAAGGCGGCGCAGAGAAAGCGGCACGCTTTATCAATTTCTGTGATGCATTTGAAATTCCCGTATTGTCACTTACAAATGTTAAAGGTTTCCTTGCAGACAAATGTTCTGAGAGAAGAATGGCTAAGGCTGCGGCGAAACTTACATATGCATTTGCAAATGCAACCGTTCCGAAGGTAAATGTAATAATCGGAAAAGCATACGGCAGTGCATATACAGTCATGAACTCCAAGGCAATCGGTGCAGATATCACAATGGCATGGCCGGATGCGGAAATCGGTACTATGGATGCATCTTTAGCCGCTAAGATTATCTGTGACGGTCAGGGCGCTGATGCAATCGATTCCTGTGCAAAAGATTATGCGGCATTGCAGAATAATGTAACAAGCGCAGCAAGAAGAGGATATGTAGACCAGATCATAGAGCCGGTTGATACGAGAAAATATGTCATCGGAGCTTTTGAAATGCTGGCTGCAAAGAATGAAGGCCGTCCTGAGAAAAAACACGGTACAGTTTAGAAAGGATGATACTTAATATGAAAAAATGGTTAATAATATTAGGTATAATTACCTGTATGGCAGGTCTGACGGCATGCGGTAAACAGGAACAGGAAACAGATATACCGGATATTATGTCGGAAGATGAGGCAAAGAATCTTGTAGTAGAGTGGACATCCACTTTAGATAATGTGGTGACAAAGAAACAAGAAAGTGATTTTGTTTCCTATATTTCAGCTGAGAATGGTTGGGATGCGTCAGTCCTTGAAGGTGCTGTTGAAAGCTGGAAGAGCTCTGCCAAAGAAATGGGTAATTATGAAGAAATAGTGGAAATTACTAATAATTCCATGACTTATGTAGAAGGTTATGGCAGTGACTATAATTGGTATACTTGGCCTGTGGAAGGAACAGTAAGCGCAAAAATAAAATGCAGTAAACATGATGCAATAATAGAAATTGTATTTGAGAATTATGCGCCTGTCAGCATCTCTACGAATATTGATTACACATTTGGTGAAAGTATGTCAAGAGCCGGATTGAATACCTTACTTGGTATGGGAACAGTATTTACCGTGCTGATTCTTATAAGCTTTATAATCGCTGCATTCGGATTAATTCCGAAGCTGTTTGCACCAAAGAAGCCTGAGGAAAATAGGGCGGAAGATAAGGTTGTCTCACAGATTGCTGAGAGAGAGGAACTTTCCGATGATACGGAGCTTGTAGCTGTGATTAGTGCAGCGATAGCTGCTTATGAAGGTTCAGGTTCTACGGATGGTTTCGTTGTAAGATCCATCAGAAAAACCAGAAACAGTAAATGGCAGAATGCCTGATAAATAAAATTATACGTAGATTCACAGATTAAATTATAATGGAGGATTAAAAAATGAAAAACTATACAATTACCGTAAACGGAAGCGTATATGATGTAGTAGTAGAAGAAGGTCAGACAAGCGGTGCACCGGCTCCGGCAGCTCCTGCGGCACCTAAGGCAGCGCCGAAAGCCGCTCCTAAAGCAACAGCTCCTGCAGCGGGCGGAGCAGCAGGAAGCGTAAAGATTGAAGCAGGTGCAGCCGGCAAAGTATTTAAGCTGGAAGCAAGTGTAGGTCAGGCTGTAAAGAAAGGTGATGCTGTTGTTATTCTGGAAGCTATGAAGATGGAAATTCCGGTTGTTGCTCCTCAGGATGGTACGGTAGCAAGCATTGATGTAGCTGTAGGAGATTCTGTTGAAGCAGGCGCATTACTTGCTACATTGAACTAGATATCCGGACACAGTCGCAGTTATATAACTGTAGGTTGTGGAATAAATTTGTATAATTACAACAGGAGGTAAAAACATGGATTACATAGCAAATACGCTATCCAATCTTATGCAGCAGACAGCATTTTTCACATTAGACTGGAAAAATTATGTCATGATTGCGGTAGCTTTAGTATTCCTATATCTGGCTATCAGACATGAGTTTGAACCGCTTCTTCTGGTTCCGATCGCATTTGGTATGCTGCTTGTTAATATCTATCCTGATATTATGGCAGAATACGGCGAAGGCGGCATGGGCGGCGGTTTACTGTATTATTTTTACAAACTGGATGAATGGGCAATCCTGCCGTCGCTTATTTTCATGGGCGTTGGTGCAATGACGGACTTTGGTCCTTTGATTGCCAATCCGAAGAGCTTTCTGCTTGGTGCAGCAGCTCAGTTTGGTATATTTGCAGCTTATTTCGGAGCCATTGCAATGGGCTTTAACGATAAGGCAGCTGCAGCGATTTCAATTATCGGTGGTGCTGACGGCCCTACATCAATTTTCCTTGCGGGTAAATTGCAGCAGACTACACTGCTTGGACCCATCGCGGTAGCAGCATATTCCTATATGTCACTGGTGCCGATCATACAGCCGCCTATTATGAAGCTTCTCACAACAGAGAAGGAAAGACAGATTAAGATGGCGCAGCTTCGTCCGGTTACCAAACTGGAAAAGATTTTGTTCCCTATCGTTGTTACAGTTGTAGTATCATTGATACTTCCTACAACAGCTCCTTTGATCGGTATGCTGATGTTAGGTAACTTATTCAGGGAGTCAGGCGTTGTAAGACAGTTGCAGGAAACTGCTTCCAATGCACTTATGTATATCGTAGTTATTATTCTTGGTACTTCCGTAGGCGCAACAACGAGCGCAGAAGCATTTTTGAATATAAGCACACTGAAGATCGTTGCACTTGGTCTGATTGCATTTGCATTCGGCACAGCAGCGGGTGTACTGTTCGGTAAATTGATGTGTATTGCTTCTAAAGGAGGCGTTAATCCGCTTATCGGTTCCGCAGGTGTATCTGCCGTTCCAATGGCAGCAAGGGTTTCACAGAAGGTCGGCGCAGAAGCAGACCCTACAAACTTCCTGCTGATGCATGCTATGGGACCTAACGTAGCAGGTGTTATCGGTACAGCCGTAGCTGCCGGAACATTTATGGCGGTATTTGGAGTATTCTAGGTAGAAAAATTATATAGGAGGAATAAAAATGGCAGAAAATACAAAGAAACCAATTAAAATAACGGAAACGATTCTGCGTGATGCACATCAGTCATTGATTGCAACCAGAATGCCTACCGAATTGATGCTTCCGATTGTTGAAACTATGGATAAAGTCGGCTATCATTCCGTAGAGTGCTGGGGCGGTGCAACTTTTGACGCATCCCTTCGTTTCCTTAAAGAAGATCCATGGGATAGACTTAGAAAATTAAGAGACGGATTTAAAAATACAAAGCTTCAGATGCTTTTCAGAGGTCAGAATATCTTAGGATACAGACCTTATGCTGATGACGTTGTAGACAGCTTTGTAGAAAAGTCAATTGCAAACGGTATTGATATAATCCGTATATTTGACTGTTTAAATGACCTTAGAAACTTACAGGAAGCAGTAAATGCAACCAATAAGATAAAAGCAAGAGAAGGAAGAGGCCATGCACAGATAGCGCTTTCATATACTCTTGGTGATGCTTATACAATGGAATATTGGGTAGATATGGCTAAGAAGATTGAAGAAATGGGCGCTGACTCTATCTGTATAAAAGATATGGCAGGTCTGCTTGTTCCTTATAAGGCATCTGAAATGATAGCTGCAATGAAATCTGCAACCAAGCTGCCTATCCAGCTTCATACACACTATACATCAGGTGTTGCAGGTATGACTTATCTTAAGGCTGTTGAGGCCGGAGTAGATGTTATTGACTGTGCAATTTCACCTTTTGCTATGGGTACTTCACAGCCGGCAACAGAGGTTATGGTAGAGACCTTCAAAGGAACACCTTATGACACAGGATACGACCAGAACCTTCTTGCTGAAATCGCAGATTATTTCAGACCTTACAGAGACGAATGTCTTGCAAACGGTCTGCTCAATCCTAAGGTTATGGGCGTTGATATTAAGACCCTGTTATATCAGGTACCGGGCGGTATGCTTTCTAACATGGTCAGCCAGCTTAAAGAGCAGAATGCAGAAGATAAGTATTATGATGTTTTGAAAGAGATTCCTCAGGTTAGAAAAGATCTTGGTGAGCCGCCGCTTGTTACACCTTCATCACAGATCGTAGGTACACAGGCTGTATTCAACGTACTGATGGGTGAGAGATACAAGATGGCAACCAAAGAGACTAAGGCAGTTCTCCGCGGTGAGTATGGACAGACCGTAAAACCGATGAGTCAGGAAATCATCGATAAGGTTATTCCGGGCGAGAAGAGAATTACCTGTCGTCCTGCAGACCTTATTGAGAACGAAATGGATAAACTTGAGAGCGAGATGAAAGAGTGGAAGCAACAGGATGAGGATGTATTGTCCTATGCGCTGTTCCCTCAGGTTGCAACAGACTTCTTCAAGTATCGTCAGG
>CAZRKN010000027.1:0-53874 GCA_964600805.1 uncultured Bacteroides sp. | reverse complement strand
TCAGACACACATTTCTGTATTTGAAAGGACAGGTGACATTATGACTTATCAGAAAAGCTATACTATTGAGGTTAAAAACTCTCCGGCCATGAATGTTCTGGCGAATCGCGCCATAATGGGCGTGGATGAATTTGGGAAGTACTATGGGACGTTGTTTGAGCGCGTACCCAGGGAGCGGGTTACTCCTACCGGTTTGAATGGCGCGAGATACTTCGATGAGGAATTCAATCATGAATCATCCGATGTGGAAGTGTTTATTGGGATTGAGGAAAAGGAAAAGGCGGATATAATTATGGAGCCGCAGGAGTGCGCAATGACGGTTCATCGAGGAGGATATTCAACTCTTTCAGAAGCCTATGGCGCCATAGTATCCTGGATCATTGAAAATGGTTACGAATATGCCGGAGCTCCTTTTGATCTTTATATTAAGACACAGTTCGACACTCCTTCCCCGGAAGATTGGGAGACAGAGGTGTATTTCCCGATTAGAAAGAAGTAACGATACTGTAAAAAATGAAATGGCTCCCGACCGCCTGAATATACCGATGACCGGGAGCTGTGCTTTTAATTATCTTGCCAGCACTTCAAGAATCTCAGCTACATACATGGTATGCATATCTTTGTCTGCATACCATTTTTTGATGTCCGGAGCAATAAAAGAGTCATCATTTATTTTTGTCGCAGACAGCTTTTGACAGAGCAGAATCAGATTACCCTCGTCAACGAACGGAATAGAAAGTTTATAATTCCAAGTAAGTCCTGCATTTTTAAGCTTATCTTCATCCCTTCCTGAATGTGAGCCGCAGTAATTAAGAGCATCTCTATATTGATTATTCAAAAAAGAAACGGAGAAGAAATCATTGGCATCTATGAATTCCTTAGTATATCTTGAATCGCGGATAAAAATAAATGCTACGTTTTTTCCCCAAAGGACGCCTACTCCGCCCCAGCTTATCGTCATTGTATTTGCCTTTTTTTTGGAACCCGCTGAAACTAAAGCCCATTCTTTCCCTATTTTCTCAAACGGATTAATCTCCAGCTGTTCGATTGGAAATGGTTGAAATGCATGCATGATAAATTCTCCTTTTGATTTTTTAAAACGTTTGAGCTCATTATATCATAGCCACAAAAGCCATAAACATAAATCATTTCAAAAAGAATTACGAAGTAATTCTTGGAGCTCAGGCTGCCGGCCTGAGCTTATTATATCATAGCCACAAAAGCCATAAAAGTCTAAAATTTGTAAAATTGCAGAACAACAGTTGACAAAACTGTCTAATGGCGTTAGACTAAAGCTGTCTAACAACATTAGACAATAAGCGGTTTCCAATCAATAAAATTACATAATAAATCCACAAAAAGGAGGCTTTCATAATGGATCAATGTAAATTAGGAGAAATGGAGCAGCGTTTTGCTGATATGATATGGGAAAATGCACCGATTGCGTCAGGACAGCTGGCGAAAATGTGTGCGGAGGCCTTTGGCTGGAAGCGTACAACTGCATATACTATGCTAAAAAGACTCTGTGACAGGAAGATATTCGATAACAGCAATGGTCTTGTTACGGTCCTGATGTCCAGAGACGAGTTTCAGGCTGCTCGTGGAGAACAATTCATTAATGAGAATTTCGATGGTTCACTGCCGCTGTTTCTGGCGGCTTTTTCGCGGAGAAAGAGACTGAGCGGAAAAGAAGTAGAGGAGCTGAAAAAGCTGATTGAAGAATATGTTGAAAACGATGAAAACTAAGAAGAAAAGGAAGGAGAAAAGTGATGGAACAGCTATTTATAAGAATTATGAATATGAGTCTTACGGCAGGAATTACTATTTTGGCAGTACTTATTATCAGATTTATGCTTAAAAGGGCTCCTAAGATTTTTTCATATGCACTATGGGCAGTGGTGTTGTTCCGCTTGTTGTGTCCGTTTTCTTTTTCTTCAGCGGTTTCTCTGTTAGGCGTTCTTAGAGCGCCTCAGGCAGAGCAGGGTAAAATAGAATATATTCCTGATAATATCGGTTTAATGGAGCAGCCGGCGGTGAGTCTGCCTGTTCCGGCAGTGGAGAATGCAGTTAATGAGTCATTGCCTGCCGCAAATATAGGAGCTTCCGTCAATCCCATGCAGATTGTGACATATATAGGAGCCTGTGTGTGGCTGATTGGTATCGCTGTTATGCTGGCATACGGTGTTGTGACATATTTGAAACTGCGGCGCAGACTTAAAAAATCAGAGCATGAAAGGGAGAATATTTATATCGCTTCTGACATCTCTACTCCTTTTGTCTGCGGTATTATAGCTCCAAGAATCTATCTCCCGCTGGCACTGGGAGATGAGGAAAAACAGTATATATTGCTGCATGAGCAGATTCATATAAGGCGTGGTGACCATATCCTGCGGATTATAAGCTTTTTTGCGCTTTGTCTGCACTGGTTCAATCCGCTTGTCTGGTTTGCGTTCTTCATAAGTGGCAAAGATATGGAAATGTCGTGCGATGAGGCGGTGATACGTAAGGCAGGAAGCGGAGTTAAGAAGGAATATTCAGCTTCGCTGCTTTCCCTCGCATCAGGAAGAAAAATTGTGACGGGGATTCCGCTTGCTTTCGGAGAAGGAGAAACAGGCAGCAGAATTAAAAATATTCTAAATTATAAAAAGCCAGCTAAAATAGCAGCGGCGGCTGTTGCAGCAGTCTGCATACTGGTAGTAATCGCTTTGGCTGCAAATCCGGGACATACTGGTGTGAAAGATGACGAAGCTTCTTTAAACGGTGACGAAGTGTCGGAGGTTTTTTACGGAGTGGTCTCTAATGAGGATGTAGAGGGTATCAGACGCATGCTGGTCATAATTCCGGGGGTGGGAGAGACAGAGATTCCGAAGGCGGAAGAGGTTTATCCTTTTATCGAGATAGAGAATTTTTCAGGGTTAAAGGCCGGAGACTTGGTAGAAATTACATTCCCTAAGGGTGAGGAAGTCTGGGTTAATGAGTTGTACCCGGGGAGCTTTGCGATTTCAGCGGAAAGCATAGCCGTCAAGGGAGAGGGATTTTCGATAAAGCCTGCCGGTTCAGGCAGATATATGTTTATGGTTCCGTGGGGAATCGCGCAGGATGCCGAGGAGGGCGATACTCTTGAAATATATTATAATGATGAGGAAGCAAGTTTCTACTATGACAGGGAAGAAAATGAACAGGAAAAGACGCTTTTGGCGGTGGCGGATGTATTGTCTGTTGATGTAGATAATTATGATGTATGGGTGGAATTATCAGCAGAAGAGGCAAGGACTTTCCTGACTCAGTTCGGACACGGCATCACTTGTAATGTCGTAAAGCAGACAGGATTAGAAACATCGGACGACCAGAACACGGAAGACGTGAAGAATACGGAAAACAGGCAGAACTTTGAAAATAGCCGGAACACGGAAGCTGCTCAGTATGTCCTTCCGTCGCCAGACGAAATATTGGAGCTGACTCCGGAAGATATTATGAGAGGGGCGATTGCGGATGGAATTTACAGGGTATATGTCCGCTCTATTTCATTCGATACAAGAGGTATAGACAGATATATAGTAGATGGCATGGAAGACGGCGAAGAACTGCTTTATCTGGATTTTAAGTACAATTGCCGCTATCTGACCAATAAGAAAATGAACGGCTTGAATTATGAAGAGGTTTATTACAATGATTTTGCCGGCTTGACTCAGGACTCATTTCCATATCAGAATCCCTCTATGCTTTTGACATTTGAGGATGGTCTTATAACAGAGGCTGTTCTGGAGAATTATTATGCTGGCGGCATTTCGTTTGATGCGGTGCATCCTGATACATTTTATGAAGATGTTCAGGATATTACGTCGCTTGATGCAGAAGAAGTTCTTGATACCTATTATACTCTGGAAAGCACGGAAAAACTGGATATTGGGGATGGTGACGGAGTGGAAGAAATTCTGGTGTATACAGGAAATATCGGCGATGGCGACAGCGGCATTGTGATTTTTAATAATGCAGAGGGTGAATTGTTATGTGCACTTTCCGCCCATATCGCCCGCGCCGGTTGGAATAATATTTATGTGGGGGAGCGCGATGGAGTCGGGTTTATTATGACTATGCATATAGAAGACAGAGATGATTTCGGAATTTATTCATATCATGTATTCCGTCTGGGTGGCAATGGAGATAAGAAGCTGATTGCAGGTTCGTCTTTTAACTGGGGAAGAGACATTATCTATGATGATGAACTGTTCCACGAGTGGGCGGATGAAATGAGCAGATATCTGGAGAACAGCCGCCTCATGCTCAGCACGCAGGAAGGCGAGCTTAATACTGAGCATGTATCTGAGGCATATAAATATAATTATATGACGCTTAGGTGACAAACATTTACTAAGTGCTAATTGTAATAAATTATTTATAGTAGTATAATATTAATGAAAAGTTATATATTAGTCGAAAAAAGGAGGATAGGCAGCATATATGAATAAATTATCATTGAAAACTCTCAAGCTGATAAGGAATATCATTATAATAGCCGGAATAGCAGGCGGGCTGATAATATGGCTTGGAGTTCCGGATATGATATTAAATAATAGGCTTGTGCATGTAGGGAACGGCAGGTATGGTTCAAAAATCGGAATGCTTATTATTCTTGGTCTGCCTCTTTTTTCTTTGTTTCCCTATACAGTACAGGAAGAAATTCATTCTGATGATGAAGCCGAACGTGCAAAGCTGGAAGAAGAGGCTCAAAGAGCGAATGTTAGCACACAGATAAGTTTAGGCATATTCAGAGCTATTGTTGTATGGTTTATAATGTTTGCGGCGATATTGCTTTGCTGATGCATACATTTTTCATCAGAGAATGGGCGGATATCCGTAGGATAGCGCCTCGTGCCCAGTACACAGGACAGAGAGCCTAATACTGAGCATGTATCTGAGGCGTATAAATATAATTATAATTATGAGACGCTTTTACGATAAGACGCTTAAATAGACTTCTTTTTAACAGGAATCCATATTTCTGAATAATAATTTTCGTCGATTGTTCCGTTTGGATACTTACTTGAATCATCATACATTTCAATACAATATCCTGCTGCAAATTCATAATCCTGCAATGCCGGAAGCCACTCAGAGAATATTTTTGTATTTACATCTTGTAAAGAATCAGGAAGAGCACCTTTGCAGGGAAAAACCGCCCATGTAAACGCAGGGATTGTCTTTACTTCAAAGCCATCCGGAATATCTACAGACGGATTATAAGCATCTGCAATCAGATACTCAAACTTTTCGTCCCCCATTTGCGGGTCGATGTTGATACCAAACATTCCGCAGACATACTTGCCTTTTCCCGAAGCGTAATGTTCTTGCCAAAACAAAGGTATCTCCTGTTTTGCATTTTCATAGTTGAACTCTTTTGCTATACCTAAAATGGTAAAAGCTTCTTTTTTTACGATTTTGTAATCCATGGTATAACCACCTTTCAATAAAATTGTTAGTTTCAGCGGTGCGAAGGATTTAACCATTGTTTTGTTCCTGCGCACTGCCAGAGGTGTATATCCATGAAAGCGGGAAAAAGCTTTTGTAAAACTGTCGGGAGAATCATAACCATATTTCATTGCAAGTTCCATAACCGTAATATCACTGGTGATCAGTTCTGTTCCTGCAAGCGCCATTCTGCGGTTTCTTATATATTCCATAATGGAATACCCACATAATATACTGAAACCTTTTTGAAAATAGAATGGCGAAATATTTACATGGTCTGCCACATCATACATGGTAATATCTTCTGTCAGATGACTCTCAATGTATTTGACTGCTTCATTTATTGCTTCTGTCCATTCCATGTCTATCAGCCTCCTGTTGTGGTTAAAGTATACGCTTAATTACTTATCGTGTCCCGACATTGCTTGTTTTCTTTTGTCAGAATGTTGGATTGGGTACAAATAAAAATTGAGTGCCAGCGCACCCGATTCAGAGAATGCTTCGTATTCTCAATGGAATGATTTATGCTGCGGCGTAATTTCCTATAAGATAAAAAACAAGCTGATTATTAATTTTACCATATAAAACTTTTTCTGTGCAAAGATATGTAATAAAAAAGAAACGAGCAGCCTTTTCCGGTCAGACGGGCTTACTCGGTAAAAACCCATTTCTTTTCTTCAAACAAGGCGAAAACCCCCAGCCTGCGCCTTTGCAGCCATGGGGGTTTTCTTTTAGGGGAGGATAAGTATTTCATTATCTTTTGACTAATATCATTATTGCCCGGTTTTGCGAGTTTATTCATTGAGATTTAGATTTGTGACTAAAATCGATATTTTATAAAAAAGATTGATATATAATTTTACTTTTCTTTCAAAATGTTATATACTAACGTAGTATCAATTATATACTGATATATAATCGATGCACCAAATAACGAAAACAGGATAAAGGTGGGAATTAAGATGGCATTATTAGACCAATGGCGTGAAAAAGCCTATTCTGAGACAATCGATAGGGCAACCTTGCAGAAAATATGGACTGACTACTTTGAAAAGGAAAAGCAAATTTATATACAGCTTTTGAAAGATCCTGATAAAGTGGTAAAAGGAACCGTAAAAGAACTGGCTGAAAAATATGATGTTGATATTATGACAATGACCGGATTCCTGGACGGTATAAATGACAGTTTGAAAAAGCCCAATCCGATTGAAGAGATGGAAGAGGATACCAAGGTTAATCTTGGTTTTGAAAAAGAGCTTCTATATAAGAATATGGTAGCAGCAGAGGCTGAGTGGTTATATAACCTGGAAGAGTGGAACGATATTTTTGATGAAGATACCAGAAAGGCTCTTTACAAGGAGCAGAAAGATTCCACAACGATTCGCAAGGAGCCGAAGGTATATCCGAATGATCCGTGTCCATGCGGAAGCGGAAAGAAATATAAGAAATGCTGTGGCAGAAATGTATAATAGCGGGGATGAAATCAGAAATAAATCGGAAGAGAAGCAGCAGATGAACGGGTCGCGCGTGCAAAATGCCGTCAGGCTGTTTGAAAGCGGATATAATTGCGCCCAGTCGGTTTTTGCAGCCTATGCCGATTTATTTGGTATGGATATGCAGACTGCATTGAAAATGTCGAGTGCGATGGGAGCCGGAGTCGGGCGTATGAGGGAAGTCTGCGGCGTGGTTTCGTCGATGGCGATGCTGGCAGGATTGAAAGAGGGCAATGCCGACCCTGAGAATGAGGAGGCAAAAGCACATATTTACGGACTTGTCCGTCTGATGAGCGCTGAGTTTAAGAAGCAGCATGGAACTATTATATGCAGGGAGCTTCTCGGAATAGACGGAATGGAAGAAAGTGCAAGGCCTTCGGTGAGAACGCCGGAGTTTTATGCATCCCGTCCATGCAGGAAGCTTATCGCCCATGGTGCAGAAATAATAGAAGATATACTTTTGACGGAAAGAGCTGATTGAAAGATAATATATCTGAGACTACAGTGGAAGGCTGTCTGATTTTGGTTATAAAAAGGAGAGACTATGCTATGGTAGCGACAATTGCGTTTGTAAAAAAAGCAGTGGCGGAAATTAAAAAATCTGCAGAAAAATTATTTCAGGGTGAGATTACGATAGGCAAAAAGGAATGCTGGCTTATAGGTATTATATTATTGCTTGCGGGAATTACAATCGGCCTGTTGAATGCACCTCTGACGCATGGGGTCAATTTAAGCCTCTTTAGTCATAATTGGAGCAATAACGGAAACGACAACGGAAACAACAACTCTGCTGATATGGATGTTGATGAATTATGTAAACCAATTGCAAAAAAAGATGAAAAAGAAAAAGCGAATGATTCCAAATCTTCCTGTACCTGTAAGAAAAAGAAGAAATGGATTACATGTTAATAGAGCATAAGGTTTTGATGGTGAATGATATCATAAAGTGAATGTGGTAGAAAGGGGTATGATGTATAAATGAAAATTACGTTAAAGGACGGTTCTGCAAAAGAATATGCGCAGCCAATTAGTATATATGAGATTGCCGCGGATATTTCGGAAGGACTGGCAAGGGCAGCCTGTGCGGGTGAAGTAGATGGTAAGGTAGAAGACCTTCGCACCGTTATTGATAAAGACTGTGAGTTAAATATAATAACTGCAAATGATGCAGCAGGTCTGCGGGTTATCAGACATACCGCATCCCATGTGCTTGCAGAAGCGGTCAAGAGATTGTTTCCCAATGCGAAGGTAACAATCGGACCGGCTATTGACGAAGGCTTTTATTATGACTTTGATGCGGAGCCTTTTTCCAGAGACGATTTGGACAGGCTGGAAGCCGAAATGAAGAAGATTATAAAGGAAGGTCATAAAATAGAGCGATTCACTATTCCGAGGGAAGAGGCAATCCGTTTCATGGAAGAAAAGGGAGAACCCTATAAGGTAGAGTTGATACGCGATCTTCCGGAAGATGCGGAGATTTCTTTCTATGATCAGGGTGGATTTGTGGATTTGTGTGCAGGCCCGCATTTGATGAGTACTAAGAATATTAAAGCATATAAGCTGATATCTTCCTCTATGGCTTATTGGAGAGGCGATTCAAATAAAGCACAGTTACAGCGTATTTATGGTACTGCATTCCAGAAAAAGGAAGAACTTGAGGCTTATCTTGAACATCTGGAAGACATAAAGAGGCGCGACCACAATAAGCTGGGACGTGAAATGGAGTTATTTACAACAGTGGATGTAATCGGTCAGGGACTGCCGCTGCTGCTTCCAAAGGGAACCAAGATGATTATGAAGATGCAGCGCTGGATTGAAGACCTTGAGGATAAAGAGTGGGGTTATGTGCGTACTAAGACTCCGCTTATGGCGAAGAGCGATTTGTATAAGCTGTCAGGACACTGGGATCATTATAAAGAGGGAATGTTTGTGCTTGGCGATGAGGAGAAGGATAAAGAGGTGCTTGCGCTTCGTCCTATGACTTGTCCGTTCCAGTATTTCTGCTATAAAAACAGTCAGCATTCATACAGGGATCTGCCGATTCGCTATGGAGAGACTTCAACATTATTCAGAAACGAAGATTCCGGCGAGATGCACGGTCTTACCAGAGTGCGTCAGTTTACGATTTCCGAGGGACATCTGATAGTCAGACCGGACCAGATGGTAGAAGAATTTAAAGGCTGTCTGGCGCTTGCGAAACACTGCCTGACCGTATTAGGTGTTGAAGAGGATGTTACCTACCACTTGTCAAAATGGGATCCGGACAACCGCGAAAAATATATCGGCGAGCCGGAAGTATGGAATGAAACCGAGCAGCATATCAGAGATATTCTGACGCAGTTAGATATTTCCTTCGTAGAAGATGTGGGCGAAGCGGCATTCTATGGACCGAAGGTAGATATCAATGCCAAGAATGTATACGGTAAAGAAGACACAATGATCACCATTCAGTGGGATGCGCTTTTAGCAGAGCAGTTCGACATGTATTATATAGATCAGAACGGTGAGAAACAGCGTCCTTACATTATTCACAGAACATCTATGGGATGTTATGAAAGAACACTTGCATGGCTGATAGAGAAATATGCAGGCAAGTTCCCGACATGGCTGTGCCCTGAGCAGGTGCGTGTTCTTCCCATTTCCGAGAAGTATGAGGATTATGCGGAGTCTGTCAGAAAAGAACTGGCTAAGAACGACATTGATGTAACAGTCGATAACCGTTCCGAGAAGATTGGTTTCAAGATTCGTGAGGCAAGACTGGCGAAGATTCCATATATGCTGGTAGTAGGACAGCAGGAGGCGGAAGAAGGTACCGTTTCCGTCAGAAGCCGATTTGCCGGTGATGAAGGCGTTAAGCCGCTTAACGAATTTATCGAGCAGATTTGTAAAGAAATAAGAACCAAAGAAATCCGCAAGGAAAACGTCGCAGAATAGGGAATGTGCATATTTATTAAAATTTGAATAAATGTATGTCTGAATAAATGTGTGTAAAAAGGCAATAATAACCTTAATAGCGTGTTTTGATGCGCTAGAAAAAAGGATAGTTCAGGAGGTTATTATGGCAGAATTAAAATGCGGTGTGGAGAATTGCGGGTATAATCAGGATTGTTGTTGCTGCAAGGGCGACATTATGGTAGGCGGACAGCATGCTTGTGACTGTGGGGATACATGCTGCGAAAGTTTTTCGCAAAGAAAAGGAGATTCCTATACAAGTTCTCTTTTCCATCCAAGCAGGACGATCAGCATTGACTGTGAGGCGACAAATTGTACGTATAACAGCAATTATAAATGTCATGCAGATCATGTTGACATCAGGGGCTGCGGTGCGGCGGATTGTAAGGAAACGGAATGTGCAACATTTAAGGAGGCATAAACTGAATCATAACATCCTATGGTAAAGGAGCTTTCCATAACTGCCATAGGATGTTTTTAGGATGTTTTATATTTTTTTTGTTGACAACACTCATAAACTGTGATAGAATATCATACAGTGTAAGGGGATTTACACATAAACAACAAGCAGAGTATCCACTCTCACCTTGCAGCGAATGTGCTCGCAAGAGTTTATAACTCATAATAACAGGAAGTCTGTAATTTATGTTTCCTGTTGTATGATGGTATGTGGCTTTGGAATGTAAAAAGTCCGTAACTGCTGCATACATAGAGTGGTGTGGATAGTTATGCTATCCATTTTTTTGTTCTATTAAGAAAGTTTTATTGAGGAGGGTAAAGCTATTAGCGAATTATTCATTAACGAACAGATTAGGGACAAAGAAGTCAGAGTAATAGGCGAGGATGGAGAACAGCTCGGAATCATGTCATCCAAGGAAGCGCTTAGGCTTGCTGAGGAAGCGGGAGTGGATCTTGTGAAGATTGCACCGACAGCTAATCCTCCGGTATGCCGGATTGTGGATTATGGTAAGTTTAAATATGAACAGACCAGAAAAGAAAAGGAAGCCAAGAAGAAACAGAAGGTCATTGAAATTAAAGAAATCCGGCTTTCTCCGAATATTGACACTAATGATTTGAATACAAAAATAAATGCGGCCAGAAAGTTCATTACAAAAGGGGACAGAGTGAAGGTTACGCTTCGTTTCCGTGGGCGTGAAATGACCCATATGAACAACAGCAAACATATCCTTGATGATTTTGCAGAGGCACTCTCCGACGTTGCAGTTATTGAGAAAGCGCCTAAGGTAGAGGGTAGAAACATGACTATGTTTTTAGCTGAGAAGCGATGAGCTTGTTCAGTTTAAAATAAACGATATCCCTTGATATCTCATAAATATATTAAATGTAGGAGGAGTTTTGAAATGCCAAAAATGAAGACAAGCAGATCAGCTGCAAAACGTTTTAAAGTAACCGGTACGGGTAAATTAAAGAGAAATAAAGCTTATAAACGCCATATCTTAACTAAGAAGTCTCCAAAAACCAAGAGGAATCTTAGAAAACCCGCTATGACAGATTCAACAAATGTAAAAAATATGAAGAAGATATTGCCGTATTTGTAAAATTTCAGGTTTGCAAATATTTTGAAAGAGAGTCGTAAGGAGGAAAAAAGACATGGCAAGAATTAAAGGCGGTTTAAACGCTAAGAAAAAGCATAACAGAGTTTTAAAGCTTGCAAAAGGATATAGAGGAGCAAGGTCAAAACAGTACAGAGTAGCAAAACAGTCAGTAATGAGGGCATTGGCGTCAGCATATGCCGGCAGAAAAGAGAGAAAGCGTCAGTTCAGACAGTTATGGATTGCACGTATCAATGCGGCAGCAAGAATGAACGGCATCTCATACAGCAAACTTATGTTTGGTCTTAAGAATGCCGGTGTTGATATAAACAGAAAGATGCTGGCTGAAATGGCAGTTAATGATGCAGATGGTTTTAAGACATTGGCAGAGCTGGCAAAGGCAAACCTTAAATAATGAATTCAAGATAAAGAGACAATGGAGAAGGATATTGAATGATTTATCATTCACCGATGTGACTGATTTATCACTCACCTTTTCCATTTTAAAGGCTTGCTTTTTCAAATGAAATTGGTTATAATAATAAATGTGTTTCGGGATGTGGCTCAGGTGGTAGAGCGCTACTTTAGGGAAGTAGAGGTCGCAAGTTCAAGTCTTGTCATTCCGATTGGGAAAGTTTTTGAATTACTGTATGTACAGTGATTTGAAGACTTTCTTTTTTATATTATAGGAAATTACGCCACAGCATAAATCATTCCATTGAGAATGCGACGAGTATGCCGTAGGCATACTCTTATTCTCGGAATCGTCGCTGCTGAGCGACGATTTTTTATTAACATAAGGGCAGTTCGCGAAGCGTGCTGCCCGTTGTTTGATCTCTTCTGCACTATTTCAGGCGTAAACGTGATGGCGTCTTTTGTTTTTTAGCTATATTATGGATTACATCTTTTACATGGGACATAACCCTGTGAAATCACATCATCCCTAATCCCGGTAAATACCTGTTTATTCTTTTCTTTCATCTCGTCTACACTGGAACATGACGGATAATGAAACTTCATGGTATTTGTGTTTAATATATAAGTAGTACTTTGAGGTTCTGATACCGACCCGATAGTTTGAATTTCCGATTCTTCTGCTTGTATTTCTTCATCTAAGCAGCTTTCACCGGATGTATAATCAATTATTATTCCGGGCTGTACATTATATACATATACGCAGAATGAAATTCCGTCGCCTTTATCTTCAACCGATTCGGCTTCCATTAATACGCCGGAAGCTAATAAATTATCTCCTTCAAATATGGGAGTAACACGATATAATACATGATTTCCTGTTTCTTTTACATAATCAGTAACCATGTTTTCAAACGGCAGCATTCCTTGTACATTCAAATATCGCGTGCCGGTAATTAAATTTTTCTTATTTGTATTTTCACCTGCAAGCTGATAACCTATAAGATGACAGCGATTATAAAGATAATTTCCATCAATAATATCATTATATTTAACAGTGTGCCAGCCGGAAGGCCTGATTTGACCAATCTCGCCGCGTTCCTCCGTTGGCATAATATCTATACCGATACAAGCATAAGCAACGCCACATCTTCCATACTCATCTAAATTACTATATAGTTCAAAGGATTCAGTAGTCAAGTCGCTTTCAGGAAAGAGAGGTATATTATCATTAATTTCTATAAATGGCTGTCCTGAGTATGGAGAAATTTCATCAATAGAAAATGCATTTTGTGGTATATCCGGAATTTGCAGCAGTTCATTCACCTCTGAAATTTTATCTGAATTATCAGGAATAGAGTCTTGTGAATCGGATGTAGAAGATGGTGTATTTTCAGAGGACGAATCGCATTGTTCAATTTCTTCATGAGATGCTGTGTTATAGTCATCAGTGGGAGAGGAATTGACAGACTCTGATTCAGTTAGCATTGTTTCAGAACATGCAGACAATGCCAAACTGATTGAAATTACAACAGCTATAATCCAAGCCTTTACATTTCTCATCCTCTATATATCTCCTTTAAGCGGATATTAATTCTGAGTATATGGCAACTTACAGTAACTGTCAATAATATTCGATTTTCCACGACAAACAAGTTGTATTTATAATATGTATTGTCTATAATAGAGTTAAAAGTGGGGTGTATGTTATGACTCCATTTGCGTTTGGTGAAAATGTGCCGGTTGGAATATATGATGGATTTACCATAAAAATACAATAGTCAAAAGGTAAATAACATTTGCTAAATAATATAATGAAGGAGAGAGTAAAACATGAAGCTAAAACAAATTATTATAAGTTTACTTGAAACAGACATGTATAAATTTTCTATGGGACAGGTGATATTTCACCAGTTCTCGGATTATAAGACAACCTGGTCTTTCAAGTGCCGTAATAAAGATGTGTTCTTTACTGATGAAATGGTACAGGAGATTAAGGCGCAGATTAAAGCCTATTGTAATCTTAGATTTACTGAGGATGAGCTTCAGTATTTGGATAATATCCTTTGGATTAAAGGAAGTTACATAGACTTTTTGCGTTTGTGGCAGCCACGTTTTGATGATTTCACTATAACAACTGATGCAGAATGCGGATTAGCGATTGAAACCAAAGGAACATGGCTTAATACCAGTATGTATGAGATTCCGGTGTTAGCCATAGTGAATGAGGTCTATTTCAGAATGGCATATGACTATAATCATCTGATCAAAGTATTTAATGAAAAACTTGAAGAGAAGGTTGGATGGCTGGAAATCCATCAAAGCAAGTATTACCTTTCTTCTTTCAGTGAGTTCGGTCTTCGGCGCAGGCTTTCAGCAGAAGCACAGGAAATGGCAGTAAAGAGACTGTCTACAGCAAAGTATAGCAGTTCTACTTTTGTAGGGACTTCAAATGTATATCTTGCCATGAAAAACGGATTGAAACCAACCGGTACTCAGGCTCACGAATATATCATGTGTGTAGGACAGGGGAATCATAAGCATAATCCGGCATATTCTAATTGGTATGCAATGGAGTCATGGGTGAAGGAGTATGGCATTCTCAATGGAACTGCTTTAACTGATACTATCACTACGGACTGCTTTTTAAGCGATTTCAATCTTACATATGCTACGCTGTTCAGCGGCGTAAGGCATGACAGCGGTGACCCATATGAATGGGGAGATAAGATAATAAAGCATTATGAAGACCTGGGAATAGACCCTCAAACAAAAACCTTACTTTTCAGTGACAGCCTGAACTTTGAAAAGGCAGACAAAATTTTCCGTTATTTTCAGGGAAAAGCAAAAGTTGCATTTGGAATAGGTACATATATTTCTAATGACACTGATGTTGAGCCTTTAAATATCGTTATGAAGGTTACGAAATGTAACGGTCAGGATGTCGCTAAATTATCTGATATAGAAGGAAAGGGTATGTGCAAAAATCCTGAGTATGTAGAATATTTACAGAGGTGCATTAATTGGAGGATGAGTAATAAATAGTGTTTTGCTGTTTAGCAAATAGTAAGATAGGAGAGAAATAGCATTAAAGGAAGGTCATGAGGCATGTCCTTCCTTTATTAAATGAGTTTTGTTTATTTCTACATAACCAAGTCATATTTAAGTAAACGATTGTCTATGAATGTCTCGAAATCGTCCTGAGAGATCGGTTTGGAGAAATAGTATCCCTGCTGTATCTCACAGCCAATCTCAGATAGATAATTGCTCTGTTCCAAAGTTTCCACGCCTTCGCAAAGAGAAGTGATCCGAAGCCTTTTAGCCATATCAATAACACAGGAAATGATGATTCTGTCATTTTCTTTCAGGTGTTCCTCTACACCTTCGTCTTTTAAGAAAACTTTATCCAATTTGATGATATCGATTGGAAGTCTGCTCAAAAGGTTTAAGGAAGAGTAGCCGGAGCCAAAATCGTCCATGGATACTCTTGCGCCCATGGCATGAAAACCTTCAACCAATTTAAGTGCTTTATCGGTATTTTCTATATAAATGCTTTCCGTCAGTTCAAATTCTATCATTCTCGGCGGAATACGGTATTCATCAAAAAGTGATTTTATATACGGCAGAATCTCCAATTTCTGCATATGGATTCTGGATACATTGACAGAAATCGGTACTATGGGCTTATTCTCGGATATCCGGCGGTTGATAAATCTGAAGACTTCACGGTATACAAAATTATCCAATTCAACTATCTGACCGCTGCGTTCAATTAACGGTATAAATTCATCAGGATAGATAAAATGTCCGTCAGGTTTCTGCCAGCGAATCAATGCTTCCGCGCCTATGACAGTTAAAGTGTCAGTTTCAATTTTAGGCTGGTAATATACCTTAAATTCACCATTTTGAATTGCTTTAGTTAAGCCGGAGGTAATCTCCACTTCTTTCTTTATACCTTCAATCATTGTATTATTAAACAAAACACAGCATTCATTATCCATTTCTTTTGCCAATTTTCTTGCCAGATTGGCGTTGGATACGGCTGTTGCGGCATCTATTCTTTTATTGTCGGAGGAAATTATGGTGATACCCGTGCATAATTTCAGCTTTGCATCCAGATATTTTCTTTGAAGCTGAATTTCAAGGTCGAGATTTGCCTGATGTATTATATCCCTGAATTCAATGTCGGTAATTTCTTTCCTCATTTTTGCAGCCATTACAATATTATCAGAATAAACTCTTGCTGCACACAGCATATAAGGGTTGTCTAAGGTTGTCAGGTTTACGAACTCCTTTAACAGCATATCGCCGCGCTGGTATCCGTAAGTATCATTGATATACTTGAAATTTTTGATATCAGTATAAACTATGGCAATACGGTTATTGCCTATCTTGGCAATCTCTTTGTCCAGATTTGCCAAAAAATCTTCATATCGATCCAATCCTGTTAATGTGTCTCTTAATTGTGCCATATGAATCATAACACCCTTTCTATGCACGAAATACATAAGAATATATATGCATCAATAATAGTCTACAATTTTTGATGGTCTGTGTCAATAAATATATGGTTAAATTTGCTATAAATTTACCGTAAATTGTAGTTGAATTATATATTTTATATAATCGATTGTTTACTGTGGCGAAAAAAATTTGTATAAAATTGCTCTCATACAGTGTGCCAAAAGTTCAGTAAGAGGAGGCATTAAAAAATAAGCCCTCCTGATAAATAAATTGACAATACACAAATTGTGAAATATGATTAGATATGCATTAACGGCACAGTGACGCGCGAAAGCGGCTGTGAGGCGGAAAATAGGAGCATGGAAATTATTATGATAGATAAAGAAACATTTCACCCATTAAATTATATTAAGAAAGAAGAGTATTCCGGCAGTATGGACGGGATGCGATATATGCTGAAAAAGGTAAAGGCTGAAGATGAAGACCGGATCAGGGTAACAATCTGGCCCGAACCGTACGGTATTAATAAAACGCCGGAAGATGAGAAACAGTCGGTAGATGTGCCGCTCAGTGCGCAGGGAGTGGAGCAGGCTGTGGACTGGCTGAACGAGCAGTATGAGGCACAGAAGGAACGATGGAAGGAAAGTCTGCATAGAACCTGGGTTTGAATCAGAAAGATAAGGAAGAGAATATACATGTCAGTAAAATCAGCAAATGCAAAATATGAAATGGATATGTGCAGCGGACCGATACTTAGTAAAATCCTTTTATTCACATTGCCGCTTATGTTTTCCAGTATTCTTCAGTTAATGTTTAATGCGGCGGATATTATTGTGGTCGGCAGGTTTGCAGGTGATAACTCTTTAGGAGCGGTGGGGTCTACTTCATCGCTTATAAATCTTCTGACCAATTTTTTCATGGGTTTGTCTGTTGGAGCGAATGTGCTGGTTGCACGTTACTTTGGCGCTAAACATCGCAAGGATCTGACTGATACCGTACATACCGCGATGATGCTTAGTTTATGCAGCGGAATTCTGCTTACCATAATCGGTCTTGTAGGTGCGAAACAGATATTGATTTGGATGGATTCGCCTGAAGAGTTACTTCCTTTGTCAACACTATATTTGAGAATCTACTTTTTAGGTATGCCCGCAATGATGCTGTATAACTTCGGAAGCGCTATCATGAGGGCAACGGGAGATACCAGAAGACCGCTGTACTATTTGACAACAGCCGGTGTTATTAATGTGCTTCTGAACCTGCTGTTCGTTATTGTATTCAGGATGGATGTGGCGGGTGTTGCGGCTGCAACGGTTATTTCCCAATGTATTTCGGCATTTTTGATTGTCAGATGCATGATTAGCTCACAGGCAGGAGAAATCCGGGTGGAGCTATCTAAGCTGCACATATATCCGGATAAATTCATTAGGATTCTGCGTATAGGCCTGCCTGCCAGTTTCCAGGGAATTCTTTTTTCCTTTTCCAATGTAATAATCCAGTCCTCAGTCAATTCCTTCGGCGCAGTAACAGTTGCGGGTAACTCTGCCGCAGCCAACATAGAAGGTTTTGTCTATGTCGCGATGAATGCTTTCCATCAGGCGGCGATTTCTTTTACGGGACAGAATGTAGGAGCGGCTAAGTATGAAAGAATAAATAAAATCCTTTATACGACGCAGGTGTGTGTGCTTATAGTGGGGACAGTGCTTGGAAATGTAGTCGTATTTTTCGGATATCCGCTGCTTCATATGTATACAACGAGTAAGATTGTCATGGACGCGGGAATGAAAAGAATGCAGGTAATCTGCAGAACATATGCCCTTTGCGGTATGATGGATGTTATGGTGGGCTCCCTCAGGGGCTTGGGATATTCCGTCATGCCGATGGTCGTATCCCTGATTGGCGCCTGCGGTTTGCGGCTGCTATGGATTTTCACTCTTTTTCGCGCAGAACAGTTCCATAATGTGACATCTTTATATCTGACATATCCCGTAAGCTGGCTGATTACGTTTTTGGCGCATGTAGTGTGTTTTATTGTTGTCAGGAGTAAGGTGGAGAAGAAGGTTGCTGTCAAAATGTGAAACTTGTTTATAATACGGGAATCTCGGATTGCAATTGAGCATTTGTACGGATATAATGTCGAATTGTTACATTTTATGGTTGATTCAGGAAGTTTGCTTCGCTGTTGCGGCGAGATAGTATATAATAAATCAGTAGCCCATACATCAGGATGTTGACACATCATGATGGCAGACAGACGGCAGTACCACCTCCTGAATAACGGTATCTGCCGTCTTTCTTTATCTTATAGGAAATTACGCCACAGCATAAATCATTCCATTGAGAATGCGAAGCATTCTCTTAATCGTCGCTGCCGAGCGACGATTTTTTATACTATAGGAAATTACGCCACAGCATAAATCATTCCAAGGAGAATGCGAAGCATTCTCTGAATCGAGTGCGCTGGCACTCGATTTTTTATAATCTGTTTTCTTACGTTCTATATCGGCTTCCATACAAAAGCAGGAAATATTGATAGAAAAGTGCAGATAAATATGGTATGCTTGGAAAAAAAGATATCAGGAGGAGCATATGAAATATAAAAATCCGATTGTAAGAGGAATGTACCCTGACCCGAGCGTTTGCCGCGCAGGAGATAAGTACTATATGGTATGCAGTACTTTTCAGTATTTTCCCGGAGTTCCGTTATTTGAGAGTGAAGATATGGTGAATTGGAAGCAGATAGGGCATTGTCTTACAGGAACGAGTCAGCTTGAATTAAAGGGTGCACAGACGATAAGCGGTATTTATGCGCCTACGATTCGATATAATAACGGAAGATTTTATATGGTAACGACCAATGTAAGTATTGATAAGAATTTCTATGTTTATACGGATGATATTTACGGAGAATGGTCAGAGCCTGTATATGTGGAGCAGGGAGGTATTGATCCATCTTTATATTTTGAGGGTGACAGGAGCTTCTTTATCAGTAATGGAGAAGACGGGAAGGGCGTTAACTGTATCAGGATGTGTGAGATTGATATAGAAACAGGACGTAAGCTCAGCGAGACCAGGCCGCTGTGGTACGGAAGCGGCGGAAGATACATAGAAGCGCCGCATCTTTATAAATTCGGAAAGTATTATTATATTCTGGATGCGGAAGGCGGCACGGAATACGGACATATGGTGAATTATGCCAGAAGTGAGAATATGTGGGGACCGTTTGAGCCATGCCCTGAGAATCCGGTTCTGACTAACCGTAATCTGGGCGGTTATCAGCTGCAGGGAACAGGTCACGGCGATGTTATAGAGGATAGGAACGGAAACTGGTGGTTCATACACTTGGCGTTCCGCCAGATAGACAGATGGCAGCCCTATCATCATCTGGGCAGGGAGGTCTGCCTTGTTCCGGTGGAATGGAGGGACGGCTGGTTTTATATGGGAAACGGTACGGCAGCGTTAGAATATGAGCTTCCTGATATTAAGGGTACTCAAAATGCTCTGTCATTTCGTAAGACTTTTGCGGATCTATCACTTAAAACAGACTGGTGTTTCCTGCGGGAGTATCGTGCTAAGCAGTATGAATTCGGGCGGGATTACCTGAAGATCAAAGCATCAGCCGACGATATATTCGGGCTTGGTTATCCTTCTTTTGCCGCAGTCCGTCAGAGCGAGTTTCAGATGGAGATACAGTGCCGGATTGAGAATCGCTGCAAGGAGGCAGGCATAACTCTGTATATGGATGAGAGACATCATTATGATGTATACTTAAATAATGACAGCTGTGTCGTATTGCGATATACTATTGGCTGCGTCAGCAAAGAAATGCAGTCGGTTCAGATGCAGGAAAATCATGCCGTAATTAAAATCGTGGCGGATGCTCTGGGATATCGTTTTTATATTATGGAAAATGATGCAGAGAAGACAGAGCTTGGGTATGCCGATACGAGATATCTTTCCTCGGAGGTTGCCAGTGGTTTTACCGGAGTTATGATTGGATTATACGCGGTAGATGATGCAGAACAGACAGCATTGTTTACGGATTTACTGATATCGCATGAGGAGTAGCATGAGGAGCAGGTTGAAAAATCAGAGATTTTTCACACATGTTTACATGCGTTTCGCAATGTTTGCTCTTGAGCAGACTTGCAGGCTGAGAAAGGTGTATGGGTGTTAGAGCGGATATGAAGGAGAAAAAATACTTAGGATATAACCATACTATATACGCCTGTTACATTGGATATATTGTCCAGGCAATAGTGAATAATTTTATACCGCTGTTGTTTCTGACTTTTCAGAGCGCTTTTTATATTTCTTTAGATAGGATAACATATCTGATTACGGTAAATTTTGGAATTCAACTGTTGGTGGACTTGGCATCAGCGAAGTTTGTAGACAGAATCGGATACAGAAGTGCTGCATTGATAGCGCATATTATGGCAGCAATAGGATTGATGGGGCTTGGATTTTTCCCATATATATTTCCTTCTGCTTACGCCGGTATTCTGGTTTCTGTCTGCTTCTATGCAGTGGGCGGAGGGCTGCTTGAGGTTATTGTCAGTCCTATTGTAGAAGCCTGTCCGACTGACAAAAAGGATGCAGCAATGAGTCTTCTTCACTCATTTTATTGTTGGGGACAGGTGAGCGTAGTGCTGCTTTCTACTTTGTTCTTTACATTGGCGGGAATTAAATATTGGCGTGTGCTTGCCTGCATATGGGCGCTTGTGCCGCTTTTTAACATCTTTTATTTCCTGAAAGTGCCTGTCAATGCGCTTGTAGAAGAAGGAGAAAGCATGAAAATAGGAGAACTGATAAAAAGTAAGCTGTTCTGGCTGCTTTTTATCATGATGGTATGCAGCGGGGCGGCCGAACTGGCAATGAGTCAGTGGGCTTCAGCGTTTGCAGAGTCAGGCCTTGGAATCAGCAAGACAATGGGGGATTTGGCGGGTCCCTGCATGTTTGCAGTTTTCATGGGAAGCGCGAGGGCTTTTTATGGAAAAAACAGCGGAAAGGTCTCATTGCATCAGTTTATGAAGCTTAGTTGTATTCTCTGCATCATCAGTTATTTTCTTGCCACGCTTTCGTCAAATCCTGTTATTGCACTGGCAGGCTGTGCGCTTTGCGGACTGTCTGTGGGGATTATGTGGCCGGGGACATTCAGCTTCGCGGCCAAATCCATTAGAACCGGAGGAACTGCCATGTTTGCGTTATTGGCGCTGGCAGGGGATATAGGCTGTGCAGGCGGACCGACTTTGGTAGGCATCATTTCGGAGGCATTTGGTGAAAACTTACAGAAAGGACTTATTTTTGCAGCGGCCTTTCCCGTTGTTTTATTGCTATGCTGCGTGCGGATTGGCAAGTCATAGCATTACGCTTTGATATGGCGGCGTAAGAGGTATAGCGCCAGAATATTTGGAATAACCATAAGACCGTTGATTAAGTCGGTACACTCCCAGACCAGATTCATGGGAATGATGGCGCCGATATATATCATCAGAATATAAAGCAGCTTATAATACGGAATACCTTTTTTTCCTACAAGGTATTCCGTTGCTTTTTCGCCAAAATAAGACCAGCCAATCAGAGTGGTAACGGCGAAGGCAATCAGCGATATTGATAAGAAGGCGTCGCCTACATACGGCAGATGCGAAAAGGCTGCCGAGGTAAGTCCGGTAGACGGAACGTTCTTTACGGAAGCAGGGTCGTACAGCATATTGGATACGATTACCAGACCGGTAACCAGACACATTACTACAGTGTCCCAAAATACGGCCGTCATGGATACATATGCCTGATGTTTAGGGTCATTTACGTCTGAGGCTGCCGCGGCGATTGCCGAGGTTCCGATTCCGGCTTCGTTGGTAAAAAGTCCTCTGGCTATGCCGTAGCGCAGGGCAAGCTGCAGAGTGGAACCTGCAAATCCTCCGGCTATGGATGACAAAGAAAACGCATCCTTAATAATCCACAGGCAGGCGATTGGAAGCTGCCTGCGGTAGAGAATAAGCAGCAGGAAGCAGCCGAATAAATAGACAAAGCTAATTGCGGGAACCACACGTTCACACAGGTTTCCTATTGCTTTTACTCCGCCTATGATAACAATTCCTGTTATAACTGCAAGCAGTATTCCGACCAGATGCGGGGATATATGGAAAGACGCGGTTGCCGTCTGCGAGGCGGAGTTTGACTGTGTAGTGCAGCCGGCGCCAAAGGCGGCGGCAAGTGTGCAGAGAGCATAGAATGCCCCTAACTTTTTGTTATGTAAACCATTGCACAGAACATACATGGGTCCTCCGACAAAAGAACCGTCAGGTCTTCTCGTTCGGAACAGAACGCTTAAGTAGCATTCGCTGTAAGCGGTAGCCATACCAAGGATTCCGGTAATCCAGCACCAGAAGATGGCGCCGGGACCGCCGAGTGCGACAGCAGTGGAGACACCGATGATATTGCCTGTTCCGAGGGTGGCGGCAAGCGTTGTGGCAAGGGCTGAGAATGGTGACAGATTATTATCCCCGGAATCTTCCATGCCGAGTGAGAGCTTGATTGCGTATAGAATTCTGTGTTGTGGAAAATGCAGTTTCAATGTAAAATATGTATGTGTTCCCAAGAGAATAATCAGAAGGGGAATTCCCCATATAAAATTGTTTGCCGCTTGTATGATTTGCAATGTAATTCACCGGACATGTGTTGTTATTATATATATATGGGGGAAGAGTGGGAAAAAGAACAACGGGGAAGTGTTATCTATGGGGGCGAACTTGTCCAAGATAAACAAAAACGGGGCTCAACGCAAGTATAAATGTAAGGAGTATGATAAGATTATGCAGAAGAGAGAAGCAGTCAGACAGTGGGCGGAGGCATTGTGCCATTATAGCGGAGAGAATGAAGAGTTTCTGGAACGGTTCTGGAATGCTCTTCAGGCTTCCGAAGCGGTCTATCGGGAATTTGTATATTATATGGAAAACCGTAATTTTTTATGCCAATACAAAGTGGAAGGCTATACTGTAGTGGATATTATGGTCTGGCAGATGGATCATTTCAAGGCGCAGATGGACAGAGGGCATTATGATATGAAACAGAACGGGGATAAAATGCTGCTCATGGCCTTTGATACGATGCTGAAAATGGAAAAGCAGCCTGAAAAATATGTACAGTTGATGCAGTCTGAAACAGGAACGGATTATCCGGGAAAATATTAATTTTTATTAAGTTGCTTATTGTAAAAAGAAGGAATATAATAACAAAAGCAGAGTTACTATTAAGCTATAAATATATAATTGAAAGAAAGGTACAGACAGATGCGTATTATCATAGTCGGATGCGGAAACGTGGGTGCGGCTCTTGCCGAGCAGCTAAGCTCCGAGGGACACAATATTACAATTATAGATATAGAAAATCAGAAACTTCAGAGTTTAGTCAATAATTATGACACCATGGGTGTTGTGGGAAACGGTGCGAGTTTTGCGGTACAGAAGGAGGCGGATGTAGAGCATGCGCATCTTTTGATAGCAGTTACGGGTTCTGACGAACTGAATCTTCTTTGCTGTCTGATTGCGAAAAAGGCCGGCGGATGTCATACGATTGCCAGAGTCAGAAATCCTATTTACAATATGGAAATTAACTATATAAAAGAAGAATTAGGTTTGTCCATGATCATTAATCCGGAGTTTGCGGCGGCATCGGAAATGGCAAGGCTGCTGAAATTCCCGACGGCTATTACGATTGACGCTTTCGCTAAGGGAAGGGTGGAAATGGTCAAGTACCGTGTGAAAGATGATTCCATACTTTGCGACCAGTCGTTGAAAAATATTTCCGGAAAACTCAAGGCGGATGTCCTTATTTGTACGGTA
The DNA here is from genome assembly GCA_964600805.1 of uncultured Bacteroides sp. Taxonomy (GTDB): domain Bacteria; phylum Bacillota; class Clostridia; order Lachnospirales; family Lachnospiraceae; genus UBA3282. The sequence continues at coordinate 29,682 of CAZRKN010000027.1, read as the reverse complement.
GAACGTGATGAAGATACCTATATTCCGAGTGGTGATTTTATAATACGCGCTAAGGACGAGATATCTATTTTAGGTACTACCCAGAAAACATTGGGATTTTTCAAAAAACTGGGTGCAGCCGTTACAAGGGCCAAGAATGTCATGATTGTCGGCGGCGGGGAAATGGCGTATTATCTTGCAAAACAGCTTACGGCCATGGGCATTCAGATTAAGATTATCGAGATTGATAAGGACCGATGTGATGAGCTTAGCGAGCTGCTTCCTAAAGCGACTATTATTAACGGAAACGGTACGGACAAGGATCTGCTGATGCAGGAAGGTCTGATGCAGATGGAGGCGTTTGTTGCCCTGACGAATATTGATGAAGAGAATATTATGCTTTCGTTATTTGTGAAAAGTCTTACGGATGCGAAGCTGATTACGCTTGTGCACCGTATTTCTTATGACGAGATTATAGACAGTCTGGATATCGGAAGCATTATCTATCCCAAATATCTGACTGCTGAGAATATTATCCAGTATGTGCGTGCTATGGACAATTCCATAGGCAGCAATATCGAGTCGCTGTACAAGATGAATGATAATAAAGTGGAGGCGCTGGAATTCAGAGTAAAAGAAGATTCTCCTGTTGTGGGGATACCGCTGCAGGATTTGCCTATCAAGCCGAAAATCCTTGTAGGCTCGATTAACCACAAGGGAACAATCAGTATTCCGGGTGGTCAGAGCATCATACAGGCGGGTGATACGGTAATCGTGGTGACTACCATTACGGGCTTGAATGACATCAGCGATATTTTGAAATAACGGTAAGGAATCGTTTTGGAAAGGCACGGTCTTTGATATGAACTTTTCAATTATAAGATATATATTATTTCGAGTATTGGAATTTGCGGCAGCATTTCTTGCGCTTCCATGTCTGGTGGCAGTTATTTACCATGAAAAAGCAGGTTTTTCATTTGCCATAGTTATGATGGGCTGTCTGGTTGTTGCGGAGATTGGAAAATTATGGAAGCCGGGGAGTAAGGTTTTCTATGCAAGGGAGGGGTTCGTCACCGTTTCCTTGTCGTGGTTCGTTCTCAGTATAGTGGGTGCGCTGCCTTTTTTTATCAGCGGTGAGATACCGAATTTTGTCGATGCGCTTTTCGAGACGATTTCAGGGCTGACGACGACCGGCGCAAGTTGTCTGACAAATGTGGAATGCCTGTCAAAAAGCATACAGTTCTGGCGCCTTTTTACACACTGGATAGGCGGTATGGGGGTGTTGGTGCTGATTATCGCAATCCTGCCGTTGTCGGGTGGTTACAATATGCACCTGATGCGTGCAGAAAGCCCGGGGCCTACCGTCGGCAAGCTCGTGCCGAAGGTGCAGACAACAGCTAAGATTCTGTACTGTATCTATATTGTCATTACGGTAATAATGATTATACTGCTTAAAGCAGCCGGAATGAGCCTGTATGATTCTATAGTTCTGTCTTTTTCTACGCTTGGAACAGGTGGTTTCGGTGTTCTTAACAGCAGTGCCGGAAGTTACACTATTACCGTACAGATTATTTTGACAGTATTTATGATCTTTGGCGGTATGAATTTTAACGTTTATTATATGCTGGTTGTTGCAAGAAGGCCGAAAGAAGCCTTGTTTCATGAGGAAGCAAGGGTATATCTGATGTTGATTCTGGGAGAAGCGCTTCTTATTACATTCAATATCAGAGGGTATTATGAAAGTATCGGAATTGCCTTCAAGGATGCAATATTTCAGGTTGCATCACTGGCGAGCAGTACAGGTTTTTCTACGACAGATTATGATATATGGCCGGAATTTTCTAAGGCAGTAATGATTTTTGCGATGGTAATAGGTGCCTGTGCAGGCAGTACCGGAGGCGGATTTAAGGTATCAAGACTGATGATTCTGGTGCAGGATATGAAAAATGAGTTCTTAAGGGTAACTCATCCTCAGATAGTAAAGAAACCGCACTTGGAAGGCAGGGCGGTGGATGATACGACAGTCCGTTCGGTACAGTCGTATCTGATGATATATCTGGCAGTCTGTGTAGTTTCTATCCTGCTTTTGTCACTGGATAAATTTGATTCTACCACGAATGTTACTGCGGTTTTAGCGACGGTTAATAATACGGGACCGGGTCTGCATGCAGTTGGACCTGCCTGCAATTTCGGCGGATTTTCGTTTTTCTCTAAGCTTGTATTAATGTTTGATATGCTGACGGGAAGGCTGGAGCTTTTGCCGATGATGATTTTGTTTTCTTCGAGGACTTGGAAGAGATATTAAGAGGCATTTGCGGAACAAGGTTTTTTCAAGACGGACGTTGTACAATATAGACAAATCAACGCAGGCACGCTCTCGCTGCATTGCCGCCAGTAGCGGTACATAAGGTGCCAAAATATGGCACCTAAGTACCGACGGCGGCAGAGCACCTGCTTATGATATTGTCTATATTGTACAACTACGTATTGGAAGAGAGCCGTTTCGCAATTGACTGCTATATGGGCGGTTGCGTCCGTCCTTTACAGCGTTATCGGAATATTTAGAAAATCCATATTCTGAAGTCAGGCGCGAGAGAACATTTTGTGCAATCTGCCATCACAGTCTTATAAGTACTTTTACACCCGAATCCCAAATATATTCACAAGAGAGGAGTATACCATCTTAAATGCAAAAGGAAAATATAAGAATCAGAAAGGCCATAGTACATATCATGGACTCCACAATAGGAATGCCCGTGCTTTCCGATACGGAGCTTGAATACGGCTCGGAATTTGCGGACTTTATGAAGGAACATATCGCTAAAATCAGTTCCGGAGATGATGCGAAGGAGTGTCGTTTCTATAAGGAAGAATCTGAAGTTTATCACATTTTGGAGCAGTATTCGGATGATTCGTTTGTGGATATCAGCAAGGATATTGCACAGCTTTTATATGAAATCATGAACGACAATATTGATATACCCGCGGCGGACCTTGTCATTGTACGCTTTCAGTATGAAGATGAGGAGTTTCTTGCACTGCTTAAGATGAATTATAAATCTCTATATACGCATAGGACGATGACGCTTTCGGACGGAAACAGTAATGAAATCATACGTCATAAGTCGATTCTGCCATCAGAGAGCCAGAGGCTTTCAGAGGCAGCGATAATCAGGCTGGATGATTTGGCGGTGTGGGTAATTGAGAAAAAGTATGAAGTTAATGGTGAAAAAACGGATTACTTTTCTTTTCTGTTCTTAAAATGCAGCAGCCATTTATCCCACAAATCCAAACTTTCTATTGTCAGCAAGGCAGTTGCGAGCGTACAAAGGGATGGTTATGAAGAAGTGGAGCGTTTTGCAAAGCAGATGGAAGCCAAACGCATCATTCAGGAAGAAATAGAGGTAAACGGCGGTTTTACGGTAGAAACCATAGCTGAGAAGATTTTTGATGAAAAACCGGAATTGAAAGTTGCTTTTCAGGACAAAATGGAAAAGTATGATATGGTAAAAGAAGAGGTTCAGCCACAGAGCGAAAACACGGTAAAAAAGTATCAAAGCCAGCATTTATATACGGATACCGGTATTGAAATCAAGATTCCGATGGAGCAGTATAAGAATCCGCGGAGTGTAGAGTTCATTACCAATCCTGACGGAACGGTATCGGTGCTGATTAAGAATATTGAACATTTGGAGGCGCGGATGTGAGACGGTACTATTTGGATTGTCTGTAAACACAGGTGGGACGGTGTATATGAGAACGATTATTGGTTATATCAAAGAATATGGAGACTATACATTTAGCGAGAAGCCGGTCAATGAGGTTGACAGCCTGATTTTGAGCCAGTTTGCTTATCTTAAGTTTGATGGGATGGTTTCGGGTATTGGTGAGAATACAGAGGCCGTGGATTTGCAGTATTTATTGCAGCATGAGGATTATGACAAGCTTTATGCATTTAAGCCTTACAGAGAAAACAATACCAAGTTGTTTAATGCTATGGTACAGAGTAAGCGCTTTGGCAATATGAAAATGAAGAATTATGTAAACCGAATAGAATTAGAGAAGGAAACACAATTCTCAGCCATTACTTTTCAGCTGGCGGATAATATCTTTTACGTGGCATACCGTGGTACTGATGAGAACATCATAGGCTGGAAGGAGGATCTGAACCTGGCTTTTTCCGACCCCGTTCCGGGACAGGTTATGAGTGTGGAATATCTGAATCGGACAGCAGGGGAGTTTACGGAGAATTTTTATGTAGGCGGACATTCCAAGGGCGGAAATCTGGCAATATACGCTTCCATGAATTGTAAAAAAGAGATACAGGATAGGATTACCGCCATATTCTGTCATGACGGACCGGGTTTCAGACCGGAAGTGAAGGAAAAATGCGGATATGACGGCATAGAAAACAAAATCCTAAGAACGATACCGCATTCTTCGCTGGTGGGGATGATTCTGGATTCCGAATGCAGTTATCGTGTCGTGGAAAGTAAAAAAATCGGTCTGATGCAGCATGATCCGTATTCGTGGCTGGTAAACGGAGATGATTTTCAGGTTGTTAAAAGAGTCCATTCAAGCGCGATGTTCAGGGATAAGGCTTTAAATGCGTGGATATTGTCGCTGAGTCAGGAAAAGATGCGTATTTTTATAGACACCCTCTATGATGTCATGAGTGCTTCGGAAACTGATAATATGATTGATTTTATCGCCAACTGGAATAAAAGCTTTCACGGTGTCATGGAGGCGGTAAAAAACGTTGATGAGGAAACTAAGCAGATAATGAGCGACATGATGAAAGCCCTGTTTGAGATGATTTCCCAGTATGCAAAAGAGGAAATTCAGATTAAGAGTCAGATGCAGAAGGACAAATGGGATGAGGGCATAAACTATTTGGAACACCTGCTCAAAAAATAATATAAAAGCTCTGTTCCCTCGCCTGCCGGCATACGCTCTGGATGCCACTGTACCGCCATAATCGGAAGGCCGGAATGGGAGACGGCTTCAATAACGCCGTCATTGGACCTGCAGACGGGAATAAGCCCGGTTCCGGGTTTGTCTATTCCCTGATGATGCGCGGAGTTGACATATGTGCAGCTTCCATAAATCTGATAGAAAAAATCGCTACGGTCGCTGCCGGTATGGTAAACATAGTGAAACTGGTCACCGTCAGTCCAACGGTGATGTTCAGCAGTTCTTAAGTTTTGGCAGATAGTGCCACCGAAATGAACATTTATAACCTGAAGCCCTTTACAGATTCCGAGTACGGGTTTCTTGTTTTTGACGAATAATTCCAAGGCTTTAAACTGGATAATATCAAGCTTGGTATCAATATTTTTGGAGCCGTGGTTGTGTTGTCCGAAAAATGCGGGAGTGATATCTCCACCGCCGGGGAGCAGCAAACCTGCACAGTCCTTATAGTGCTCTTGTTCAAGGGAAGTGACGGTATCAGCCCCCAGATTGTGCAGTGCGTTTTCATAATTGACTGTGTCCGGCGAGCGGCCCACGATGGCGATAGAAACGGTTGAATACATGGCAGAACCTCGAAAGGATAGTAATAAGTATATAGATATTATATGCAGGTGCGGGAATAGGGTATACACTTTTAACAAGACATAAAACAGAATTCAGTCGCAAATAGTGCAGTCTGAGAAAAGGCAAGGTTGTTTATATGGATATAAAATTAGTTATATTTGATTTTGACGGTACGCTTGTAGATACTAAAAAGACAATAGTTGTTGCAAAGCAGGAGACAATGAGGGTAATGGGGCTTGACATTGCTGATGAAGAAACCTGCGCTTCAACAATTGGACTTTCAGCTAAAATAGGATTTAAGACTCTGTATCCGGAACTTTCGGAGCAGTTGCTTGATTTATGTGTAACTGAATATAGGAAAATATTTGAGGAAAAAAAGAAAATCATTCCGCCGACAGTTTTTCCAAATGTAGAAGAAGTGCTTGCTGCAATAGAGAAAAAAGGAATTATGAGAACGATAGCTACTTCAAGAAATACAGCTTCGCTCAATGATTTTCTCACAAAGTTGAACATTGCTGATTACTTTCCGTATGTTCTTGGCGGAGATGATACAACTTTACTGAAACCGCATCCTGAACCGGTGATAAAAACGCTTAAGGAACTTTCTTTTGAGGCTGGACAAACGCTTGTTGTCGGAGACATGCCGTTTGATATAGAAATGGGAAAAAGCGCAGGGACATATGCTTGTGGTGTGACGTACGGAAATTCAATAAAGAACCGGTTAATTGAGGCGGGAGCGGATTTTATTATTGATAATATAACGGATTTACTGGATATTATATAGGAAATACGCATTTGACAAAGCTTTACCCTGTGTAATTCGATAACAGACATGGAGGATTTATATGCGGCATAAAATATTGTCTGCAATCGCACTTCCAATAATCAGTTTCATACTCGCTGCTGCATTGATACCTTTTCCTGTTTATGGAAGCGGACCACAGCAGCCGCATCTGATTCAGACCGTGACAGAACAGGATATTTTTGAAGGAATGTTGGCTCTTGGTCTTTTGGAAAGTCATGTTCTTGATGAAGATAATTGTGAAAAGGCATATGAAAATGTGAAGGCATGCGTTGTGCGGATTAATATGGAAAATGCTTATGGAAGCGGAGTTATATGGGAAATAACTTCTGAAAATATAGTAATTGTGACTAACAAGCATGTACTTGACTATTGGAACGGGCAGGCCAGCAATGTGCTTTTTTCACACGGGTTTTACGCAAGGGCTGAGATTCTGGGGATATCTGAGGATTATGATGTAGGCTTTCTGACAGTGGATAACAAAGAGCTTGATTATATTGAATTGGAGCAGCTGCGTTATGCGCATTTTGATATGAGTGCCTACAATGAGATGCAGGAGGGAGACAACATATTTTGTGTAGGTGCAAAAGGAGGGTATTCGGAAGGAGATGAAAACGCAGCGCTGAGCAATGGGATTTATCTGCAGGGCAGCATCGGCAATATGTGGCAGTATATTGACGAATTCGAGGAATATATGATATACGGTTATGGTTATGGGACACCCGGAATATCAGGCGGAGGCACTTTTGATGCAAGAGGTAATCTTATAGGAATGATATCAGGAGGAACAATAGTCGGTGAGATAGCAAGTGTACCGCTCACAATAATCATAGAGGCGTATGCAGAGCTGACAGAATGAAACTGAAACATTGAATAAGCCGTCAGTTCAAAGAAGGAGTATGTATTACAGTGATAAAGATAGAAGTAAATGAGGGAAAAACTCCGTGGATTGTAGGGATTATAACTATACTGTTTGGTATATTATACGGTATTTTATGTACAATGTATCCGGATAAATCCGGAAAAAGCGATGTGCTTTACTGTCTGCTGGTATATCCGGTGGCTGTACTTATTATTCTGGCGGGTATCTGGCTGTGTATGGATGCAAGGAACAGGAAACTGGTAGTGGAGGATACTGCGCTTTGCTATACAAATAGTTTCGGTAGAAAGTTCTCATTTGAATTAAGCGATATTGCTTATTGTCGTACCGCGATGGAAAACGGTGGTAACAGAGATTTTATTAATTTATTTAGCATAGAGAATAAGAAGTTATGTAAACTTGAATACAATATGCACAACAGTCTCGTGTTTTTTCAATATCTGATTGATAACCAAGTCAAAATAGAATGTTCGGAAAAATCGGATTATTTGTTAAAATACATGTTGAATACGACACCGATATCTGCTGAAGAAATACCGACTGCGGTGAATGATGCTTATAAAGAGGCAAAAGAGATTTTCAGAAAATGGATAGAGAAAAATAAGAAATTTGGCGTTGAATGGAAAACGGGAATTTCAACATATCTCGAAAATGAAATTGAAGCAAAGAAACAATTGTATGAACAGACCGGATGTCAGGTGGAGTACAGCCAATCCGGGAATCTGCCTGAAGGATATATTATAGTTATAGAGGGTTATTTGTTAAAAGACGGAGAGTTTGTTATTAACGGAATGGGCAAACCGGTTTGTTTCGACATTAAGATAATCAGCGTATCAAAATCCCTGAAGGCAGGAGGAGGGCAAAAAATCAGCAATTACAATAGTGTAGCGGATATACTGCTCTCAAGGCTTGCCGTATTAGAGTATACCCTTCCAAGAAGACGTTATCATACGGAAGAGCTGGTTATGAAACATGAATTAAGAGACAGTTTATAGTGTTGGCAGCGGAAAAATATGGTATACTTACTATAGTGAAATTAAATAGTAACCGGAACTAGAAGGGAGCATGGTTTTTGATATGGCGTTATTTCAAATCGGTAATGAACAAATCACCATACAGGTTGACAGCATGGGAGCTGAAATGAAATCTTTGAAAAAGACTACCACAGGGGTAGAGTATATGTGGGGAGGAAATCCTGCTTTCTGGAAACGCACTTCACCTGTGCTGTTTCCTATAGTGGGTGGTCTGCGGAACGGTGAATATGTACATAATGGAAAGTCTTACCCTATGGGACAGCATGGCTTTGCCAGGGATATGGAATTTAATCTGAAGAGTCAGACCAACCGGGAAATTTGGTTTTCCCTGAAATCAGGTGAAGAAACACTTAAGAAATTCCCATATGAGTTTCTTCTGGAGCTTGGTTATGAACTGTGTGAGAGCACTATCATTGTAAAATGGAAGGTGACTAATCCTTCTGTGCAGGAGATGTATTTCTCTATTGGAGGACACCCGGCTTTCAGATGCCCGCTTGAGGAAGATGCAAAGCAGTCGGATTACAGACTTATGTTTGATGCAAAGGAAGTGACGGCGGGAATTTTGCGGAATGGACTTATGAGTAACGAGACAGCCGTTTATTCTCTGGATAACGGATATATGTGGATTACGGAGCATTTATTTGATAACGATGCTCTTGTGATAGAAAATGATCAGGCTCATAAGGTGGCGTTGATTAAACCGGACGGCACTCCATATCTGACAGTAAGCTTTGATGCACCGCTTTTTGGCGTCTGGTCGCCGCCGGGCAAAAAAGCGCCGTTCGTCTGTATAGAACCATGGTACGGCAGATGTGATGACGAGGATTTTTCAGGCACATGGGAAGAGCGGAAATGGGGGCAGCATATAGCGGCAGGAGAGAGCTTTGAAGCGTCTTACAAAATCATCGTATAGCCGAAAATGTAGAAAGACTCGATGTTTTTGGAGTTGACAGATTGAAAAACAGTAGTAGAATATGAAACATGAAGTTATGTTGTTTCAGAGTTTGGGCGAAATGTCCGGCATAGAAAGGAGTATGGTTTTAAATGACTAAAATTGATATTGTATCCGGATTTCTGGGAGCCGGTAAGACTACTTTGATAAAGAAACTGTTAAAAGAGGTTCTGGCGGACACTAAGGTTGTGCTGATAGAGAACGAGTTCGGTGAAATAGGGATTGACGGTGGTTTTCTTAAAGAGGCCGGCATTGAGATTAAGGAGATGAATTCCGGCTGTATCTGCTGCTCACTGGTGGGCGATTTTGGCGCTTCCCTTAAAGAAGTGTTATCCACTTATGCTCCTGAGAGAATACTGATTGAGCCATCCGGCGTGGGCAAACTTTCCGATGTCATGAAAGCTGTTCAGGGAGCTATGCAGAACGATGACGTTATTTTAAACAGCGCCGTTGCGGTTGTAGATGCCGGCAAATGCAAAATGTATATCAAGAATTTCGGAGAGTTTTTCGTCAATCAGATAGAACATGCCGGAACAATTATTTTAAGCAGAACGGACAGACTGAGTGAGGAAAAATTAGCTGCCTGTGTTGATATGATAAGAGAACATAATGCTAAGGCAACGATTATTACAACTCCATGGGATGAATTGGAAGGAAAAGACATCTTGGAGACAATAGAGGGTGCAAAGGATTTGGAAGCAGAGTTGATGAAGGAAGTCATGGCACACCATGATGATGAGCACGAACATCACCATCATGACCATGATGATGAGCATGAACATCACCACCATGACCATGATGATGAGCACGAACATGACCATGATGATGAGCATGAACATCACCATCATCACGATCATGATGAGCATGGACATCATCATCACCATCATGCGGATGAAATATTTACAAGTTGGGGAATTGAAACCCCGACTTCATATACGAAGGAAGAGATTGAGCAGCGTTTACAGAAGCTTGATAAGGAGGAAGAATACGGCATCGTGCTTCGGGCGAAAGGCATGGTTCCGGCAGGAGACGGAACATGGGTATACTTTGATTATGTTCCGGAAGAATGTGATATCAGAGACGGCAAAGCTGACGTTACAGGCAAAATCTGCGTGATTGGCTCTAAATTGAACGAAGAGAAGCTTGCGGAATTATTTCAAAAGTAATAGTTGAACTTCAGTTTATAAAAACAGCATTTTGAGAAAAATTCGGACAATAATATCAGTTAATGGAGTGATTGGATTATGAAACCGGTATATGTAATAAATGGTTTTCTGGAAAGCGGTAAAACCGAGTTTATATGTTATACCATAGCGCAGCCTTATTTTCAGATTCGGGGCAAGACTCTGCTGATTCTGTGTGAAGAGGGAGAAATTGAATACGATGAAGTTCTTCTTCAAAAAAGCAGAACAGTCGTAGAGCTGATAGATGAAGAAGAGGATTTCAATGCTTCCCATTTGATCGAGTTAGAGAAGAAGCATAAGCCGGAGCGTATTATCATTGAGTATAACGGTATGTGGAATTATAAGAATATGAAGCTTCCGTGGCACTGGACGATAGAGCAGCAGGTTACGACTATTGATGCTTCTACGTTTCCGATGTATTTTACGAATATGAAATCGCTGCTTGCGGAAATGATTCGTAAGTCTGAGTTGATTATTTTCAACCGGTGCGACGGCGTGGAGGACTTGAGCAGCTATAAGAGAAATGTCAAGGCTATTAACCAGAAGGCGGATATTGTATTCGAGGATTCCAATGGTGAAGTCAATCAGATTATGGAAGATGACTTACCGTATGATTTGAAGGCGCCGATTCTGGAGCTTGATAATACGGGCTATGGGATTTGGTATCTGGACTCATTGGATCATATAGGACGTTATGAGGGCAAAACCGTACAGTTTACGGCGATGGTGCTTATTCCGAAGAACTTTCCGAAAGGATACTTTGTACCGGGTAGAATGGCGATGACCTGCTGTGCTGAAGATATGGCGTTTCTTGGATTTGCCTGCGAGTATGAAAAGACGGATACTCTGTCGGATAAGCAGTGGGTAAAGGTGACTGCGAAGGTGTCTAAGGAGTATTTTGAGGATTATAACGGAGAGGGACCTGTACTGCACGCAATCAGCGTAGAGCAGACGAAGAAGCCTAAGGAAGAGGTTATCAGTTTTTCATAAAAATAAGAAAGCGCATGGGTGGATTAACATAGAGCCTATGCGCTTTTTATTCTAAAATCATCTTGACTTCACTATATCGCAGTGCTATACTGCCTATATCGCAGTTCGATATATAGAAGTGCTGAGTAAGTTGATATAATACGGAAAGCTATCACAAATAGCTTTTGGTAAAATATATAATAATAAATGTAAAATATAGTTGACACACATAGAAGCGTATAGTACTATATACCTATCACCAGTACTATGCGCTGAGTTGTATTCCGAGATGCACCAGTACTATGCAGTTGGTATTATGCAAATTTAACGAAGAACAAATTACACGGATTTTTCGAGAGGAGGTATAGAAGCATTGGCAAGAAACATACCGATTAAGGTAGCAAGAGCTGAGAAAGATATGACGCAGAAAGCGCTTGCGCAGGCAGTCGGCGTATCAAGGCAGACAATAAATGCAATTGAACAGGGAGAATATAATCCGACTATTAATCTATGCCGCTCCATCTGCCGTGTACTTGGCAAAACACTGGACGATTTATTCTGGGAAGAATATGAGGATAAGGAAGAGGTTAGTAAGGAATAAGTTGATAGGGAAGATGCAGGCAGATAGAAAGATTTATTAAATGAAAGTCAGAAGATAGGAAAGAGAGGATTACAAGATGAAATGGAAGAAATCGATAAAGATGAAAAACAAATTGGATGAGATGCAGGAACAGAAATTGCTGAAAATAGAACACAACGGCTGTTGGCTGGCTTTTTGGGGATTAACCATATCACTCCTTGTACAGCAATATATATACGGTCAGGGAATGTGGCAGTACGTGGCGGGGGAATGGATTATATTCATGTGTCTTGCCTTGTATATTGGCTTTAGCTGTATGAAAAACGGTATCTGGGATAGAAGGCTTGAACCTACGAATGAGGTTAATCTGATTGTCAGCTTGATAGCGGGAGTGATTTCCGGAATTTATATTTTTTTCACTTCATACCGGCAATATCATAAGTTTTATGGCTCAATTGCAGCTGGTATAGCATATTTTATTATAATTTTTGCAGCTTGCTTTTCAGGATTGTTTTTACTGACATTTTTATATAAAAGGAAGAGGGATAAAATTGAGAATGAGGAGGATGATTTAAAAGATGAGTGATTATAGGATTAAGGCTGATAATCTGGTAAAGACCTTTACCAAAAATGAGAAGAAAAACAAAAAAGTAGATATCAATGCCGTAGACGGTATTTCCCTGACTGTAAACAAAGGTGAAATTGTAGGCATTCTAGGACCGAACGGTGCGGGAAAGACAACGCTGCTTCGCATGATGTCAAAGTTGATGAAGCCGACAAGCGGGCAGGTCAGTATCAGAATCGGAGACAAAGAAATTACGGATGATATAGAGGTGAAAAGACATATAGGCTATCTGTCTAACAATACCAAGCTGTATGGCAGGTTTTCCGCCAGAGAACTGATGCAGATGCTTGGAGAAGTCTATGGAATGACGAAAGAAGATGTTGAGAAAAGTATCGCAAATATAAGTGGAGTTCTTTCTATGGAGAATTTCATAGATAACAGAATAGAGAAATTATCGACAGGACAGACACAGCGTGCTTCTATTGCCAGATGTCTGGTGCATGATCCGCAGGTATACATATTCGATGAGCCTACGCTTGGACTTGATATTATAAGCAGCGCTGCAATTATTGATTTTATGAAAAAAGAGCGGGAGCGGGGCAAGACTATCCTGTACTCAACTCATTATATGGAAGAAGCGGAGTTTCTCTGCGACAGAATTCTACTAATCCATCAGGGTAAAATTGTGAGTGAGGGAACACCGGCTGAATTAAAAGCACGGACAGGAAAAGAGAGTTTAAGGGATGTTTTTGAAGAATTAATCATAAAGGAAGCTGAATATGAAAATGAGGTATTAGAGCAGTATGAAGGAGGGCGCGGCAGATGAATGCAAAAATCATAAAAACCTTGATGAAGAAAGAAATTCTTGATGTTTTTCGTGATAAAAAAACTGTGTTGATGATGTTAGTTGTGCCTGTTATACTGTACCCCTTGATTTTTTTAGGCGTGATGCAGCTGGTTTCAATTATTTCTTCCGGTATGGAGACTCAGGAATACAAAATTGCAGTAAATGTGGAAGAAGACGATGAATTTTTACAGAAACTGGCGGCAAAAAGTAAGGAAAGTACAGATGATGAAGAAGGTGATTATATGCTTTCTATAAGTGATATAAAAACCTTTGATTCGGATATTTCCTATGAACAATATCTAAACGACGAGGTATTTGACGTTTATATTACAGGGAATCTTCAGGATGGGAAAATGCAGTATGAGGTATACTATCTTTCTTCCGTAACAAATTCAGGCTATGCGAAGAACATAGTTATGGATGTATTTGATGAGTTCAGGGAAGAACTTACGGAGAAAAAGATTGCGGAAGCCGGTCTTGACGTGCATGAGATTTTGGAGCCTGTTTCTTATGAAGAAAAAGATATAGCGAGCAGTGAGCAGTCGTTAGGAAGCATCATGGGCTCCATTCTTCCATTTATGCTGGTTATAAGTCTTCTGATGGGAACTATGTATCCTGCAATCGATACTACGGCAGGGGAGCGTGAGAGGGGAACATTAGAGACGATTCTTACTCTGCCTGTTACGAGTAGACAGCTGATTATTTCCAAGTTTTTGACGGTTGCGGTAATCGGTATCATATCTGCATTCCTCAACATTCTTTCTATGGGCGGAATTGCAGTCTATATGTATAAAATAATGGAACTGCAGACTGATACGCAGGCTTTTGATATGGCAATGTTCCTGCCGGCAATTTTGGTAAGTATTTTAGCAATTTTTGCATTTTCGTTATTTATCAGCGCCATAACAATGTGTACTACATCTTTTGCAAAGAGCTATAAAGAAGCGAATAACTATATAACTCCGCTGATGTTGGTCGTTATGTTCATAGGCTATATCGGGTTTATTCCTAATATTGAATTGACGAATACGATGGCTATGATTCCCGTAGCGAATATCTGCCTTTTGATTAAAAATATGCTGGTGTTCAAAATAGATTACGCAGCAATCGGTGTTGTGCTTATCAGTAATGTTGCATATGCGGTGCTTGCCATTTTGTTCTTAAGCAAAATCTATGACAGCGAAGCGATTCTGTTCGGAGATGCCAAAGGCGGCATGCAGCTTTTCGAGAGGCGCAGTAACCTGAAAAAAGGCGGAGTACCCGCGGTATCGGATGTATGGTTCGTGGTTGCGCTTACAATTATGCTTGTATTATATGCAGGCACAATGCTGCAGATTAAATTCGGTCTGGCAGGAGTTTTCGGAACGCAGTTAATCTTGCTTATAGTACCGCTCTTAGTGGTGCTTTATACGAAAAAAGACATATTCCTGACATATGGCTTTAAGAAGACTAAGGCAAAAAGCTATCCGGGCGCCTTGCTTATGAGTGTCGGAATGTTCTTTATCAATATCGTCATTTCGACAGGCTTAATACAATTGTTCCCAAGCAGTGCAGAAAATGTCAACACGACATTTGAAGGTCTTATGAGCGGCAACTTCTTAAGCGTTTTCTTCGTTATAGCTGTGGCTCCTGCAATCTGCGAGGAAATGCTTTTCCGTGGAATGATTTTTCACTCCATGAAGGATAAGTACCGTATAACTGTAGCGATTGCTGTTGTTGCGACGTTATTCGGAGTTTATCATATGAGTCTGGTCAAATTCATTCCTACAGGACTACTGGGTCTGGTATTATGCTATGCGGTTTACATAACAGATAGTATTTATCCTGCTATGCTGATGCACTTTATAAATAACGGATTAAGCGTTTTGATATCTTATTATCCGGAGCAGATGGAGAAAATATTACCGATGTTCTATAAGGATACGTTAGGGGTTATGGATGTTGTGATCATGCTGGTTATCGGACTGGTACTCTTCGGACTTGGGATTATTGTTATAAGGAGGAAAGAATGAAACCATGTCAGGAATAACAGAAAAGGAACTATTACAATTAAAGAACAGACTGCTTGAACTGGCGGAAAAATCATATAGCAGAGGCATATACACCTTCACTCCTTTTTTGGGTTTATCAGAGCAACAAGTTTTCCATGCAGTGGCAAAAGAGGTCGCCTATGCGGGATACGGCATGGAAGGCGGTTCTCCTATCTGTGACAGAAAGATTATACGTTTTGGAAGTCCTGAGAATATGGGCTACGAAGAGGCTTATCCGATTGCTTGTCTGGAAATGCTTCCCACAGCGCCGAAGTTTGCGGATGCGCTCACACACAGGGACTTTCTTGGAGCCATTATGAATCTGGGAATAGAGAGAAGTACGATTGGAGATATCTTTGTGCAGGAGAATAGCGGTATTCTATTCTGTGTGCAGAGTATTACTCCGTATTTATTAGAAAACTTAAATAAGGTGAAGCATACCAATATAAAATGCCGGATTCGGGAAAATGCGGAAGGCTTGCAGGGAGCAGAACCAAGACCGGTATCTGTTACGGCATCTTCCTTAAGGATTGACGGAATAGTTGCAAAGCTTTATAATATTTCAAGAAGTAAAAGCCTTGAGTTATTTCAAACCGGCAGAATCTTTATTAACGGAATTACAATGGAGAATAACAGCTATCAGTTGAAAAAAGATGATGCGGTGACGGTGCGCGGATATGGTAAATTTATATATTATGGGCAAATGGGAGAAACCAGAAAAGGCAAAGAGAGGATAGCTGTTGGGATATTTGGGTAAGCTAAGAAGCATTATCCGACAGAATACACGATAGAGGAAGAGGTACGGTTTATGCACTATAATATGACACAGTGGCTGTTTTTCTTTTATTTCTATAGCTTTTTGGGCTGGTGCTTTGAATCCACATGGGTTTCTCTTAAAAGTAAAAAGCTTATTAACCGCGGTTTTATGAGAGGACCGTTTCTGCCTTTATATGGCAGCGGAGCCACTATGATGTTAGTTGTATCCATGCCGTTTCGGGATAACGTGATTTTGACATATTTCGCAGGATGTGTGGGTGCGACTGCACTGGAATATGTTACAGGCGTAGCAATGGAAACGCTCTTTCAGGTCAGGTATTGGGATTATTCCAAAAGAAAATTCAATTTTCAAGGTCAAATTTGCTTAAGGTCTACTATTGTATGGGGATTTTTTACGATTATTATGACGAATGTCGGACACAGACCGGTAGAACAGCTGGTATATTCGATTCCGCCTAAATTGCTGTACTATGTGACTTTACTTCTTACTATTTATATTGCGGCGGATTTTGCGCTATCATTTAAAACGGCCATAGACCTGCGTAATATTCTTTTCAAAATGCATAGGGCAAAGGAAGAACTTATGCGGATGCAAAAAAGGCTGGATGTTATTATGGCATTCAATAACGAGGAAAAAGAGCAAAAGAAGCATGAGCGTGGTTCCAGAATGGATGACCTGATAGAAAGCCTTGGTCAACGGTTCAGCAGCATTAAAGAGACGATTCAAAATGCACCGGGCGCATATATGGATAGTGTACGTGACGAAATTGCCGAGCTTCGAGCCAGATACTACCTGTACATGGAAAGCCGCAGAAACTACAAGGAAATGCTGGATTTTTACAAACGCGATATGATCCGTAATAATCCTGATATGGTCTCCACGGCATTCAATGATACATTAGACGACATAAAGAGTGTGGTTTCAAGCGAAGAAAATAAATAAAAGGTTTTGCGTAACCTGCGAGTTTGGGCAGCGCTGGAAGCGCTTGAGCACGAAACTTGCAATTGAAAAATCGAAGATTTTTCAATTTATGATAAAGTGATGTATTTAACTTTACGATATCTTGTCTGCTGCATCAGCCTGCTTTTGGTCAATTCCCTTTTTCTTGGCTTGCTTCTGAACAATGCCAAAAATTTATTATAGAACCAGAAAGAATAGACGAGAATATCATTTGCTTTACCAAGTTTTTGCTTAGTAGTGTGGAAATAGCGGACGCCGCCTGATGTTACAGGGTGTCCGTTTTTAATATAGTTGATAAATTCAGTTTCATTTGCGACGTTATTCTCTAAAAGAGTGTATCCAAATCCAAGACTGTCTTTTTTGTGAGAGTCACTGCCGCCTATTCCCGGAAGATAATATTTTGCGGCAAGGATTTTGGCATTCCTATTAGCTTGTGCATCTTCGCAGGCATTATAGGTTTCTACGAAATCGAATCTTTTCATCAGTTTTTCTTTTGCCCTTTTTCCAAGACGGGTATTGAAGGCACTTAAGAACTTTTCACCATATGGATGCGCGGGTCCCAGAATTCCGCCCATGCGGTGTACGAGCTCGACCAAAAAAAGAACAGGAAGTCCGCGAAGCTCCAGAATTCTTGGCAGCATTCCCGTAGGCATGATGATTATGATGTGTCCTGCATCCAGAGTATCATATTCTATTCCGCATAGTACGGTGAAATTTTTAGGCTTATTTTTAAGTTTCTTATAATATTTGCATGCCTTATAGGAATTGTGGTCCGTGATAAGCATACCGTCGTAGCCTTTTTCCCTAAGTCTTGCGATATAGTCAAGAAGCGCTATTTTACCGTCGGGAGAGCCTTCTTTTGTGTGACAGTGCATGTCAAGTTTCATAATATTATTGTACCTTTCTTCTGCATAATGTATGTTTTCATTTTAATTATAGCCATAGAAGCGATTAAAATATATCATTCCAATAAGAATTACGAAGTAATTCTTGTAACACAAGCATCGTTTGTGTTTTTTTATATAGGAAATTACGCCGCAGCATAAATCATTCCAATGAGAATGCGAAGCATTCTCTTAATCGTCGCTGCTGAGCGACGATTTTTTAGGCTGCTGAGCTTGCGTTTATTATATCATATTTTTTACAAAAGTAGTATGACAATTTGTAACAGACAGGATTTTTATTAATATGTTTTGCGCATAATTGGCAGATTTGCTTGAAAACCGTATAATATAAATGTATTATATAAAAGTAATATATGAATTAAATGCTAGTAAATTAATATCTGTTAAATTACAGGACATTTTGATGTTCAGGTGCTGATTGCAGCAGGAATAAATCACTGCAGATTGGATATAATGTACGCTAAGGCATTGCGCAGAAAGAGTATTTTTTTGAATGCGCAATATCAAACATTATAGAAAGGCAGGGATTATTCGATATGGAACAATTTGAGTATCAGATTAAAGACGAAATAGGAATACATGCCAGACCGGCAGGATTGTTTGTTAAAGAGGCAAGCAAATACAGTTCAACGGTTCAGATAAGCTGTAACGGAAAAAAGGGTGACGGCAAGAGTATTTTCGGCATTATGGGCCTTGGCGCGGCAAAAGGTGATACTATAACCGTAAGCGTAGAAGGAGCGGACGAAAAGGAAGCGGCAAAAGAAATTGAAAAATTTCTTAAAGATAACTTGTAAGGAAATAGACGACGGCTGTCCAAGTCTTAGGAAAGGGAAAGGTTCTGTATATGGTTACTCTATATGGAAAGAGCGTATATAAGGATATCTGCATAGGAAAGCTTTCGTATTATGCCGGAAAAGAATCTACGGTAACGCAATATCAGATTGAGGATTCCGAGAGCGAAATAGCAAAATATAATGAGGCTAACAAAAAAGCGGTTGAACAGCTTACAATGCTGTATGATAAGGCTCTGCATGAAGTTGGTGAAGCTGATGCGGCTATTTTTGAAACGCATAAAATGATGCTGGAAGATTCAGAGTATCAAAAAGCAATTGAGAATTTAATCAGTAAGGAAAAAATAAACGCCGCTTATGCGATTTCCGTGACAGGTAAACAGTTCGCGAAGATGTTTCAGGACATGGACAATGATTATATGAGAGGGCGTGCCGCAGACGTACAGGATGTATCCGACAGGCTTATCAAAATATTGTTAAATGAAACAGAGGATGGAAATTTGTTTGAAGAGCCGGTTATATTGGCAGCAAGAGATTTAACACCTTCCGATACGCTTCAGTTTCCCAAAGAAAAACTGCTGGGATTTATGCTGGAGCAAGGCTCCGCCAATTCGCACACGGCGATTCTGGCAAGGAGCATGGGGATTCCGGCACTGGTTTCTGTACAGTCGCTCTGTTTGGAGAAATATGACGGGCACCAGGTTATTCTGGATGGCGAAAACGATGTTGCATACATTGACCCAGATGAAGAAACATATGCGGAGTATGAGAAAAAAGTCGCATTGCTATCGAAAAAGAAGAAAAAACTGCAAAATCTAAAAGGTAAAGAGACAATTACGCACAGTGGAAGAAAAATACGCCTTTATGCGAATGCCGGAAGCTTAAATGATATTGATAATGCCATAGAAAACGACGCAGAAGGAATCGGACTGTTCAGAAGCGAATTCTTATATTTGGAGAATAGTGACTTTCCCACGGAAGAACAGCAGTTTGAAGCGTATAAACAGGTGCTTGAAAAGATGGGTGACAGACAGGTCATCATCAGAACGCTGGATATTGGCGCAGATAAGAAAACGGAATATTTCAAGCTGGAAGACGAGGAAAATCCGGCGATGGGTTATAGGGCACTTAGAATATGCCTGACCAGACCCGAAATCTTCAAGACGCAGCTGCGTGCATTGTACCGTGCCGGCTGTCATGGTAATCTGGCAATCATGATTCCTATGGTTATTTCATTAGAAGAGATTCAGATGGTCAGGGAAATAATATCGCAGGTACAGCAGGAGCTTAAGCAGGAAAAAATACCATATAAAGAGGATGTGGAGCTTGGTATTATGATAGAAACCCCGGCTGCAGCGTTGATTAGTGATAAGCTTGCCAAAGAAGTTGACTTTTTCAGTATCGGTACTAATGATTTGAGCCAATATACGATGGCGATTGACAGACAGAACCAGAACCTGCAGCACTTTTTCAATCCTCATCATGAGGCTGTGTTCAAGCTTATTGAAATGTCAATAAAAGCAATCCATGATGAAGGTAAATGGGCGGGAATCTGCGGTGAACTGGGCGCAGATTTTGATGTGACGGAGAAACTTATAAAAATGGGTATTGATGAATTCAGCGTATCCCCCGGAATCTTATTGGAGATGCGCAAAAAGATTCGCGAGAGTTGAGGAAATCATATATGGAGCAGATGAATTTATTCGATAACAGAGAAGAAACTATTCCGCTTGCCAGTCGCCTAAGGCCGCAGATACTTGAAGATTTCATAGGTCAGGAACACCTGCTGGGACAGGGGAAGATGCTTAGGCAGTTGATTGAAAAAGATCAGATTTCCTCTATGATATTCTGGGGACCGCCCGGAGTCGGAAAGACTACACTGGCAAGCATCATAGCCGGAAGGACTAAGGCGGATTTTATTAATTTCAGCGCTGTAACAAGCGGAATTAAAGAAATAAAGGAAGTTATGAATCAGGCAGAAATAAGTCGCAAAATTGGCATCAGAACTGTTCTTTTTGTAGATGAGATTCATCGTTTTAATAAAGCGCAGCAGGATGCCTTTCTTCCGTTTGTGGAAAAAGGGAGTATTCTGCTTATTGGCGCAACTACTGAAAACCCTTCATTTGAGGTCAACGCGGCGTTGCTCTCCAGATGCAGGGTATTTGTGCTTAAGGCATTGGAGGAAGAGGAGATTGTAAAACTTTTACATAGTGCATTACATAATCCGGCAGGCTTTCCGGGACAGAAAATAGAAATCCGTGACGAGCAGCTTCGGGCAATAGCTGTCTTTGCTGACGGCGATGCCAGAACCGCACTTAATACATTGGAAATGGCGGTTTTAAACGGAGAAATTACTTGTCAGGGGAGTATAGTCGTAACGGATGAAGGTCTGTCACAGTGCATAAACAGAAAATCTCTTCTATATGATAAATCGGGAGAAGAACATTATAATCTGATATCTGCCTTACATAAATCCATGCGAAACAGCGACCCCGACGCAGCCATATATTGGATGTGCCGCATGCTGGAGGGTGGGGAAAAACCTCTCTATATAGCCAGACGACTGATTCGTTTCGCCAGTGAGGATATCGGTATGGCTGACAGCCATGCGCTGCAAGTGGCAGTTGCCGCTTATCAGGCGTGTCATTTCTTGGGAATGCCCGAATGCGACGTTCATTTGACACATGCGGTTACATATCTTGCAATGGCGCCGAAATCGAATGCCCTGTATGTTGCATGTGAGAAATGCAAAGAAGATGTCAGAAACCGGATTGCGGAGCCTGTCCCGCTGCAGCTTCGGAATGCGCCGACTAAGCTGATGGAGGAGCTGGATTACGGGGCCGGATACCAGTATGCGCACAATACGGAAGAGAAGCTGACCAACATGGAATGCCTTCCCGAATCCATGAGAGGAAGCCGCTACTATTTCCCGACCACACAGGGAGATGAGGCTAAGGTTAAGGAAAGGCTGGATGAAATTATGGAGTGGAAGAGGGAAAATAAGGGATAGAAGATTAGTTTATATAAAAATGCAGTAAGAAGTCTATAATAACAATAGGTTTTTGCGATAATCAAGTAAAAACTGTTGATGTTTAATTCTTTTTGGTTATACTATTGGCAAAGGAGACGATGCTATGATAGTTAGACCACAATATATGGATATATTGAAAAAATACCGTGATGTAAAGCTGGTAAAAATACTTGCCGGAATCAGGCGTTGCGGAAAAACCACGATTTTGGAAATGTTACAGGATGACCTGCAAAAAAGCGGTGTTGCCAATGACCACATTATAAGTATGTGCTATACCTCAGAAGACTTTGACAGCAACATGACTGACAAAGATATGTATAGAGCCATCAAGGACAGGATAACCGACTCTGAATGCTATTATCTTCTGTTGGATGAAGTGCAGGAAATAACAGGCTGGGAAAAAGCCGTCAACAGTCTGCTTGAAAATTCAAATACAGATATATATATTACAGGTTCTAATTCAAAACTTATGTCAAGTGAAATATCCACTTATCTGACAGGCAGGTATATTTCGATACCTGTTTTCACATTGTCTTTTACTGAATATTTGGAATTTAAAAAAGTAAGCGCACTTTCGCCCAAAGAGCTGTTTAATGTTTATTTGCGCATGGGTGGGTTCCCCATTGTTGCACTCGGACAATTTGATGAACGCTCGGCGTATCAAATTGTGGAGGGAATCTACAATTCAGTCATTACAAATGACATTACGAGGCGTCACAATATCACAAACTTTGATTTATTTAATCGTGTGGTCAGATATATAGTCGAGAACGTAGGCAAAACATTTTCGGCTAACTCTATAGTTAAGTTTTTAAAGAGCGAGGGTCGCTCTCTTTCGGTTGAAGCCGTATATAATTATTTGGAATGGCTGGAAAAAGCATTCGTTGTCTATCGATGCAAAAGATACGATTTACAGGGAAAATCCGTATTGAAAACACAGGAAAAATTCTATCTTGCAGATACTTCTCTCAAATACTGTATTATGGGATTCAATCCAAAGTCTGTTTCTGCAATGCTTGAAAACATTGTTTATTTTGAACTGCGAAGAAAAGGTTACGAAGTATATATCGGGAAAAACGGAACAAAAAAAGTTGATTTTGTGGCGACGAGGCGCGATGAACGTATATATGTTCAGGTATGTCGAAGACTGCCTGATGAATCCGACAGAGAGATTGCAAATCTTCTTGAAATAAAGGACCATTACCCCAAGTATGTTGTGACACTAGATGAACTTGCCGCTGGCAACATAAACGGAGTGAAAATCATGCATTTGGTTGATTTTATATGTGATGAATAATTGACCAAAGCACATACAGGATTACCAAGAATGTATAAAATACAGTCCTGGAAGAGGGACTATAGAAACTACTACAATTTAATGTAAAGTAGGAAAACATATGAGAAAATTTTTAAATCTACTGTTCAAAATATACCGTAATTTTATTTATACAATATTTGGTATATTCGCAATTATGTTAATTATATGTCTAATTTTGGAAAATATTAAATATAATCCAATAAAAATTAAATCTGTAGATTCTGTGGAAAAAATAGAAATAGTATTATACATTGTAGAAGCAAATATTGTATCTTACGAATCAGAAATTACAGAAAAAGATGAAATAATAAAATTGAATAATGAATTATGTAATATTAAGGCAAAAAAAATTCTTAATGGTGGAGGTGGAGATGCAGATGATATAATTTTTATAAAAGTATATTATAATGACAACTATAAGGGAGATAAGCTAGAAAGTTTTACGATTTATGGAGAACAGATCTTGTTATATGAAGGAGCAAAAGCATATAAAATGAAGGAAAATGATAGTAAAAAGTTGTTGGAATATATTTTGCAGTTGTGTAAATTAACCCCTGAGACAACTTGAATAATTTAATAGATAATATTTATAAAACATCTTGCATTACTCTGCATTCTATGATATTATATACGAAATAAAACAAATCTTGATTCTTATACATGATAACTGTGACGTTTTTATCATAGCATTTCTAACATATGCACAAATACAGTTATATGATTCCGGCAGTTCTGCCAGAGATTCAATTTGTTTGGCAGGATTGCTGAAAAGATTGGTTATTAATACTGGAAATTGGGTTTCTATTGTTTTCTTATTCCATTTCTCATAGCACTGACATAACAGCGCTCCTGCAAAAATACAACCAAGAGAAAGGCAGGGGTATTAACATGGATGAAGAAACAATATTAAAGACTTATGAAGAAAAAAGAAAGCAGGTAGGAGAATTCAATTTAACAAGCGACTTATTCGCAGGAAAAGTATTTGAGGACAGGGAAGCATGTCAGGAGTTATGCCGTATATTACTGAAGGACAACAAAATCGTCATTAAGAATGAGAAGACCAAATATGCCATCCGCAACCTGGAAAATCATTCTGTAGAGTTGGATATAATTGCGGAGGATACAGATGGAAAAATTATTAGCATCGAAATACAGATGTATGAAGAAAAGGCGCCGTTTAGAAGAATGAGATATTACCTATCCAGTATAGACATGAGCATACTGGAAAAAGGGAAACCATACAGCGAGCTGCCTGATGTGACGTTGGTATTCATAACTAAGGAAGATTTCATAGGAGATAAAAGAGGGCGTTATGAATTCCCGAGAAAAGCAGACGGACAGGATGTTACAATGTCGCTGGACAACGGATTACATGAGATATGTTTTAATCTGGAATACTACACCGAAGATGCGGGAATAAATGAACTTCTGGATTACTTCAAGGATTCAGACCCGCATTATCAGTCCAGGAATTTTCCAAGAATAGTAGAGCGTGTAAGATACTTTAAAATACAGAAGGAAGGAGTAAATATTATGTGTGAAATAGCTGACAGAATCAGAAAAGAAGGAAGAAGTGAAGGAAGACGCGAGGGCATACGTGAAGGCATAATAACATCATTAAAGAACCTGATTAAGAATGCCAATATGCCTCTGGAGCAGGCTATGGCGGTTTTGGAAATTCCGGAGAAAGACAGACCGATGTATGCTGTGGAACTAAAGCACCACGCATAAGTTTTCATGTTATTAAATAAACGGAAGGATATAATTTATACATATAATAAGCCTTTCTGACGTATGTGCAGGGAGGCTTATTTTTATTCTATTTTAATGTAATCACACAAAATAATTCAGTCATAACTTGGCCCACATTTCATATATTGAGATAAGGGGGCAGCAGGATGCAGAAAGAAGAAATCTTACATATTTTTCCGGACTTCATGCGTACAAGATGGGAGAAGGTGGCAGAACGGGCGGAGTGTCTGCAGGAAATTAGGCTGCGTGTCAATCAGCCCGTTACGGTACTCATGAATAATAAGGAATGGTTTCTTGAAACAGGAGGCGGACTTACATCAGATGTGTCTCATGCGGCATACAGCAGTGAAAAAGAGCTTGAAGCGGTGCTTACGCATGTGTGCCGGTATTCCATCTATGCTTTTGCAGATGAAATCAGACAGGGATTCATGACGATTCCGGGCGGACACAGAGTAGGTATTTCGGGACAGGTCATATTGGAAAACAATGAGCAGATCAGAAATATAAAATACATCCGCTATTTAAATATCCGTATTGCGCACGAAGTCATAGGAGTATCTGATAAAGCGCTCCCTTATCTTTACAATAAAGGAGAAGTATTGAATACTTTGATTATTTCACCGCCGGGTTGTGGAAAAACTACGATGCTCAGGGATCTTGTACGCAGTTTTTCGATAGGGAATGCATATGGAAAAGGACTTAATGTCGGGCTGGTGGATGAACGCTCGGAAATCGCAGGAAGTTTCTTAGGCGTACCACAGAATGATATAGGATTGCGCACAGATGTAATGGATGCCTGTCCGAAGCGTGAGGGTATGATGATGCTTATTCGTTCTATGGCGCCGGATATTCTTGCGGTAGACGAGCTTGGCTCAAATAAGGACATAGAAGCGATGCATCAGGCGATTCAGTGCGGCTGCAAGATGCTTGCCACAATTCATGGTTTTTCATTAGAAGAAATAGGACGTAAAGAGTACATGAAGAACGTGATGGAAGAACAGCTTTTTGACAGATATATGGTTCTGGGAAAGAAAAATAACACATGTATTATTATCGGAATTTATGATAGAGAGAGGCGGCTATGCTCAAACTGGCAGGAATAATAATACTAATGCTCGGATGTATCGGACTTGGTATCGATAAGGTTTCGGAAGAAAAAAGACGCATCAGTCAGCTGCGGGAAATCAGGAATATGATCGTAAGGATACAGAACGAGATGGTTTATGGTAAGCGTACGCTGCCGGAAATCTGCATTATTCTCAGTCGTAGCGCTATAGAGCCATATAGCAGCGCTTTTTTGCAAGTCTTTAAGCGATTGGAAGAAAATGACGGAACCATTTTTGAAAATATCTGGAAAGAGCAGCTAAAAAACTGCATGGAGGATATGCCGCTTGAAGAAGAGGAAAAGAATATTCTAATCAATCTGCCGGAGCATATGGGGGTAATGGATAGCACAATGCAGGCTGCTGATATAGGACAATCTCTGGATATGCTGACAGTGCATATTACCAAGGCGGAGACAGAATATGAGAACAAAGCCAAAGTGATTATGAGTGTAAGTGTAATGGCAGGATTGTTTCTTGCAATATGGCTTATATAGGCGTAAATGACAGATATATAGGATTAAGATGGGAGAATGGATATAGAAATGAGCATAAGTCTAATTTTTAGGATTGCAGCAGTAGGCATATTGGTAACAATTTTGAATCAGATATTAAAGCACAGCGGCAGGGAGGACCAGGCATTTTTAGTCAGTCTTGCGGGTCTGATTCTGGTACTGACATGGCTTGTGCCATACATATATGATTTATTTCTGATGATTCAGGATTTGTTTTCTATTTGATTCATATTTGATTCATATAGGATAGGAAAGGAGCCAAATTAATATGGAAATAATAAAAATCGCCATGATAGCTCTTGTAGGCATATTGCTGGCAGTTCCCATGAAAAGCTACAAGCTGGAATACAGTATTTATATAGGACTTGCCGTATGCCTGTTAATCCTTACATATTCCGTCAATTACTTTACACGCATACTTACCGGCATGGAAAGCCTTCAGAATTATCTGGGAGACAATTTCCAATATCTTTCAATTCTGTTTAAGGCTATAGGAGCGGCATATGTCTGCGAATTCTGTTCCGCCATATGCAAAGATGCGGGATACATCGGTATGGCAGGACAAGTTGAGACAGTGGGAAAAATGTACATCTTATTAATTGGAATGCCTGTACTGTTTGCTTTGATGCAAAGCATCAACGAGATAGCAGGCTGATGAGCAGAAAAATGAATAAAAGAAAAAATATAATTATGGTGATAATCGTCATATGTAATATTCTGGTACAGCCAATGGAAGCGCATGCTTACGCAGGGGAAAGCATATGGCAGGAGATGGATTTGGACGCTGCTGAGGATAGTTTCAAGTCTATGTTTCCTGAATATCATTTTGATGGGAAACAGGTGTTATCATTAATAGCGCAGGGGAAGATTACGGCGGCGGTATCTGCGCTGATATCAGGTCTCGTAGAGTCGGTAAAGGCACAGTTTAGCGAAATCAGGACACTTTTTGTAATGATTCTCATTCTGGGGATTACGGCAGCGCTGTTTTCCAATTTTGCAGATGTATTTCAAAATCATCAGGTATCGGATATAGCATTCTACTTTATATATCTTATGCTTATTACGGTTTTGGTAAAGTCGTTTGGGAATGCTGCATCTATAGTGAGAGAAATGTTAAATCAGCTTATAACTTTTATACAACTATTTATTCCTGCGTATATTCTGACTATTGGAACTGCATCGGGGGCCGCTTCGGCAGTAGCATATTATCAGTTATTTTTGATGGCGGTATATATTATTGAAAAAATCTATATGTCAATACTTGTGCCAATGGTATATTGTTTCGCTCTGCTTGGAGTGATTAACGGCATATGGATGGAAGAGAAGCTGAATCTTCTATTGGATCTTTTGCATAAACTTATAAACAGTTGTATTAAAATAACATTCGCTATCATAACAGGGCTCAGTATGATGCAATCTATGATTTCACCGATAATGGACGCTTTGGAAACTTCAGCGCTAAAAAAAGCGGTATCTGCCATACCGGGAATAGGAAATCTGACAGAAGGTGTTTTTGAAATGGTAGTAGGTTCGGCGGTGTTGATTAAGAATAGCATAGGCATATATATTACGCTTGTTATGCTTTTTATATGCGCGCTTCCGATTATCAAGATTCTGTTGTTGGCGGGAGTGCTTAAGGCAGGCTCAGCATTAGTTGGCATCGTCAGTGATAAAAGGTTGACGAACTGTGCGAACCGCGTAGGTGACGGCAGCTTCATGCTGCTGCAGCTGGCTTTGTCAGCAATCGCTCTTTTTATTATATGTATAGCTATAATGGCTTGCGCAACAAATCGGGGAATGTAATGAATGCATTGGTAGAATTGATTAAAAAAATCGGTATCTTTATGATTGCCGCACAGGCAGTGATTCATTTTGCACCGGATATAAAGTATGCAAAATATATGAAACTTATCGTGGGGATTTTGGTATTGCTGCAGTTTTTATCTCCTGTATATAAGATTGTGAGCGGAATGGAAGCGGATTGGGGTAAACAACTGTCCGATTTGGAGCATGAGTTTGATGCATATGGAATATCAGAGAATCTTTCGTATTCTTATTCGGCCACAGAAGCCGTAACAGAGAGCGTGGAACAGGAAATTAAATATAGATTAAACAACTATTTATCGAGCGAAAACTTGGAGAAAAAACATGTGATAACAAATGTTATTGTAGAACTTGAGAAGCCGGCCGGGAATAGCGAAAGCACCGCAGAATACACGATAAACAGGATAAAGGTTGTAGTGTGGGAGCATACTGAAGATGCTGCCGGTGAAGAACATGCACCGGACGCAGACATTACCGGAGGTAAAAATAATATAGAAAGAATAGAGAAGATACAGGTTGATAAAATCGGAATAACAGAGAACGGCTCGGAAGAAAAGGAAAATGAAGCCACGGACAATCTGCGTAAAAGGTTTTGCAGTGTGCTTGGCATGGAAGAGAAGTATATGGAGGTGGTAGTATATGAAGCACATTAAGAAACTGATGAATAAAATAACGGATGGTACTAAACTGCGTAAGGACCAGCTCTTGATTATGGTATTGTGTGGAATCCTGCTATGTATTATTGCACTGCCAATAGGCGGAACAGATTCCGATTCAGTTTTTTTTGAAAAAAAGTCCAATAAAGCGGACAGTAATCATGATACAATGGAAAATAATAATCAGGAAATGTCATTAAACACATCGGGAACTTCCACAGACTATGATCTATCTTATATATCCTACTGGGAAGAAAAACTTAAGCAGAATTTATCATGTATTGACGGTGTAGGCGAAGTTGAAGTACTTATTACCTTGAAAGAGTCGGAAGAACGGGTTCCTGAGAAGGATATACCAGAAGAAATAAAGGAGACTGTGGAAACTGACTCAGAGGGCGGAAACCGCACAGTTACAGAGAAGAACCTGAAAGAATCTACGATTTATACAGTTAATGAAGCCGGGCAGAGTGTACCTTATGTGAGTAAAGTCATACAACCTGTTGTAGAAGGTGTTGTTGTAATTGCACAGGGTGGTGATTCCGATACCGTGAAACTAAATATTATTGAGACAATTAAGGTATTATTTGCTATTGATGTGAATAAGATAAGAGTAGTAAAGATGAAAACAAATATCAAATAAAGGGGAGAATGCTTTGAAGAATATGATTAAGAAGAATCAGGTAATGATTACT